>DASSUO010000172.1:0-22868 GCA_035706925.1 Moraxellaceae bacterium
AGCCGCCGACGTGGAAGCCATTGCTGCCCACGCCGCATGTGCCTGTATCCACGGTTGCCGGATTGCTGTCACCAGTTGCCAGGGCTCGAACTCGAAGCCGAAACGCGCTTCATGCCAGAAGCCCCCATGCGGCGTATCGACCGTATAGCCCGTGTCACCTTCGATGGCCAGGGGTCCACCCGGCGACGTCGCATAGACGCGCAGACGCAACTCGCCCGGCAGCCGCGACTCCAGCAGCGCTTCGCCCTCCTGCTTTCGCGCCAGCTCAAGCAACTGGCAGCAGAAAGCGACCAATGCCGGTGACGTTACCCACAGTTCGTTGGCGCCGGAAAAGCCATGCGAGCTGAACTCCAGCGAAAGATAGGCGTCCTCCAGACTGGGAAGCGAATGGTCTTCCTCGATGGCGACGCTGATCTCGAAATGGTTACCCCGGTTCTCGATACGCATGGCCGTCTCCCCCTTGCCCGTCCATGATGGCCGCCCCGCAGGCGCAGCCTTTCTACAAGCTTAGTCCGGCTCTGCGGCGCTTTCCCGGCGGGTACCCGGGCGGCAGGAATGCACGACGAGTGCTCCGGGTTAGGACGACCGTCGGAGGACACACCGTTGAGGAGGCCATTTCCGGTCGACTCAGGTCGGGCGGGTGCCAATCGTCACGCCGCGGCCAGCCGTACCAGGATCTCGGCAATCCGCGGACGTGTGTATTGCTCCACCGGGTCCACCTCGGGGGGCTCACTACCCCGGTAGTACTCGGCCGTGTCAAAGGCCTGGAAAATCTCGAAGGCGGGCTGCGGCATGCCCTCTGCCGTATCGAGGAACTGCGGCTCCATGATGAAATTGAACAGGATGTTCAGGGACTCGTCGCAGAAGGCATAGCTGAGCTCGCCCGCATGAAAGCCCTGTGCCAGTGACAAGGCCATCCGATTGCAGTAGGCCCGCAAGGACTGCCGGGTGCTCAGGCAGTAATCCCGGATCTCGACTTGCTCCGGCATCCCCCGTCGTTTCGCCGCCCTTTCGACTGCGGAAAGGATGTCTTTCATGGCGCCTCCCCGATCATGTCGCCCATGCCGACGGCCGTTCGCTCCCTGCGTCGGGGCTGAAATCCCGGAGCCGCCTCACTGACGTGAACTACCTGTATGCAGTTTAGCTCTTGCCCGGCAAAAGGCCCGGCTATCCCGGCCACCGACGCTATCGGCCGCCGCTCTGCCGGAGGGAGGCATCAGGGGACGTTACCGCGGCAGGTGGCGGGCTGTCTGCCCGGGGAGCAACAGACTGCTTTGCGCGTGCTCGTCCAGTTGCGGAAAGAATTCGGCGAAATCCGCAGAGAGGTCCGCATAGTGGTCAACCAGCTGTGGCAGGCTCGCCTCAAGCACGACGACGCCCGGTCGTCGCGCGTTCAGCCGCTGGCTGATCTGCCGCAGCGCGTGTTCGACGCCATCCAGATCCCTGTAAGCCGCAAGAATGTCCCACTCGATCAGGCGCTCCAGGTGGTGCCGCTGGACTGACGGCACTGAAGGAAGCAGCGGGGCGATGTCGTCATAGAGTTGTGCCGTGAAGGCAGTGAGCGGCATATCGCTGTAACGCTCCCACTCGTTCGCGAGAATGTGGTCGTAAAAGATGTCGACCAGAATGCCCGAATATCGCCGGTAATCCGCATCGATGCGGCGGCGGCTCTGCAGGACGACGGGGTGCTTGTCCGTAAAGGCATCGATGGACTGGTGATGGGCAATGCCGCGCAATACGCCGGGAGCGAGACCGGCGCGGTCTTCACCCTTCGTCAGGTCCGCCAGCAGGTTGCCGAGTCGCGACTCCGGGTCGGGGCCCGCCAGCCAGGCGTGGGCCAGCCAGTTCATGTCACCGCTCCTCCGCGGTCAGGCGGGAGGTCTCGCCCGGCAACGCATGGCTCGCGAGATGATGGGTCCGCCGCGCGCGTGCCCGCGCAGGGCGGCGAGTTCCTGCCTGAAAAGTGTAGCTCGTGAGATGGTGGGCCCGCTGGGGCGAAGGCGGGGTTTGGCAACGCACTGCGTTGCCCCGCCGTAGCGCCCTGCGCGTGGTCGCGCAGGGCAGGGAGTCCCAGCCTGCAAAGCGCGGTTCTTTAGATGGTGGGCCCGCTGGGACTTGAACCCAGGACCAAAGGATTATGAGTCCTCTGCTCTAACCGGCTGAGCTACAGGCCCTTCTACGAAGGAGGCGCGAGTATAGCGGAATGCGGCTTCGCGAAAAGCCCGGGCTGAACCGCTCTCGCCGACTTTGCTGAGTCCCGACGCAATGGGGCGCGCGCGGGGGGACTGACCGCCACTCAAAAAAAGGGCATCCCGTGGGATGCCCTTTTTTTCACAACGCCAGCGGCTTATTCGCTGTCGAGGAAGGAGCGCAGATGCTCCGACCGGGACGGGTGGCGCAGCTTGCGCAGGGCCTTGGCTTCGATCTGGCGAATACGCTCGCGGGTCACGTCGAACTGCTTGCCGACTTCTTCCAGCGTGTGGTCCGTGTTCATGTCGATACCGAAACGCATGCGCAGCACCTTGGCTTCGCGGGCGGTCAGGTTGGCCAGCACTTCGCGGGTGGCTTCGCGCAGGCCTTCGGCGGTGGCGGCATCGATCGGGGACTCCATGGTGGTGTCCTCGATGAAATCCCCAAGGTGGGAGTCTTCATCATCGCCGATGGGGGTTTCCATCGAGATGGGCTCCTTGGCGATCTTGAGGACCTTGCGCACCTTGTCTTCGGGCATGTCGAGACGCTTGCCGAGTTCTTCCGGCGTCGGCTCGCGACCCATTTCCTGCAGCATCTGGCGCGACACGCGGTTCAGCTTGTTGATCGTTTCGATCATGTGTACCGGAATGCGGATGGTGCGGGCCTGGTCCGCGATCGAGCGCGTGATGGCCTGGCGGATCCACCAGGTGGCATAGGTCGAGAACTTGTAGCCGCGGCGGTACTCGAACTTGTCCACGGCCTTCATCAGGCCGATGTTGCCTTCCTGGATGAGGTCGAGGAACTGCAGGCCACGGTTGGTGTACTTCTTGGCGATGGAAATCACGAGACGCAGGTTGGCCTCGACCATTTCCTTCTTGGCGCGGCGGGCCTTGGCTTCGCCCACGCTCATGCGGCGGTTGATTTCCTTGATGTCGGCAATGGAGAGGCCGACTTCTTCCTCGATGGCGAGCAGGCGGCGCTGCGAGCGCAGGATGTCGTCACGGTAGGCGTCGAGGCCCTTGGCGAAGGGCTTCTTGGTGGCGATCTGGGCGTCGACCCATTCCACGTTGGTCTCATTGCCCGGGAAGGTTTCGACGAAGTGCTTGCGGTCCATGCGGGCACGCTTCACGCAGGAGGCCATGATGGCACGTTCCTGTGCGCGGACGTCGTCCAGCACGCTGCGGATCTGGTTGGTGATGCCGTCGAACAGGCGCGGCGTCAGCTTGAAGATGGTGAACTGTTCGGCCAGCTCTTCCATGTTCTTCAGGAAGGCCTTGCTCTCCGGGCCGCTCTTCTTCAGCGAGGCCTGGGCCTTGGCGTAGATCTTCTTCAGATTGTTGAAGCGCTCGGTGGCAAGCACGGGATCAAGGCCGCTGTCGCCTTCTTCCTCGTCGTCACTGTCGCCTTCCTCTTCCTCTTCCGCTTCCTCGGCGGCGGCCTTGGCACCGGGCTTGCCCTTGGCGCCGAGCTGCTCGAGCGCCGCTTCGTCGTCGACTTCGGGCGGCGGGGCGGCATTGCCGTCGTCATCCGGATCAAGGTAGCCGGCGATGATGTCGGCCAGGCGGCGTTCGCCCGCTTCGAACTTGTCGAACTCCTCGATCATGCCGGCGACCGCACCCGGCCAGTAGGTCATGGAGTTGAGGACTTCGCGAATGCCTTCTTCGATGCGCTTGGCGATGGCGATTTCGCCTTCGCGGGTGAGCAGCTCGACGGTGCCCATTTCACGCATGTACATGCGGACCGGGTCGGTGGTGCGGCCGGGTTCGTTTTCCACGGAGGCCAGCACGGCGGCGGCTTCTTCGGCGGCGACATCGTCGTCGGACGCTTCCGGCTTTTCATCCAGCAGCAGATCGTCGGCTTCAGGCGCGCGTTCGTGGACCGGAATGCCGAGGTCGTTGAGCATCTGGATGATGTCTTCGATCTGTTCGGTTTCGGTCACTGACTCGGGCAGGTGGTCGTTCACCTCGGCATAGGTGAGATATCCCTGCTCCTTGCCTTTGGCAATGAGCTCTTTGAGTTGGGATTTCTGCTTCTCTTTGTCAGTGCTCATCAAGGCGCCTCGCGGGGAACGACGGTAAAAAGGCAAGCGCGGGATTATAGCGCCCGGTCAGGGAGGCGGCCAGCCGATTGTCGGTTGGGCCTGTTAGCGAAATGGGGCTATCTGCCTGATTTTCAAGCATCCTGGCCGTCGCTACCGGCGGCGGCCAGGCGCCGGAGGCGCTCCAGTTCGGTCTTGATCCGCTCGATTTCGGCGAGCTCGGTGCGGGCCAGCGCGAAGTCCGTGAGCTGGCTCAGCCGCCCGTGGGCACTCGCAAGCTGCGCCTGCAGGGACTCCATCCGCAGTTGCCGGAGCAGGTCCTGGAATTCCCGGTCCACGCCCGTGTGGGGTGTCAGGAACTCGCTGGCCGCCAGGCTGCCGAGCTCGTCGCCCTGCGGACTGCCGTGCCAGAGGCCCAGCAGCGCCGGCGTACTGATGCCCGGGTTGGCCGCCAGCACCTCCAGCAACTGCACCAGCAGGGAGTCGGGTGCCTGGCCCCAGGACAACACCTCCGCCGGGTTGGTCAGCTGTGCCTGGGCAGGATCCTGCAGGAGCAGGCGCACGGCGCGTTCTGCCAGGCCGACGGCCGGCGGGCGTTGCGCGGCCGGGCGACGGGGACGTTCGCGACCAAAGCGCCGCTCACCGAAGCCCCGACCTTTCCCGGCGCCCCCACGGCCCCATGGCTTGCCCTTGCCACCGAAGCCCCCGCGAGATTCCCCATAACCATAGTCGTCGTCTTCGTCCTCGCCAAACCAGCCGGGCGGTCCGAAACCCTCGGCGTCAGGAGGCGCGAAATCAGCGGACGCTGGCACTGCAGTCCCCCCGGCGCTGCTACCGGCCGGGACAGGGGAGGCAGGACGGGTGGCGGCGATCGGCGTGGTCTCAAGCACCGCCGCGCGCAAGGTGTCGCGCTCCAGATGGGTGAGCTCTGCCAGGCGGCCGAGCAGCATCTCGCGATACAGGCCGTCGGGCAGGGTGGCCACCAGCGGTTTGGCGAGCATCGCAAGACGCGAGCGACCTTCCAGGCTGTCGAGCTTCAGGCCCTCGCCAAGATGGCGCATCAGGAAATCAGCCAGCGGCTCCGCTTCGTTGATCATGCGGTCGACGAAGCGGTCCTTGCCTTCCTTGCGGACCAGCGAGTCGGGATCTTCATCGGTGGGCAGGAACAGGAAGCTCGCGCTCTTGCCATCAACCAGGGCGGGCAGGGCGGATTCCAGCGCGCGCCAGGCGGCCTTGCGCCCGGCCGCGTCGCCGTCGAAACAGAACACGATCTCGGGCACAAGGCGGAACAGCCGCTCGACATGGGTGGTGCTGGTCGCTGTACCCAGGGTGGCCACGGCATAAGTGATGCCGTACTGCGCCAGCGCCACCACGTCCATATAGCCCTCGACCACGATCACGCGCTCCAGCTTGCCGGGCGCCTGCCGCGCCTCGTACAGGCCGTAGAGCTCCTGTCCCTTGTGGAAGACGGGGGATTCGGGCGAGTTCAGGTATTTGGGTTTTTCGTCGGTGAGCACGCGGCCACCGAAGGCGATCACGCGGCCGCGGAAATCGCGGATGGGAAAGATGACGCGGTCGCGCATGGCGTCGTAGACGCGATCACTGCCGTCACGCTGGATCACGAGCCCGGTCGTGAGCAGGGTCTGGCGGGATTCGGCATCGCTGCCGAGTGTGCCGACGAGATTGTCCCAGCCGGCAGGTGCATAGCCAAGACGGTAATGCTTGGCGATTTGTCCGGTAAGGCCGCGCTTCTTGAAGTAGCGCACCGCCTTGTCCTTGTCGCGATGCTGGCGCAGCTGTTGCTCGAAGTACTGAGCCGCCCGCTCCAGCATGTCGTAAAGACCCTGGTGCGATTCGCGCGGCGGGGCATCCGGGTCGCGCGTGTCGGGCACTTCCAGGCCGACGCGCTGGGCGAGGTCCTTGAGCGCGTCGAGAAAGCCCTTGTGCTCGTACTCCATCAGGAAACTGATGGCATTGCCCGATGCGCCACAGCCGAAGCAGTAGTAGAACTGCTTCTCGCGGCTCACTGTAAACGAAGGGGTTTTCTCCCGGTGAAAGGGGCAGCAGGCGCTGTAGTTTTTCCCGGCCTTTTTCAGCTTCACGCGGCTGTCGACGAGATCGACAATGTCCGCACGCAGCAGCACGTCATCGATGAACGCTTCAGGAATGCGGCCGTACGCCATGATGAGTCCGAGTGATTCGTAAAAGCCCCGTGCCGCCGCCATCATCGCATCCGGAGCGGCCCAGGCCATCAAGCCTACCTCAGCCGCAACAGGGGCTCACTTCCTTCCGGGGGAGGGGGATGACCGCTTGCCCTTAACGGGAAGATAGGTCCCGGGGCGGTTGCAGCAAGGCGAATCACCGCCCGCCGCCGAACGACCCCGACAACTCGGACCGGCAATTATCAGCCCAGACGCGCCTTCACCTTCTGCGACACCGCCCCGGTATCGGCACGGCCCGCCAGCTTCGGACGCAGCACGTTCATCACCTTGCCCATGTCGCGCGCGGAGGCAGCGCCGGTTTCGGCAATGGCTTCGGCAACGAGGGCGTCGATCTCGCCTTCTGACAATTGTGCCGGCAGGAAGGACTGCAGCACGACGATCTCGGCGTTTTCCTTGGCGGCGAGTTCAGGACGTCCCCCCGCTTCGAAGGCGGCGGCCGATTCGCGGCGTGACTTGATCAGCTTTTCCAGGGTGGCGAGTACGCGAGCATCATCAAGCTCGACCCGTTCATCCACTTCGATCTGCTTGAGGGCGGCAGTGGCCATGCGGATCACCCCGAGGCGCTCCTTGTCCTGGGCGCGCATGGCGTCCTTCATCGCTTCCATCAGCTTCGCTTTGAGTTCCGACACAACGACACCCTCCTGGAATCAATCAATCGCACCAACCACCACGATCCACCACCAACAACCGCTACGCACCACGGCCACTGGCTACTGCCACCGAAAACCGCCCGCAGGAGCGGCCTCAGTCGCGAAACACCATGATCCACAAATGAAAAGCGGCACCCGAAGTGCCGCTTTTGCGCCGGTCGCCAGGACCGGGAAGTCGCGCCGTCTCTTAGTAGAGGCGGGTCGTCTTCATGTTTTCGCGAGCCAGCTTCTTGGCATGGCGCTTCACCGCGGCAGCGGCCTTGCGCTTGCGTTCCTGGGTCGGCTTTTCGTAGAACTCGCGCTTGCGCACGTCAGCCAGCACACCGGCCTTTTCGCAAGAGCGCTTGAAGCGACGCAGGGCAACGTCAAACGGCTCGCCTTCTTTGACTTTCACGGACGGCATTCAGCTCACCTTAATTTCGATACTGTTAGGGGCCCGGCAGGAGCGGGTCCCCGGACAAGGGCGCCGATTCTAGCCACTCCCCCTGTCCCGGGCAAGCCCCCTGACTGGCCGCAACGACCGGTCCCCGCTAAGATGCCGGCCCGTCGCCCCCCATTCTAGAGGAAGCCTGTCCCGCCATGCGTGTCCTGGGTATCGAAACCTCCTGCGATGAGACCGGCGTTGCCGTCTATGACAGCCAGCAAGGCCTGCTGGCACACCGCCTCTACAGCCAGATCGACCTCCATGCCGACTACGGTGGTGTCGTGCCGGAGCTGGCCTCGCGCGACCATGTCCGCAAGCTGATCCCGCTGCTGCGTGAGCTCCTGGCAGCCGCCGGCACCACGCTGCAGGAACTCGACGGCGTGGCCTACACGGCCGGCCCCGGCCTTGCCGGCGCCCTCATGGTGGGGGCGGTATTCGGTCGCAGCCTGGCCTGGAGTCTCGGCATTCCCGCCGTGGGCGTGCACCACATGGAGGGACACCTGCTGGCGCCCATGCTCGAACCCACCCCGCCGGGCTTTCCGTTCGTCGCCCTGCTGGTGTCGGGCGGACACACCCAACTCATGCGCGTGGACGGCATTGGCCGCTATCAGTTGCTGGGCGAGTCCATTGACGATGCGGCGGGCGAAGCGTTCGACAAGGTTGCCAAGATGCTGGCGCTGGACTATCCCGGCGGTCCGGCCGTGGCACGACTGGCCGAGGAAGGGAATCCGGAGCGCTTCGACTTTCCGCGCCCGATGCTGGATCGCCCGGGTCTGGATTTTTCGTTCAGCGGACTCAAGACGTCGGTGATGAATGCCCTGAAGACCACGGCAGATTATCCCGAGAAGCACGCCGACATTGCGGCCAGTTTCCAGGCCGCCGCAGTGGACACGCTCGCGCGCAAATGCGAGCGCGCACTCAAGGAAACCGGTGTAAGGCGGCTGGTGGTGGCCGGCGGCGTCTCCGCCAACAAGCGGCTGCGTGCCACGCTGGCCGACATGGTGGCGCGTCGGCGGGCCGAGGTGTTCTACCCTGCACTGCCGTTTTGTACGGATAACGGCGCGATGATCGCCTTCGCCGGCACGCAACGCCTTCTGGCCGGTGAGCACGAGGGCATGGGTGTCACTGTGCGGGCACGCTGGCCGATGGTCGAGCTGAAGGCCCCCGGCGCCTGACAATCCCTGAAAAACAAAAAGGCCCGCTAAGGGCCTTTTTGTTTTTCATCAGATAGAGAAAGCGTCCCGCGACGCGTCGCCGCTTCCTGGCACGCGGACCGGCGTCAGGGATTGGTCGCGTTGGCGTCGTCACCCGGTGGCGTCGCGTCCATCGGATCCTGCATGGAATTCAGCGTGGCCTCACGGGCCTGCAGCGCCGGTTCGTCACCGGAGTTGGCGCGCTCGGACTCCAGTCGTGCCATCTCTGCGGCCATGGCCGCTTCCTGTTTCTTTTCGCGTGCCACGCAGGAGGGAATCAGCAGCGCCAGAATCACCGCAAAGCCGAGACCGGCCATGGTCCAGCGGCGCTGTACCCGGTTGAAATGTTCTGCGCTATCCCAGGGGCGGTTCTGCCAGGCCAGCTCGCGTCCCTTGAACAACATGAAGATCGACAGCAGCAGCGACACGCCGATCAGGATCGGACGTGGCAGCAGGCGACGCAGGATGCCCATGCCAGGCAGGGCCAGGAAGGTAATGCGCACGCCGTTGAAGCCGCCCCAGATCCAGGGCATGAAAAATCCTCCCCAGCACAGTCCGCGGATTTCATCAGGAATGATGGAGCTGTCGCCATAGCCGGCGCCGCTGCCTTTGACGACCACGTTCCGCATGGGAGCGGCTTCCCCCGTTACGCCGATAGCCGCGGGACGTGTGGAAGTTGTCACCGTTCCTGCGGCGCCTGTTGCCATCGCAGGTGTGGCAAAAGAAGACGTTCCCGTCGATGACGTCGCGGTTCTCATGCCCGTGGCGGACGGCGTGGCAAACGGGCGGACGGGCGCGTCATCAGGGGCCGCAGCGGCGGGCGAGGGCGCTTCCTCCGTCGGGACCAGCGCTAGCGGCTCCAGACTCAGCGTGCGTGTGACGGGCGTCCCCGGGTTCGACGGCGGTTGTCCCGCCTTGGCAGGCGTCACCGTATCGGCAAAGTGACGCGCAGCGGAAGACGATGCTTCTGTGCCTGTCGCATGAAGGGCAAGGGGTGCCGTTGCGGTGCCGGGTGAGGACGGCTGTGCAGTCGCAGACGGTGACGCCGCGATCGTTCGCTGCGAAGACGAGGCGGCAGGCGATGCCGTAGCCGAAGCGGAAGCGGTAGTCGTAGCCGGCGTGGCCGCCGCAAAACGCCGCCGATCACAGCGCACGCCGGCCTGGCGCAACGCCTGCTCATAGCGGCTGGCCTGCGTCTCGTCGAGGCCCTTCTTGAGAACAATCGGCGTGCCGCTGAAGAGGCGGTTCAGTCGCTCGGGGTCCTGGATGCGGAGCAGGCGCGCCAGGTTGTCGCGCGCTTCTTCCATCGAGACGCCATCGCAGAGTCCGCCAGAAAAAACGATTCCGTAGTCCTGCATCGGGATACTCCCTTATTGTTGTTTTCCTTGTAAGGCTCGCGGCGCCCGCGTCATTCCGCGCGGGGTGAGTCCGGGCCTGCCGACGGGTCGGCTGCCTTGTCCTTTTTCCGGCTGAAACGGCGCTCTTCG
Source organism: Moraxellaceae bacterium (assembly GCA_035706925.1). Taxonomy (GTDB): domain Bacteria; phylum Pseudomonadota; class Gammaproteobacteria; order Pseudomonadales; family Moraxellaceae; genus UBA2031. The sequence goes on from DASSUO010000172.1 coordinate 10,205, forward strand.
CCCCGGATCAGCGCACGAATGTTGCGATGGTGCCGACTGAGCAGGACGACACTCATGAGGCTTACCCCGAGCAGATAATCCGGCGCCATGTAGGCGCACAGGAAGGGGGCCGCCACGAAGCCGGCAATCGAGCCCAGCGACGAGATGCGCGTGGCGCCGAAGGCAATCACCCACAATGCAATGACCGACAAGCCCAGCGGCCAGTGCAGCACCATCAGGATGCCGAGTGCCGTGGCCACGCCCTTGCCGCCTTCGAAATGGAAGAATACAGGGAACAGGTGGCCAAGGAAGGCAGCGAAGCCGGCGGCCGCCGCCCAGGCAGGCGCCAGATGCAGGCCGTATTTGGCGATGAGGACCGGGACCACCCCTTTCAGCATGTCGCCGAGCAGGGTCAGGATGGCCGGGCCCTTGCCACCGAGCCGCAGTACATTGGTCGCGCCGGGGTTGTGCGACCCCTCTGTGCGCGGGTCGGGAAGCCCGAGCAACTGGCAGACAATGATGGCTGTGGAGACAGAGCCCAGCAGATAGGCGAAAATCAGCGTCCCTGTGGCAATCAGCTCTGGCGGCATGGTGGCGAATCCCGGCTCGGTTGGTGGCTGCCCCGATCATAGGGGCGCCGGGGTCACAAGTCTGCCTGCTGTGAGCGCCTTTTTGGCCTGCTGCCTCTTCCGAGAGACCTGAATGGACATCGTCTACATCCGCGACCTCAAGATCGACACCGTCATCGGCATCTTCGAGTGGGAGCGTCGCATCCGCCAGACTGTGAGCATCGACCTGGAGATGGCCTTCGACATCCGCCCGGCCGCTGCCAGCGACAACATTGCCGACGCCCTGGACTACAAGTCCGTGGCCAAGCGCCTTATCGCCTTTGTCGAGTCCTCCGAGTTCCTCCTTGTGGAGACCCTGGCGGAAAAGATTGCCGCCATCGTGCGTGACGAGTTCGGTGTGCCCTGGCTGCGCTTGCGCCTGTCCAAGCCGGGCGCCGTCCGCGGGGCAAAGGATGTCGGCGTCGTCATCGAACGTGGCGGAGTCGCCTGATGCCGCGCGTCTATCTCGGCCTCGGCAGCAATATCGATCGCGAGACCCATATCCGGTCGGCCCTGCATGCGCTGGAAGAGGCCTTCGGGATGCTGCTGGTCTCGCCCGTCTATGAGAGCGAGTCCGTCGGCTTTGCCGGCAGCCATTTCTTCAATCTCGTGGTCGGCATCGACACCGAACTGCCCGTGGGCGAGCTTTCGGCATTCCTGCGCGGCATCGAGGACGCCAATGGCCGCGTTCGCAACGGGCCGAAATTCGCACCTCGTACGCTGGATATCGACATCCTCACCTACGGCAATGCTTGTGGCGAAATCGACGGCGTGCAGCTGCCGCGCGATGAAATCCTGAAAAATGCATTCGTGCTGCGTCCGCTGGCCGACATCGCACCCAATGACCGGCATCCCGAAACCGTGCGTCCCTTTCTGGAGCACTGGGAGGCCTACGACAAATCCCGCCAGAAACTCTGGCTTATCGAATTTCCGCTGGATGGCGGCGAGGAGTAAGCATGTTCACCATGAAGGTGACGCCGCGCTTTTACGAGACCGATGCGCTCGGTCACATCAACAACACGGTACTGTCCAACTGGTTCGAGGCTGCGCGCGAACCGGTATTCCGGCTGTTCAATCCCGGCCTCGAACTTGGCATGTGGAACCTTATCCTGGCGCGCGTCGCCATCGACTACGTCGCCCAGACCCATTACGGCAAGGAAGTCGAGGTACGCAGCTGGATCGGCCGCATCGGCAACTCGTCCTTCGTGGTTGAGCAGGAAGCCTGGCAGGAGGGTGTGTGCGTGGCGCGAGGTGAGGCCGTGCAGGTGTTTTTCAATTACACGACACAAAAGAGTGAGCCGATTCCCGAGTCGTATCGGGCGCTGCTGGCCGCGTACCAGCGGCCAGCCTGACGTTCGCGCCTACAGGCTTCGTCCGCCATCCACCGCAATGATCTGCCCCGTGATATAGGGCGCATCGCACAGCAGGAAGGCGATCGTCCGCGCGATATCCAGCGGGCTACCCATTCGTCCCAGGGGAATGCTGGCCAGCGATCGCGCCTGTGCCTCCGCGTCCGGCATGCCCGAGGAAGGCCACAGGATGGCGCCGGGCGCCACGCCGTTCACACGTATTTCCGGCGCCAGTTCGCGCGCCAGTGATTCCACCAGCATGTGGTTGGCCGCCTTTGCCATGCAGTAGAGCGTGTGGTCCTTCAGCGGGCGACTGGCGTGAATGTCGACCATGTTGACGATGGCGCCCCGCTGCTGGCGCAGTGTCGGCCGCAGCGCCTGCGCGAGAAAGAAGGGCGCGCGGGCATTGCTGGAAAACAGGTCGTCCCATTGCGCGGGTGTCGCGGTGCCGACGGGAGTGGGATAAAAGCTGGAGGCGTTGTTGATGAGCGCGTCGACCTGCCCCCATACGGCGGAGGCCTCTGCTGCGAGGCGCGTGATCTCGTCGTCGCGGGCCAGGTCCGCGACCAGCACGCGGCAGGACTCCGCCCGCTGTGCATTGAGTGCGGCCGCGAGGGCATCCGCTTCGTCGCGTGCATGCCGGCAGTGCAACAGGATGCGCCAGCCGCGCTGGTGGAGTTCGGTGGCGGTGGCGGCGCCGAGCCGCCGGGCCGCCCCCGTCAGCAGTACGACCTTGTCGTCAGTCACTTTCGGCACCATGAGTCTGTCTCCAGTGTTCGCGATGGTCGTGCAGGGCGCCTTCCCGCGCACGTGCCAGCGCGTTGACGAAGGCATCGCCTTCGAGTCCCTGCTCCTGCAGTGCGCGTGCCGATACCGATTTCACCGCCTCGAGCGCACCTTGCCAGTAGGCAGGTTGCGGATAGGGGATGTCGGCGCGGCCCTCGCGTCCGCGGGCATCTGCCTCGCACACCAGCAGCAACTCGCGAAAGCGGTCGGGGCGACGGAGTGCATCCATCTCCGTCAGTTTGCGCAGCACGGTGGCGGGACGTAACTCTGCTCCGCGATGCACGTCGAGATGGAAGCGCGATCCGAGCTCGCCCAGCTCCTCGAAGGCGCGCGGGACCTTGAGCCGTCGCGCGAGGTCACGAACGCGGTACACCCCGCGTTGTTCGTGCGCAATATGACGTGGTAGCTCGTCTGCCGGCGTATCCGCCTTGCCGAGGTCGTGTACGAGCGCCGCGAAGCGCACGCGGGGCTCCGGCGAAAGTCGTGCGGCCTGCTGCAGGACCAGCAGGACATGCACACCGGTATCGACCTCCGGGTGATGCATCACGGGCTGCGGCACGCCAAAGAGGCGGTTCACTTCCGGCAGCCAGACATCCAGCGCGCCACAATCGCGCAGCACCTCGATGTACACGTCGGGTCGCGCCTCGCCGAGCGCGCGTTCGGTTTCCTTCCATACGCGTTCGGGCGTGAGGTCGGCCAGTTCACCGGAGTCGGTCATGGCACGCATGAGCGCGCGGGTTTCGTCCGCCACACGAAAGCCCAGGGGCGCATACCGCGCCGCAAATCGTGCTACGCGGAACACGCGCAGGGGGTCCTCGCGGAACGCGGGCGAGACATGTCGCAGCAGTCGTGCGTCGAGATCCTGCTTGCCGCCGTAAGGGTCGACGATATGCCCCGAGGCATCCTGCGCCATGGCATTGATCGTGAGGTCGCGGCGGACCAGGTCGTCTTCGAGTGAAATGTCGGGAGAGAAGTCGCAAATGAAGCCGGTATGGCCGCTGCCGCTTTTGCGCTCCGTGCGGGCCAGTGCGTACTCCTCCTGCGTTTGCGGATGCAGGTAGACGGGGAAGTCGCGGCCGACCGGACGGAAGCCCCGGGCCAGAAGGTCGTCGGGACGCGCGCCCACCACCACCCAGTCCCGCTCATGGACGGGGCGGCCGAGCAGGTGGTCGCGGACGGCGCCGCCGACGAGATAGATGTCCATGACGAGGTTCCTGAATGCGCTTGACGCCTTCGCGGATTCTCACTGATTATCGGGACCATGCAAATCGCCTACACCATTTACCGTCCGTGCATGATCGTCGTCCGCTGGCTCGTCGCAGCCAAGCGCGCGCGCGTATTCCGGCGGCCGGATTGAGCGAAAGCGTATTTCCACCAAAAGGCCGCAGATTCTGCGGCCTTTTTGTTTTTGGGCTCCGGCCCGCCCACCCCTGACGCCCACACAAAGGAGATGACCGTGACTACCGGAACCCTCGCGGAACCCCCGCAACAGCAGGGGATCACCCCCGCCTACCTCGGCCTTGTGCTGATCTGGTCCACCACCCCGCTGGCCATGGTGCTCAGCCTGCGGGACTTCGATGCCATCTGGGCATTGGCGCTGCGCATGGGGCTGGCCGCCCTGCTGGCGCAAGCGGTATTGCACCTGACCGGCCAGCGACTGGCCCTGTCGGCCGACGCACTGCGCCGTTATGCGATCGGCGCCCTCAGCATGTACGGCGCCATGCTGTTCACCTATCTTGGCGCGCGTCATCTGCCCTCGGGCATGGTGGCCGTGCTGTTCGGACTCTCGCCCCTGGTCGTGGGTCTGCTGTCTTTCATTGTTTTTCGTTCGGTGCGCTTCTCCCCGCTGCAGTGGCTGGGACTGGGCGTTGCCGTGGCGGGTCTGGCGCAGATATTCCTGCAGGGCGACCGGATGGCGCATGTCGATGGCCTGAGCGTGGCCTATGTGCTGGTGGGCATCGTCTCGTATGCCACCTCTGCGCTCTGGATCAAGCAATTGCCGCAGGCGCTGCCGCCGCTGGTGCAGACCACCGGTGCCCTCTGGCTATCCGCACTGGCGGCCGTCGCGACGGTGCCGGTCCTCGCGGGCGCAGCACCGCAGCACTGGCCGAGTGCGCCCGGCTTGGTGGCGCTACTGTATTCGGCAGCACTGGGGTCCATCGTGGCCATGCTCTGCTACTTCTTCCTGCTGCAGCGCATCGAGGTGGGCACCATGGCGCTGACGACGCTGATCACACCCGTGTTCGCGCTGCTGCTCGGCATGCTGTTCAACCATGAGCGCTTCCGCCCCGGAATCCTGTGGGGCATGGGGCTGATCCTGCTGGGGTTGGCGGCCTACTATGAGGCGGAACTGCGGCGACTGGCCGCACGCTGGGTAGCAGAGGAGCGGGCAGACCTGCGAGTGCCGGAATGACCCGCGTCAGGTGCGGATGCTGAATGACTCCAGCGGCGGAGCCGGTTCGGCCCAATGGGCCTCCACATGCTCGACGCGAGCCTGTGCGGGGCCCTGATGGGCCCAGGCCAGCAGCGAGCGCAGCGGCTTCTCGTCGCCCTGCGCAAGCAGTTCGACACGTCCGTCTGCAAGATTGCGGACCCAGCCGCACAGTCCGAGCCGTTGCGCCATGGCGGCGGCGTTGGCACGGTAGGATACGCCTTGCACGCGGCCCGTCACCAACAGATGCAATTGCTGCTTCATGGTGATGGCGGGCGCTGTTCCGGATGAAGCCGACTCGCTCATCTCAGGCATCCGTCGGCAGTTGCAGGATGCCGCTTTCGGCGGTGCAGCTGGTCCGTTCCACCAGCGTGTCGCCATCGAACGAATCCAGATGCACGTCAAAAGACCACAGCCGGTGCAGGTGCTTGAGCACGGCGTTCACGCTCTCGCCGAGCGGGCGGCGGTTGTGACGGACATGGCGCAGGGTCAGCGAGCGATCGCCATGACGGTTGACGTTCCAGACCTGGATATTGGGCTCGTTCATGCTGAGGTTGTACTGATTGGAGAGTGACTGCCGCAGGTAGCGGAAGCCGGAGTCGTCGTGAATGGCCGAGACCTCCAGTTCGCGGCGCTGGTCGTTGTCGAGGATGGAGAACAGCTTGAACTCGCGCATCACCCGCGGTGAGAGGAACTGCTGGATGAAACTTTCGTCCTTGAAGTTCTGCATCGCGAATTTCAATGTCGTGAGCCAGGGGCTGCCGGCGATGTCAGGGAACCAGTGACGGTCTTCGTCGGTCGGGTGTTCGCAGATGCGCTTGATGTCCTGGAACATCGTATAGCCCAGCGCATACGGATTGATGCCCCGGTAGTAGGGACTGTCGAAGGGCGGCTGGTAGACGACGGCCGTGTGCGACTGCAGGAACTCCAGCATGAAGCCGTCGGTGACCAGTCCCTCGTCATAAAGCCGGTTGAGCAGCGTGTAGTGCCAGAAGGTGGCCCAGCCTTCGTTCATGACCTGCGTCTGCCGCTGCGGATAGAAATACTGCGCGATCTTGCGCACGATGCGCACGATCTCGCGCTGCCAGGGCTCGAGCAAGGGCGCATTTTTCTCGATGAAGTAGAGCAGGTTCTCCTGCGGCTCGGCCGGCCAGCGCTGGCGCCTGGCTGCTTCCTCTTCCTGACGGTTCGTGAATGGAATGGTGCGCCAGAGGTCATTCACCTGGGCCTGCAGGGCCGCTTCCCGCTCCTCCAGCCGCAGGCGTTCCTCTTCGGCCGAGATGGGGTAGGGGCGCTTGTAGCGGTCCACGCCGTAATTCATGAGTGCGTGGCAGGAGTCCAGGACCGCTTCCACCTCGCGCACGCCGTGGCGTTCCTCGCAATGCCGGATGTAGTTCCGGGCAAAGAGCAGGTAATCGATGATGCTCGATGCGTCCGTCCAGGTGCGGACCAGGTAGTTGCCCTTGAAGAAGGAGTTGTGGCCATAGGCGGCATGGGCGATCACCAGCGCCTGCATCGTCATGGTGTTCTCTTCCATGAGGTAGGCAATGCAGGGGTTGGAATTGATCACGATCTCGTAGGCGAGGCCCATCTGGCCGCGCTTGTAGGAGCTCTCGGTGGCCACGAAATGCTTGCCGAAGCTCCAGTGGGGATAACCCACGGGCATGCCGACCGAGGAGTAGGCATCCATCATCTGCTCGGAGGAGATGATCTCGATCTGGTTGGGGTACGTGTCCAGTCCGTAGACGTCGCGGGCGATGCGGCCGATCTCCTCGTCATAACGCCGTATCAGCTCGAAGGACCACTCCGAACCGGTGGAAATGGGCGTACGCCGGGTCATGCCTTCTTCCTCGCGAACAGTTCACGGAACACGGGATAAATGTCGCTGGCCTCGATGATCTGCTGCATGGCGAAGACGCCGGGCCACTGGTACATGACGCCCTCGTACGACTGCCACAGGGCCTGGTGCTCTCTCGGGGTGATCTCGATATAGGCGAAGTACTGCACCAGCGGCATGATGTCTTCGTCGAGCAGCTGCCGGCACAACGGGGAATCATCGTTCCAGTTGTCGCCATCGGAAGCCTGCGCGCCGTAAATGTTCCACTCGTCTGCCGGGTAGCGCTCCGCCATGATCTCCTTCATGAGCTTCAGGGCGCTGGACACGATGGTCCCGCCGGTTTCGCGAGAGTAGAAAAACTCTTCTTCATCCACCTCCTTGGCGCTCGTGTGGTGGCGAATGAAGACTACGTCGATCTTCTTGTAGTTGCGCTTGAGAAAGAGGTACAGGAGCAAAAAGAAGCGCTTGCCCATGTCCTTCATGGCCTGGTTCATGGAGCCGGATACGTCCATCAGGCAGAACATCACGGCCTGCGAGCTCGGCTTTGGCACCTTGATGTGGTGGTTGTAGCGCAGGTCGAAGGTGTCGATGAAGGGGATGCGTTCCAGGCGACGCTCCAGCCGCTCGATTTCCTCGCGCAATTCCGCGACACGGGCAACCCGTTCCGGCGACGCATCCTGCTCAAGCAGCTGCCGCAGCTCGGCTTCGGCTTCTTTCAGGCGCTTGCGTGCCCCGGCGCCGAGTGCGATGCGTCGTGAGGTGGCAGCGCGCAGGCTGCGGACAATGTTGATCTTGGCAGGGTTGCCATCGTTGACGATGCCGGCGTTCTGCCACTGGAAGGTCTCAATGCCGGCGAGCCGGCGCTTCACGAGATTCGGCAGTTCGAGATCGTCGAAGAGGAAGTTGAGGAATTCTTCCTGTGACAGGGTAAAGCTGAATTCATCCTCGCCTTCACCGGAGTCCGATGCCTTGCCTTCACCACTGCCGCCACCGCCGCCGCCGTCCGGGCGCTTGATGCGGTCTCCGGTGGTGAATTCGCGGTTGCCGGGATGCACGAGTTCGCGCTCGCCTCCCTGGCCATGGTGGAACACGGGCTCGGAGATGTCGCGCGTGGGAATGGCCACGCTCTCGCCATGCTCCATGTCGGTAATGGAGCGGCGATTGACCGCATCAGCGACGGCTTCCTTGATTTGCTGGCGGTAGCGTTCGAGAAAGCGCTGCCGGTTGACCGTGCTCTTGTTACGGCCATTCAGGCGACGGTCGATGATGTAGGACATGGGTCCTCGCTACGTCGTTTCCCCGGTCCGTTCGGGTCAGGGGGGAGAGGGCCGTACCGACCCTCAGCCGGCTCCGCGCACGCCGGCGACCGGCCGGCGGTGCGGAGCATCGGGTCATTGCGCCTTGCGCACCCGCAGGTACCACTCGGAGAGCAGGCGCACCTGCTTCTCGGTATAGCCACGCTCGGTCATGCGCTTCACGAAGTCCTGGTGCTTCTGCTGGTCGCCCTTGGAGGCCTTCGGATTGAAGGAGATGACGGGCAGCAGGTCCTCGGTATTCGAGAACATCTTCTTCTCGATAACCGTCCGCAGCTTCTCGTACGAGAGCCAGCTCGGGTTCACGCCGTTGTTGTTGGCGCGGGCGCGCAGCACGAAGTTGACCACCTCGTTGCGGAAGTCCTTGGGATTGGAAATGCCCGCCGGCTTCTCGATCTTTTCCAGCTCTTCATTAAGAGCGGCGCGGTTGAAGATCTCTCCGGTATCCGGGTCGCGGAATTCCTGATCCTGAATCCAGAAATCGGCGTACTGGACATAACGGTCGAAGATGTTCTGGCCGTATTCCGAATAGGATTCGAGGTAGGCGGTCTGGATTTCCTTGCCGATGAACTCGACATAGCGCGGCGCCAGGAACTCCTTGAGGAAGCGCAGGTAGCGTTCCTGCTGCTCCTGGGGGAACTGCTCCTGCTCGATCTGCGTTTCGAGCACGTGCAGGAGGTGAACCGGATTCGCCGCCACTTCGGAGTGGTCGTAGTTGAACACCCGCGAGAGGATCTTGAACGCAAAGCGGGTGGACAAACCGTTCATGCCCTCGTCCACGCCGGCGGTGTCGCGGTACTCCTGGTAGGACTTGGCCTTGGGGTCGGTGTCCTTGAGGTTCTCGCCGTCATAAATCCGCATCTTGGAATAGAGGCTGGAGTTCTCGGGGTCCTTGAGGCGCGACAGCACCGAGAACTGCGCCAGCATGCGCAGCGTGTCGGGTGCGCAGGGCGCCTCGCGCAATGACGAGTGGTCGAGCAGCTTCTGGTAGATGTCGATTTCTTCCGTGACGCGCAGGCAGTACGGCACCTTCACGATGTAGACACGGTCGATGAAGGCTTCGTTGTTCTTGTTGTTGCGGAAGGTCTGCCACTCGGCCTCGTTGGAGTGCGCCAGCACCACGCCGTCGAAGGGAATGGGGCCGATGGCCTCGGTGCCGTTGTAGTTGCCTTCCTGCGTGGCGGTCAGCAGCGGATGCAGCACCTTGATCGGTGCCTTGAACATTTCGACGAATTCCATCAGGCCGCGGTTCGATTTGGCGAGGCCGCCCGAGAAGGAGTAGGCGTCAGCATCGTTCTGGGCGAAATCCTCCAGCTTGCGGATGTCGACCTTGCCCACCAACGCGGAAATGTCCTGGTTGTTTTCGTCGCCCGGCTCGGTCTTGGAGAGGGCGATCTGGTCCAGAATGCTGGGCTTGAGTTTCACCACGCGGAACTTGCGGATGTCGCCGCCAAATTCGCGCAGCCGCTTCACGGCCCACGGGGACATCACGCCGCGCACATAGCGCTTGGGAATGTTGTATTCCTGCTCGAGGATGTCGCCGTCTTCCTCGACATTGAAGAGGTTGAGCGGCGACTCGTTCACCGGCGACCCCTTGATGGCGTAGAAGGGCAGTTTTTCCATCAGCGCCTTGAGGCGTTCCGCGAGTGAGGACTTGCCACCGCCAACCGGGCCCAGCAGGTAGAGGATCTGCTTCTTTTCTTCGAGTCCCTGTGCGGCATGCTTGAAGTAGGCGACCACATGCTCGATCACCTCTTCCATGCCGTAGAACTCGGCAAAAGCGGGATAGCGCTTGATGACCTTGTTGGAAAAAATGCGGGAAAGGCGGGCGTCGCGCGAGGTGTCGACCAGTTCGGGCTCGCCGATCGCGAGTAGCAGTCGCTCCGCCGCCGTCGCATAAGCGGAAGGGTCCCGCTTACACAGGTCCAGGTATTCTTCCAGGCTGCACTCCTCTTCCTGTGCCTGGTCAAAGCGTTCCTGGTAATGACGGAAAATACTCATAACCCACCTCTGCAGGGTGAAGACCACGAGGAATCCGCGGCAAGCCGGATACCTTCAGAGTAGCCCCAAACCCATGAGGTGCGGCAAGCAAAATTTTCACTTTCTTCCGCGAAGTAACAGAGGCGCTACGAAGAAGGCCGCCCGTCCTTTTCGCTGCGCCGCTGGTCGCGCCTGCGCCCGTCCGCTCGCGGGAAGAAGTGCGGGTCAGTGCGTCGGGCAGCCGCGACGGCTGGCGAATACGGCGCCATCATCGACGCGATAGGCGGTGAGGTGATTGCCCCAGACGCATCCGGTGTCGAGTGCGATGAAGCGCGGATTTCCAGTCTGGCCCTCCAGCGCCGCCCAGTGACCGAACAACACCCGTGCAGTGGCGAGCGCCGGATTGGGGAAGTCGTACCAGGGGCGCAGTCCGGGCGGAACGCCCTTCAGGTCTTCCTTGTAGTGCAGATCCAGCGACCCGTCGGCCTCGTGCAACAGACGCATGCGGGTGAGGTGGTTGGTGATCACACGCAGGCGGGTCATGCCCTCCAGTGCATCCGACCACAGCGCCGGATAGTTGCCGTACATGTGCATCAAAAAAACAGCAATTTCAGGACTTTGCAGCTCAGCCTCGACCTCGCGCGCCAGCTGCCGGGTTTTTTCCAGCGACCACCCCGGCGGAATGCCGGCGTGAGTCAGGACCACATCATGGACAGGGTCGGCCAGCAGCAGCGGGCGATGGCGCAACCAGTCCATGAGCTCTACGCGATCGGGCGCTTCGAGGATGGGGCCGGTGCGATCCCGTGGCTTGGCTTCGCTCGCGCCGTAATGGACGGCAAGCAGGTGCAGGTCGTGGTTGCCGAGGACGGTTTCTGCCGCCGGCCCGAGTTCGCGAACGAATCGCAGCACGCCGAGTGAGTCGGGACCGCGGGCTACCAGATCGCCGGCCAGCCAGAGCTGGTCGGTTACCGGATCGAAGGCAATCTGGTCAAGCAGGTCCAGGAGCGCTTCGAGGCAACCCTGAACATCACCAATGGCATAGAGGGCCATGCAGTCTCCGGAAGCGAATGAGGGTGCGCGGGAGCCAGGGATGCGGAGTGCGACCGGCCGGCGTTGCCGCCGGCCGGCCGGGATCAGTGCAGGACGCGGGGAATTGCCAGGGTGAATGCGGGAATGGGCGCATCGAAGGTCTGGCCGGCGCCGTCGATCATGCCGTAGGAGCCGTGCATGCTGCCGACGGGGGTCTCAAGCACGGCACCGCTCGAATATTCATAGCTGGCCCCGGGCTCGAGCTGCGGCTGCTCGCCGACGACGCCATCGCCGCGGACTTCCTGCACGCGGGCTTCGCCATCCATGATGACCCAGTGACGCGTCAGCAGGCGGGCCGGACGATTGCCGGCATTGGTGATGCGCACGTGATAGGCGAAGACGTAGCGGGCCTCAGCAGGATTGCTCTGGTCTTCAAGGTATTCGCTTTTTACCTGCACCTTGATGTCGTGGGCAGGATCGGAGAGGGATGCGTGGTCATTGGTCATGTCGGTCTCCCGGTCCGGTCAGGTTGGCAAGCCGCACCCAGGTAGCCACGTCGACCTCTTCCGGCCGGAGGCCGAGGTCAATGCCGGCGGCCTCGAACTGCTCCGGGTCGCCCTGGCCCTTGAGGGCGTTCCGCAAGGTCTTGCGGCGCATGTTGAACGCGGCGGTCAGCAGTTGTTGCAAACGTTTCTCGTCGTTGCACTTATAGCGCGGCGTGGTATGCGGGCGCAAACGGACAACCGCCGAATCCACCTTGGGCGGCGGACTGAAGGCCTCCGGCGGTACATCGAGCAGCCACTCGACTTCGCAGCGGTACTGCAGCATCACGGACAGGCGGCCGTAATCTCCCGTGCCGGGAACGGCGGTCATGCGCTCGACGACTTCCTTCTGCAGCATGAAGGTCATGTCGGCAATCGCATCGGCCTGCTCCAGCAGGTGAAACAGGATGGGCGTAGAGATGTTGTAGGGCAGGTTGCCAATGACACGCAGGTCGTGGGGCCCGTGTGCCAACGTGGTGAAATCGAATTTCAGGGCGTCCGCCTGGTGTACGACCAGCTCGCCCTCGTTGAGCAGGCGCATCGGCAGTGCGGCGGCCAGGTCCCGGTCCAGCTCCACCACCTGGATGCGTCCAAGGACGGCAAGGAGCTCGTGGGTCAGGGCGCCAAGGCCGGGACCGATTTCGACCACATTCTGGCCGGCGACGGGGGCAAAGGCGGCGACGATGCGCCGGATCACGGCGGTATCCGTCAGGAAGTTCTGGCCGAAGCGCTTGCGGGCAAAGTGACCCTCGACCTGTCGGGAAGGGCCGGGGCGCGGTGGATGGCGGGTACTCATGAGGCGGTCCTGCG
>DASSUO010000173.1:0-8435 GCA_035706925.1 Moraxellaceae bacterium
CTGCTGCAACAGCTCCTTCTGTGTCGGGGTGAGCACCTGGTCAAAGAGAATGCCGTTGCCCTGCGCGCTGATACCGGTCACATAGACCGACACGCCGCCGGTGCCCTGACCGGCGCGCCAGTCACCATCAATCCAGATCAGCGGTTCGACGGCCTCTACATCGGGATTCATGCGCAGTGCCATCTCGGTATCGGCGTTGATGGAACGCCCGAGATTTACGCTTTGCGTTCCCGGGTAACCCACCCAGATGTCGCCGGACGACGCCGTGATATAGAGCGCGGCGCTACCGAAAATGCCCAGCACCAGTGCTGCCTGGACGATGAGGAGCAGGCCGGCGAAGCCGATCGCCATTGCCGCCGGCAGGAAACGGGGCTATTCCCGCAACAACGTCTTCCGCGCAAGCCCGGCCATGTCAGTCCTTCTCCGCCACAGCCGGTAGCGACGCACCGCCCAGGGCCTTGTACAGCGACACCAGGGCCAACCCTTGCCCGGCATCGGCCTCGACCATGCCGAGGCACGCCTGCAGCAGTTCGCGATTCGCATCGAGCATTTGCAGGGGACTGGACAATCCCAGTTGCTGCAAGGAGCGCTGGCTTTCCACACCCGCATCGTGCTGCTGCAATGCGTTCTGCACGGCCGCGCGACTTGCCTGCGCACCATTAACGACAGCCAGGGCGAGCACCACCTCGTTCACCGCGGAGATCACGGCCTTCCGGTAGCTCGTCACTGCCGCCTCCAGTGCGGCCGCGCGTGCGTCGGCGGCGGCCTTGCGACGTCCCCAGTCGAACAGGGGCAGGTCGATGGTCGGACCGATGGACGAAATCAGGTGCAGGTTGTCACCATCGATCGTGAAATTTCCCGTGAGATTGAGCGAGTACATGAGCTCCCCGCCGATGCCGACATAGGGATACAGCTCGGAGCGGGCTATTCCGAGTTCGCCCGCGGATTCCATCACTGCGGCTTCGGCCATGTGAATGTCCGGACGCGTGCGCAACAAGTCCGCCGGCACGCCGGTCAAGGCGGGTATCGCCGCCACCGGCAGCGGCGCCGGATTCAGCCAGGCCGGCTCAGGCATCACTTGCCCCAGCAGGAGCGCCAGACGCAACGCCGCCACGTCGACGGCCTGCTGCTGCAGCGGCAGTGCCGCCACCTCCTGGTCATGAGCGGCGCGCGCACGCGTCACCTCCCCCACCGCACCGACGCCGATACGGGCTCGGGCGTCGAGCAGGTCCACGCGTTGGCGCTCCAGTGACTCCAGATTCCGATGCAGCGCCAGCACCTGCTGCGCCGCACGCAATTCGATATAGGTTCGCGCCACCTCTGCCACGAGCGACACTCGCAGTGCCTGCAGCTCCGCCTCGGCCGACAAGGCGTGGGACCGGGCCACCCATTCAGCAGAACGGCGCCTTCCGAACAGGCCGAGCTCCCAGCTGGCATCCAGGCCGTACTGGAAGAAGGAATCGACGCCGTCCGGCGACTGCACCGGCTGCGCATGGGCATGGAACTCCGGCAGGTAGGCATCACCACTATGGGCCGCGAGCGCGCGTGCGCCCTGCAGTCGCTGGCGGGCCGCGACAAGATCAAGATTGCCGTCCAGCGATGTGCGGACCAATTGATCCAGAAGCGGATCCGCAAAGATCGTCCACCAGTGCTGAAGGTCCGGCGCCGGGGTCGCGGGGGCGACCGGCGGACGTGACCAGGTCGGCGGCAGTGGCGTCGTCAATGCAGGCATGCGCGGCCCAGCGCAGCCGGCCAGCGTACCGCCCACGGCGAGGACTAGCGCAAAGACGAGCGGATTACAGGAGGGCTTGCGACACATCATCCGGGCCTGATCGAAGTGGCAGCAGTCCTGCTTGTGGAAAACCGGAGTGCGGGAAACAGGAGGAGTGTGTGCGATGAGATTTGCGCGAGTATTGAGGTTTTATGGAGATCCCGTGGAGAAAACGGCCTCTATTGTCCGGCCAGTTTGCCTCTCCTAGAATGCCGTCGAGATTCACTTGAGGCGGGCCCTTCCATGGCACTTCCGGTACAACCCGGCTCCCCGCTCATCCTGCTCATCGAGGACGAGCCGGAAATTGCGGCCATCCTCCAGGACTATCTTCGTCACGAAGGCATGCGCACCCTGCATGCCGGCGATGGACAAGAGGGTCTGGAACTCCTGCGGCGGCAATCACCGGCACTGGTGTTGCTCGACATCCGCCTTCCGGGCCAGAACGGCATCGACATCCTGCAGGCGATCCGCAGCGAAGGAAACACGCCGGTCATCATGCTGACGGCGCTCACGGACGACCTCAACAAGCTGCTCAGCCTGCGACTGGGCGCGGACGACTACATTGCCAAGCCGTTCAATCCTGCCGAGGTGGTGGCGCGCGTCCACACGGTGCTGCGACGGTCATCCGGCGGCCAGGCCTCCACTCCCGCCACCGTCACGATCGGACCGCTCACGATCGACTACGACATGCACGCCGCCATGGTGACTGATGCAGGCAAGGCGCCGCACTCGCTGCCGCTCACCCTGACCGAGTTCCGTTTGCTTGCCCACATGGCGCGCCAGCCCAAGCGCTGCTTCAGTCGCAACGAGCTGATCGAGGCCTGCATGCCGGAAAGCGAGGCGCTGGACCGGGTGGTGGACTCCCATCTCAGCAAGCTGCGCCGAAAGCTATATGACGAGGGCTGTGGTGACTTGATCGAAACTGTCCGCGGAGTCGGCTATCGCTTATGTCCCAGTCACTGAAAAGCATCCGCATCCTCTTCAGTTCCTATCTCATCGCCACCGTGCTCGGAACGGTCGCAGTTTTCTGGCTGTGCCTGGTCTGGGAAGATCACTCGCAGCGAGAGGTCTTTTACCAGAACATGCCAACGCCGGTGCGCGTGGAATACGAGCGCCTGATCGCCGCAGGGGAGGAACACGGCAGTCGCGCCGATGCCATCTACGACCAGTACTGGCCCTCGGATCGCCCGGGGGTATCCGGCGCGCTGATCGCCGGACTTGTCGTGAGCCTGCTCATCGGGCTCGGCATCGCCTATCAGACGTCGCGCGCGTTCATGCAGCCCGTTGTCTCGGTCGCCGAGGCCGCCGTCCACATATCGGAAGGCAACTACAGCATCCGGGCTTCGCTTTCGTCCCGAAGCGGTGCGCTCTCCGAGCTCGTACAGAATTTCAATGCCATGGCCAATGCCCTGGAAAACCTCGAGAGCTATCGCAAGGAAATGCTGGCGGCCATTTCGCATGAGTTACGCACGCCACTGACCATCCTCCGCGGCCGCCTGCACGCGATTTGTGATGGCGTCACGGTCGCCTCCCCCGAAGAACATCTTCGCCTGCTCGGTCAGGCCGAACACCTGGTTCGCCTGGTCGAAGACCTCGACACGCTCGCCCTGGCAGAAGCAGGCCAGCTCTCGCTGCATCGCGTACGCACCGACCTTGGCAGCTTCATTCATGAACTGGAACCGGTCTACTCGGCGCGCGCCGGCAGCCTGGGGGTGCGACTTGAAACCGACATCGTGCCCGTATGGGCAATGGTGGACCGCAGTCGGCTGCAGCAGGTGCTGGCGAATCTTGTCGAAAACGCCCTGCGTTACGGAGCCAGCGGCAAATACATGCGGATACGGCTCGAGAAAAAGGACGACCGCGCCATTCTCGAGATAGAGGACCACGGCCCCGGCCTCCCTGCCGGCGCGCTGGACCAGGTGTTCGAGCCCTTCTTCCGTGTCGATTCCTCGCGCTCCCGCGCGACCGGCGGCAGCGGCCTTGGCCTTGCGATCGTCCGCATGCTGATCCGCATGCATGATGGCACTGTCGAAGCCGATCGCAGCCCCAGCGGGGGCGCGATCTTCCGGATATCCCTGCCCATCGCCCAGGACTGACAGGCGCCCATAAAAAAACCGCGCACGCCAAAGGCGTACGCGGTTTCGGGTGCCGATAGCCCACCCCGGAAGGTGGGCTCACCGATCAGCAGCTGTAGTACAGCTCGAACTCGATCGGGTGCACCTGGGTGCTGACCAGGCGGGCTTCTTCGGTCTTCAGCTCGAGGTAGGCTTCGAGCATTTCCTTGGTGAACACGCCACCCTTCAGCAGGAAGTCGTGGTCGGCAGCCAGGGCGGCCAGGGCCGTTTCCAGGTTTTCGGCCACGGTCGGGACGAGCTTGTCTTCTTCCGGCGGCAGGTCGTACAGGTTCTTGTCCGCGGCTTCGCCCGGGTGGATCTTGTTCTGGATACCGTCGAGACCCGCCATCAGCAGGGCAGCGAAGGCCAGGTAGGGGTTGGCCACGGGATCCGGGAAGCGGGCTTCGATGCGCTTGGCCTTCGGGCTGGACACGTACGGAATACGGATCGAGGCCGAGCGGTTGCGGGCAGAGTAAGCCAGCTTGATCGGGGCTTCGTAGTGCGGCACCAGACGCTTGTAGGAGTTGGTAGCCGGGTTGGTGATGGCGTTCAGGGCACGGGCGTGCTTGATCACACCGCCGATGAAGAACAGGGCCATTTCCGACAGGCCAGCGTACTGGTCGCCAGCGAACAGGTTCTTGCCATCCTTGGAGATGGACATGTGAACGTGCATGCCGGAGCCGTTGTCACCGACCATGGGCTTGGGCATGAACGTGGCCGTCTTGCCGAAGGCGTGGGCGGTGTTCAGCACGGCGTACTTGAGCTGCTGGACTTCGTCGGCCTTGCGCACCAGGGTGTTGAAGGACACACCGATTTCGCTCTGGCAGGACGCCACTTCGTGGTGCTGCACTTCGACGCGGCCCGGGCCCATGATGGCTTCGATGGCGTTGCACATGGCGACGCGCAGGTCCTGCGAGGACTCGACCGGGGGCACGGGGAAGTAGCCGCCCTTGACGCGGGGACGATGGCCGGTGTTGCCGCCTTCGTAGTTGTTGTTGGTGGACCAGGCACCTTCTTCGGCGATCAGCTCGTGGGACACGCCCTGCATGCCGACCTTCCACTTCACTTCGTCGAACACGAAGAATTCAGGTTCCGGACCGAAGAACGCGGTGTCACCGATACCGGTGGACTTCAGGTAGGCCTCGGCACGCTTGGCGATGGAACGCGGATCGCGCTCGTAACCCTGCATGGTGGAGGGCTCGATCACGTCGCAGGTCACGACCACGGTGGGCTCGTCGAAGAACGGATCCATGAAGGCGGTTTCGTCGTCCGGCAGCAGGATCATGTCGGAGGCTTCAATGCCCTTCCAGCCGGCGATGGAGGAACCGTCGAACATCTTGCCGGTGACGAAGGTTTCTTCGGAAACCGTCGACGCCGGGAAGGAGACGTGCTGTTCCTTGCCCTTCGTATCGGTGAAGCGGAGGTCAACCCACTTCGCCTCGTGTTCTTTGATCAGACCAAGAGTCTTCTTCGACATGTTCTTCTCCAGGGAGTCATGCAATGACTGGTTTTATTTGCGTCTTCAAGACGCCCGTCGGGTGAACGGATCACCGCCCTGCCCCGGTTTGTCTCTCAAACAGCGTGCGCGTTTGGGGAGCAAGATACATACCAGCTTTTGGCAGGCCGTTTTTCGCGGCTTGCCCCCCCGCTGGCGGCACCCCCGCTCCCCGCGAGGCACCAAAAAGGGGCATTCAAAACCTATAACGCACCAGAATGGGGCTCACTCCCCACGCGGATGCGAAGATGATACTCGCCTTCTACCTGTTCCGCCGAGACCATCTCGTGTCCGTGGATGCGAACCCAGGCCGGGATGTCCTGCATCACACCCGGGTCAGTCGCCACTACCGTCAGCACATCGCCCGGTTGCAGCTGCCGGATGGCATGCTGGGTCCGGATCACGGGGATCGGGCAAAGCAGGCGGCGCGCATCAAGTTGGTGCACAGGGGCATCACTCACAGGTACCAGCCCTCCGGCATGTCGTCCTTGTGCATCGGCGCGACCTTCAACTGCCGTGCCACTCCCCCCTTTTCCACGATCTCGACCTCGATCTCGGGCGCCTCGCGACCCTGGCTGTATCCGCCGGCAATGCGGGCCGCCAGCACCAGGTCATCCGCCGTGGGAGCGCCGTCGACCAGGGTCAGGGGACCGTTGTGGCTGAGGATGCGGATATGGGAGAACTCGCGGCGATACCCTTCGAGGAAATTGTTCTCTCCTTCCTCGCGACCGGCGATCAGCTTGAAGTTCGGCGCCGGACGGATATGGCGGCCGACTTTTAGAAGCATGATGTCGTCCAGCTCGTAGCGCCGCTCGCCTCGTGCACTCCAGAGGTCCCCGAGCTTGCGCGAGTAGGCTTCGTCGGTAAGGAAGCAGCAGCCCCCGGCAGGCTGGGCGTAATCGGTAAAACCGAACTGGCGCGCCAGCTCCATTTGCGGCTGACGGCTGCGGCCATGGAAATCGTAGAGCTTTTCGCGATCGACCCAGCCCTCGCGCTCGGGCAGTGTGGGCGCCATGCGCTTGGCGCAGAGCGGACGCAGCAGGCGGTCGTCGGCACCGGATTCTTTCGCAATCAGCGGCATCGTCATGGCGCGCTGGCTCTTGGGGCGCTGTCCCACGACCTCGCCCGTGATGATGAAGTCGAAGCCCTTGTCAGACGCAAACTCGCGCGCGCGGTTCACATAGTCCATGGCCTTGCCGACCATGAAGATCTTGCAGTCCAGACAGGGATTGAGGTTGGCACCGTAGCCATGCTTCGGGTTCAGGACGACGTCCTTGTATTCCTCGGAGATGTCGATGATGTGCAGCTTGATGCCGAGCTGCTCCGCCGACCACAACGCGTTGTTGCGCTTCTGCTTCGACTGCGCCTGCTTGCGGATGGCGTGGGTATGGCCCTCGACGCAAAAGCCGGTAAAGAAGTTGATGCCCTCGACCTCGATGCCCTGCTCCTGCACCACGCGCACAGCCAGCAGGGAATCAAGGCCGCCGGAGATCAGGGCCAGGGCTTTGCGACGGGGAGGGGTGACGGACATGGCAGACAGCGACAGCGGGAAAAGGCGCCACATTATACGCCCACGCCATCAAATCCGCATGGCGAATACGACAACCAACCACCCCTCCGTCACCCGCGTCAGGCGCGGGCCGTACGAGCGACTTCAGCGGCGCCCTACAGCGCCCAACCCACACGCCCCCTCCTCCGCCTGACTCCCGCCAGACCACCGTTCCCCAAAAACCCTGCCCCACCCCCACCTTCCCTTGACCCGGCGCAACCTCCCGCGACAATCCGGGCGCCGCTCTCCAAAAGGCATGGCGCCCCCGCCGCCCCTTGGGGAAAATGCCCTCCGGAGCGCTAGAATGTTCGCCACCCTCCGCCCGAGACCGCCTGCATGGACTGTATTTTCTGCAAGATCGCCCGCAAAGAGATACCCGCCCGGATCGCCTTCGAGAACGAACGTGTCGTGGCGTTTCATGACCTGTTTCCGCAGGCACCGACGCACGTACTCGTCATTCCCAAGACCCACTACAGCACCCTCAACGACGTGCCGGCCGACGACGCCGCCCTGCTGGGTGAGCTGGTGTCCGCGGCCACCACTGTCGCGAAGGATCTCGGCATTGCCGAACCGGGCTACCGTGTCGTGATGAACTGCAACGCCGATGGTGGCCAAAGCGTTTATCACATCCACCTGCACCTGCTGGGTGGTCGCCACATGGCCTGGCCTCCGGGCTGAGTGCGGCCCGCGCCCCCGATCGCGGCGCCGCCGCTACCGCCCGACCGACTGCCCCGAAGACCGGGGCCGGAGAACCCTCGATGCGTCGTTACACTCTTTTTGACCGTTTCATCACCGAGGCAGACAAGGCCCTGCGCACGGTCAGCCCGCGCGCGATGCAGGGCACGCGCCCCAGCCCGGCGCAAGCGCATGCCGATGCTCCCCTTACCGAGGCCGAGCGCCGTCACGTGGCGGGCCTGATGCGGATCAATCACACCGGCGAAATCTGCGCGCAGGCGCTCTATCAGGGTCAGGCCCTGACGGCCCGACTGCCGGATGTGCGTGCGGACATGGAACAGGCGGCCCGGGAGGAAGAGGATCATCTCGCCTGGTGTGAGGAACGCGTACGGGAAATGGGATCACATACCAGCCTGTTGAATCCGCTGTGGTATGCGATGTCGTTCGGCATCGGTGCGATGGCGGGTGCGGCCGGGGACAAATGGAGCCTGGGCTTCGTGGCCGAAACCGAAAACCAGGTGTGTGCGCACCTGCAGGGTCACCTTGGCAGCGCACCGGCGCAGGATGCCCGCACGCGGGCCATTCTGGACCAGATGTACGACGATGAAGCGCGGCACATGAACATGGCCATTGCCGCAGGCGCAGCCGAATTGCCGCCGCCGGTGAAGCGCCTGATGTCGCTGACGTCGAAGGTGATGACGACGCTGACGTACCGCGTGTGAGGCGGCGGCCGTGAATGGTGCGGCGAGGATGACAGCGGGAGTCGAGGCTGTCGTTGCGCGAGAGGGTCGTGGCTGAAGCCGCGACCCTCACTCACCCTGGACCAGACTC
>DASSUO010000174.1:0-5666 GCA_035706925.1 Moraxellaceae bacterium
CAGATGCTGACGCCGATGCCGATGCCGATGCTGATGCTGATGCTGATGCTGATGCTGATGCGGCCAGCAGCGTATCGAGCAAGACACCTTCGCGCTGCAGCAATTGATCAAGGTCAGCGCGCGGCAGTCGCAGCGAGACCCTGCTTCCGCCCTGCTCGTCCGGCGACTCCGCGAGCACCGCACCTGCTTCAAACAGCCGCGCACGCAGTCGGCCGAGTCGCGCCGGGAGCAGGAGATCGCCTTCGAAACGTTGTGGTCCGAGCGTCTCGGCAATCGCCTGACGCAACAGCGCCAGGCCGGCGCCATCGCGCGCAGAGAGCCACACGGCCACTGGATGTCCGAGCTCGTCGCGATCGATACGAGGTGTGCGATCCTCCAGCAGATCCAGCTTGTTGTAGACCAACAGCACCGGCGCCGTAGCGCCCACCTCGCCCAGGACTTCGTCTACCGCCGCGATGTGGCGATCGCGTTCGAGGCTCGCGCAGTCGACGACATGCAACAACAGATCCGCCTCAACGGTTTCTTCGAGCGTGGCGCGGAAGGCGTCGACCAGGCGGTGGGGCAGATGGCGGATGAAGCCGACCGTGTCGGCAAGCACCACCGGACCAAATCCCTCCAGTGGCACGCGACGCAAGGTGGGATCGAGCGTGGCGAACAGCTGGTTGGCCGCATAGACGTCCGACTGGGTCAGCCGGTTGAACAGCGTCGACTTGCCCGCGTTGGTGTAGCCGACCAGGGAAACCGTCGGCACGGCCGCTTTCTGGCGGGAAGCCCGCCCCTGCGCACGGACCTGACGGACTTTGTCGAGCCGCTCCTGAAGATGGCTGATGCGGGCGCGAAGCAGGCGACGGTCGGTTTCGAGCTGGGTTTCGCCCGGCCCCCGAAGCCCGATACCGCCCTTCTGGCGCTCGAGGTGCGTCCAGCCGCGCACGAGGCGCGACGCGAGATGCTGCAACTGTGCCAGTTCAACCTGGAGCTTGCCTTCAAAGGTTCGTGCACGTTGCGCGAAGATGTCGAGAATCAGCCCCGTACGATCGAGGACGCGACACTCGAATTCCCGCTCGAGGTTACGCTCCTGGGCGGGCGTCAGCGCATGATCGAACAGCACGACCTCGGCGCCGCTGTCCTTTACCAGCGTCCTGATCTCGCCCACCTTGCCGGTGCCGGCGAAGAACTTGGGGTCCGGTCGCTGCCGCGCACCGCGAACGATGCCCATGGTCTCGACACCGGCCGAATCCGCCAGGAGGCGGAACTCTTCGAGATCCTCTTCCTGGCGCTCGTCACGCATGTCGAGATGGACCAGTACTGCCTTTTCACCGCCCGCCGGGCGCTCAAAGAATTCCACGCATACCTCGATTGGGGCCGTCAGGCACACTGCCGGCCGCTGACGCCTGCCGGTGGCAGGCCATGCTCCCATTATGGATGACGGGCGCGATGGTCTCGACCACACATGCATGCAACGATGTGCAAATCATGGCCGGGACGCTCCCGAAAACAGCAACGCCGCCAGTTGGCGGCGTTGCATCACGAATGGCCGGACGGCCGACGTGCCTCAGAAGCTCGGCTGGCGGTCGTTTTCCTCATAGCCGTCGTCGTCGGGCATGCCCCCCGGCGCCTGGAAGCCACCGCCGCTACCCGCCGGTCCGTGACCACCGCCCGGCACGCTGGCGCGCGGGTTGCGGGCCGGGACCACTGTGGAGATGGCGTGCTTGTAGACCATCTGGGATACGGTGTTCTTGAGCAGCACCACGTACTGGTCGAAAGACTCGATCTGCCCCTGCAGCTTGATGCCGTTGACGAGGAAGATGGAAACGGGAATGCGCTCCTTGCGCAGGGCATTCAGGAAGGGATCCTGCAGCGTTTGTCCTTTGGACATGGTTTTCTCCAGTGAGGCCCAAGACGGGCTAAAAAGTCAAAGCGCAAAAACCGCCCGTGAAGGGCAGCGACGCGAAGCCGGCACGGCGGGCCGCTCCGGACGGATGCTCCGGAACACCGGGGCCCTAACCCCGCGCAAACCTTAATGTGCTGTCTGCCTGCCACTTTTTCAAGAGCTGGCCAGCCAGCCCGTCGCGAGTACCGTCATGCCACTCGGCCAGGGGGAAGCGCCGCAGCCAGGTGTGCTGGCGCTTGGCCAGCTGGCGGGTGGCATAGATGCCGCGCAGGCGCATTTCGGCACGGTCGCAGGCGCCGTCGAGGTAATCCCAGACCTGGGAATACCCCACGGCCTTCATGGACGGCAAGCCGGCGTGCAGACGGGGCAACGCCTTGAGGCGCGCGACCTCCTCCACCAGTCCCTGGTCCAGCATCTCGTCGAATCGTCGCTCGATCCGGTCATGCAGCTCGGCGCGGTCCGGCGGCGCTACCGCCACCTGCAGCAGCCGGTAAGGCAAGGGCTCAGGCGGGACCTGCTCGGCATGCCATTCGGACAGGGGCTTACCGGTCAGCTCGTACACTTCGAGCGCCCGCTGCAGGCGCTGCGAGTCGTTGGGCGCCAGACGCCTGGCCGTCGGCGGGTCGATCTCCGCCAGGCGTGCATGCAAGGCCGGCCAGCCCACGGCAGCCGCTTCTGCCTCAAGGCGAGCCCGCAATTCAGGATCCGCCTCCGGCATGGGGGCCAGCCCTTCGAGCAGCACCCTGAAGTACAGCATGGTGCCGCCGACCAGCAAGGGAATGCGTCCCCTGGCAACGATGTCGGCCATTTCCCGCAGCGCATCAGCGCGGAACTCCGCGGCCGAGTACGCGGTGTCGGGGTCGCGGATGTCGATCAGCCGGTGCGGAGCACGCGACAGGGTGGCCGCATCCGGCTTGGCGGTTCCGATGTCCATGCCTCGATACACCATGCCCGAGTCCACCGAGATGATGTCGAACGGACCGCGCTCGACCAGCTCGATGGCGAGCTTCGTCTTGCCCGAGGCGGTAGGCCCCATGAGCAGAATGGCGGGAGGAAGAGGGGACGTCATGAGTGGCGGGGCACTGGCCCGGGCGGCGGCGGAGTCTCTCATTCTATAGTGCCGGCTCCGTCGGCAACCAGCGTCGCAGCATGGTCCCGAGGTCATTCAACCGGACCGGCTTCGGCAGGTAGTCATCCATACCGACCGACAGGCAATGCTCCCGGTCGCCATGAATCGCGCTGGCGGTCATTGCAATGATGGGAATTCGACGCCCCTCCCCCTCGCGCCCGCGAATGGCGCGACAGGCCTCGTAGCCATCCATCACCGGCATGCGGCAGTCCATGAGTACGAGATCGTAGTCACACGACTCCAGCGCCGATACGGCATCCAGGCCGTTCTCCACCACGTCCGCCACGATGCCGAGACGGCGCAGCATGGCACCGGCCACAACCTGGTTCACGCGATTGTCTTCCGCTACCAATACACGCGCCGGCCGCCCGAGCGAAAGACAGGCGGGCACGTCCGGCCGCGTCGGACACATCGGCACCGCGGAATCGGCCACCACTGCCACCAGCGGTATGTCGATCCGGAATACACTGCCGAGCCCGGGCGTGCTTACCACACTGATCCGCCCGTCCATCAACTCGCACAAACGCTTGCAGATGGTGAGACCAAGACCGGTGCCTCCATACTTTCGCGTCGTGGAAACATCGACCTGACTGAAGGGGGAAAAAAGCCGGCCGAGATCATCCGGGGCGATACCGATGCCGGTGTCACGCACCTCCACGCCCAGCCAGCCCCGTCCGTCACCCTCCTGGCAATACCGCGCCACCAGCGCCACCTCGCCCGCCGCCGTGAACTTCAGGGCATTGCTGACGAGATTGGCAAGCACCTGACGCAGGCGCCCCGCATCGCCGCGCAGGAGCGGCGGCAACGAGGTGGAGAGGTCGAGACGCAGCGCCAGCCCTTTGTCACGCGCATTGCCACCCGCGCAATCCATGACCTCCTGACACAGTTGCGAGGGATTGAACTCCAGTGTTTCGAGTTCGAAATGTCCCGACTCGATTTTTGAAAAGTCGAGCATGTCGTTGAGCAGGTGTAGCAGGGACTCTCCCGACACCCGCGCGAGTTCCGCCATGCGACGCTGCTCCGGATCGAGGGCTGTCGCCAGCAGCAATGTATTCAATCCGATGACCCCGTTGAGCGGCGTGCGGATCTCGTGACTCATGGTGGCCAGGAAATCACTCTTGGCGCGATTGGCCCGCTCTGCGGCCGACATTGCCCGCTGCGCCGCGACCAGCGCCCCCTCCAGATTCCGGGCCTGCTGGACAATAAGGGCCTTTCGCGCGTTCAGCTCCGCAATGTGCGTCTCGCTCGTCACTCGCGAGACGATTCCGATTGCGGCGCACAGCAGCACCAGCATGAACCGGCAGAGCGTTTCGTGGCTGGCGCCCGGCAACAACTGGGGCGTGACGTCAACCCAGTACTCACATGCCAGCAAGAGAAATGCCCCGGCCGCCGCTGCGACCGTCCACCCTGCCGCTGCCCGCGCGCTGGCGATGAACGCCACGGTCAGCGGCACGAGCACGAGGAACCAGGCGATGAACGCTGTTGCCTGCCCGGTGAACATCGCCAGCACCAGAATGGTGGCAAGATTCACCAGGGCCCAGAGGTGACAGGCCCATTCACCGCGACGCGCGGACATCTCCCGGCAGGTCTTCTCGCGAATCAGCAGGCACAACAGTGCTGCCACCAGATTGACCAGATACAGGGGCCGGTAGCCATGCATTGCCCACTCGAGGGCAGCGTAAAGAGACCAGCCGGCGGCCGCGGTAAGCAGCATGAGGCTGCTGCGGCGCAAGTCGGCTTGGCCGGCGGGCGCAGGAATCGGGGCTGCATCCATTCAGCCGTTTCTCCATCGGAAAGGAATCGGTCACATCCTGTGACAGCAACAAGCCCTGTCGGGGCTGGCCATATGAGAATCGAGAAGACCGGCGAAGACCCTCAGGACCATTTCGTATTCGGCGCCAATGGCATCGGTCCGATCGTCGATTCGGCGTTCATCGCCCTCGCAGGAACAGGCGATCGAGGTCCTTGAGCGTGAGCCGGCTCCAGGTGGGGCGTCCGTGATTGCATTGCCCCGACCGCTCTGTTGCCTCCATGTCGCGCAGCAGGGCGTTCATCTCAGGCAATGACAGTTGCCGGCCGGCGCGCACGCTGCCGTGACAGGCCATCGTTGCCAGCAATTCGTTATGGGTTTCTTCGATCCGCCGCGTATTCCCGTGTACCGCCAGATCGGCCAGCACGTCGCGCACCAGCGCCTCGGCACGGGCCTGACCGAGCAGCACGGGCACAGCGCGCACGAGCAGCGACTCCGGCCCCATTCGCTCGAGTTCGAAGCCTAGCCGGTGAAAGAAGGCGGACTCGGATTCGGCGAGGTCAGCCTCACGAGACGATACCGCGAGCGACAACGGCACGAGCAGCGGCTGCGAGACCAGCGCGCCGGCATCGAAACTGCATTTGAGCCGCTCGTAGGTGATGCGCTCGTGCGCGGCGTGCATGTCCACCAGCACCAGGCCCTGCGCGTTCTCGGCCAGGATGTACACGCCCTGCAGTTGCGCGATGGCGCGGCCCAGGGGCCAGTCGCCTTCGGGCAGGGGCGGCGGCGCGGCCTCCACCGGGGCGGCGGGCGCCTGCCACGGCGCCGCGCTGGCGACCGGCGAGGGGGCACTGGCCCAGATGTTGGGTGCTGCGTCGGCCGACGCCCTTGCCGTG
>DASSUO010000175.1:0-2026 GCA_035706925.1 Moraxellaceae bacterium
CTGACATCACGGCGGGCGCAGGCCTGCTCCAGGGAGTCCAGCGCGTCAGCCAGTTCCTCCGCCGACAGGGCGCTCTCCATCGCGCGCATGATGCGGGGATGGCCGGTTGCCGAGGCAGCATCGCCCACCAGGAGCTCCTCATACAGCTTCTCGCCAGGACGCAGGCCGGTATAGACGATCTCGATCTCGCCGGACGGGCGTTCTGCGGTGCGCTCGTGATATCCCATGAGGTGGATCATTCGCTTGGCCAGCTCGGCAATCCGGACGGGCTCACCCATATCCAGAAGGAAAACGTCGCCGCCCTCGGCCATGGCTGCCGCCTGGATGACCAACTGGGCCGCCTCCGGAATGGTCATGAAGTACCGGATGATGTCCGGATGGGTGACCGTCAGGGGGCCGCCCCGGCGGATCTGGTCCCTGAACAGGGGGACCACGGAACCGGACGACCCGAGCACATTGCCGAACCGGACCATGCAGAAGTGGGTACGCCCCACGCCGGCCAGCGACTGGAGAACGAGCTCCGCCATCCGCTTGCTGGCCCCCATCACATTCGTCGGTCGCACCGCCTTGTCGGTGGAAATCAGCACGAAAGTCGACACGCCGGACGCCAGTGCCGCCCTGGCCGCGGCGCGGGTACCGAAGACATTGTTGCGGACACCCTCGATGACATTGTGCTCGACGAGGGGAACATGCTTGTAGGCCGCTGCATGGTAGACGGTATCGACGCCAAACCGCTGCATCACCTCGCCCAGCAGGGCCTCGTCCCGAACCGATCCCAGCAGCGGAATCAGGCGCACCTGGTCGGCATCCGCACGCTTGCACAACTCGGACTCAATGGCATAGAGCGCGAATTCACTCTGCTCGAAAAGAACAAGGCAGGCCGGGCGCAGGGCGACGATCTGGCGGCACAACTCGCTGCCAATGGAGCCCCCCGCACCGGTCACCATGACGGTTTTGCCCGTAATGGTGGCGCCGAGCAGGTCGGGACGCGGCGGCACAGGATCACGACCGAGCAGGTCGGCAGGATCGACATCCTGGATTTCCTCGGCACTTACCTGGCCGGCCACAATGTCCTGCATCCGGGGAACGGTACGCACCTTGATCGACAACGGCTCCAGCGCCAACAGGATTTCGCGGCGACGTGAGTTGCTGAGGGAGGGCATGGCAAGCAGGATTTGCTGCACACCGAATTCATCCACGAGACTGCGCAGTTTAGCCGGCGGGTAAACGCGAAGCCCGTATGCAGTCATGCCCTGCATGAGCGGGTTGTCATCCACATAGGCCACGGGACGATAGGTATTGCCCTGGTGCAGGGCGAGGCCGATCTGGTGACCCGCGGAGCCTGCACCGTAGATCACCACCGGAATGCGCTGTCCGCCCTCGGATTCACGCAAGAGCCGTTGCGCGATGAAGCGCGAGCCGGCCACCAGCATGGTGCCGATCAGGGCATAAAGCAGTGGCGTGGAGCGCGGCAGCTCCGCCTGCAAAAGGAGAATGGAAGTGCCCAGGACCAGCGCCGACACCACCTGCGCCCGGAAAATCACCAACAGGGTTTGCGCGCTTACATACCGGACCATCCAGCGGTATAGGCCACCCAGGGCGAGGGCGGCCACACCGCTACCGGCGGCAGTACCAAAACAGGCAAGCTGACGAGCGGACTGGGGCACCCAGAAATCGCCGTAGCGCAGGGACAAGGAAAGCCACAATGCCAGAAGCAGGGACAGGCCATCGACTGCCACCATCGCCGCCACTTTCGCGCGACGTGACAACCCCACCAAAAAACCGCGCATAACCGCCTCTTGCCTGCCCTGAACATGCGTCCGCGGACGCCGCGGTACGGTACCACCGCTGCAGCGCAGGCCTCAACGCCTGCCGCCGCTGCGCGAGCGCGCCCGCGAGTGCTAAGGAGAAACCACCGGTGTCGCCGGTGCCGCATCTGGAACCGACGTACCACGCGGCTGAATGGTGAACGACACGGAGGTCCGCTTCAGTTCTTTCCCCCCCTCGTTCACGACACGAACCGCCA
>DASSUO010000176.1:0-3643 GCA_035706925.1 Moraxellaceae bacterium
TTCACCTTGGCCCACTCCTGGAGGGAGGCGCTGAACATTTCGTACTCGCTGGCCATGCGCGCCTTGAGGGCTTCGACATTGGCCTTCAGGGCCTGCTTTCGCTCCAGCTGCACTTCGGCGCGCTGGAACTGCATGGTCAGCTCGGCCTTCTGGATGGAGAAGTCGGAGCAGCGCTTCAGGTTGGTGGTCAGGCCCAGCCAGGACAGCGACAAAATCAGCCACTTGGTGGGGTCGTATTGCCACCACTTCACGCCATTACGGTAGTCGTACTGGAAGATGTGGTGATAGTTGTGATAGCCCTCACCCCAGGTGAACACGGCCAGCACGGGGTTGTCGCGCGCGGTGTTCTCGTCAGTGTAGGGACGGGTGCCCCACATGTGGCACAGGGAATTAATGAAGAAGGTGACGTGGTGGCTCACGACCAGGCGGAGCAGGCCGCCCAGCAGGAACACGCCCCAGAGGTCGCCCAGCGCCCAGCCCAGCGCCAGCGGCAGGGCGATGTTCATGACCAGCACGATGGGCACGTAGTAGTTGTGCTGGAACATGACGATCTTGTCGTTCAGCAGGTCGTTGGCATTGCTGAAGTTGGGACGGCCGGACTCGTAGTTGCGCAGCATCCAGCCGATGTGGGCGAACCAGAAGCCACGGTTGATGGAGTACGGATCCGCGTCCACTTCGTCGACATGGCGGTGATGGGTACGGTGGCTGGAGCCCCAGACCAGGATGCTGTTCTGGATGGCCATGGCGCCGAACAGCATGAAGAAGATCTTCACCGACCAGTGAGCCTCATAGGCGCGGTGCGCCCACAGGCGATGATAGCCGCCGGTAATGGACAGGCCATTGAAGGTCAGCAGCACGGCAAAGCTTACCCATGCGGCCACCGAGAAATTGAAGTACATGGCGTACAGGGGAATCAGGATGAGCGCGGCGATCGGCGTGGTCGTCAGGACGATGGCAGCAACCCAATTCACGGGGGGGCGTTCGGCGACGGAAGTCGTCATCAGGATTGGTCCTCATATGTAAACGCGTGTTCATTATACGGGTACGGGCGTTCCGGTGCGATTGCCTGGAGTCAATATCCAGTGCCGGTTTGTCGGTTTTTGTCCGGACAAGAGGCTGCCGTTTATCAGTACGCCGTACCGGTTTCCAGCCGTCCGGCTCGGCCGGGGGCCGCCTTCGGGCATTGGGTGGACAGGGTCAGGAGCAGTTTTCCAAGTGCCGGGAGATGTGTTCCCACCAGCGGCTTGCCGGTAGTGAGCAGGGATACTGACGTGTCGCGCTCCGGGTCGGCCCAGCAGAAGATATTGGTCAGGCCCAGGTGTCCGAAGGCTTTGCGGGTCATGGGGCCGTACATGCCGACCGGATTGTTGCCCAGCATCATGCCCATGGAATAACGCATGGGGATAAGGAGGGAACGGTCGAGCTCGGGCTTGCCGACCTCGAGCAGGGCCCGCTTGATGGTCATGGGCTGAAAGATCTGGCGGTCACCATGGCGGCCACCGTCGAGCAGCATCTGGAAGAAGCGGCCAGTCTCCTCGGCAGTGGCGTAGATGTTGCCGGCCGGACAGATGGTGTCCATGAAGCGGGGGTCGTTGGTCATGTTCACGGCCACATCGAGGTTCGCGCCCAGGATGTGCTGGATGTACATGCCCATGGGGCCTACCGGCTTCAGGCCCGTGTTGTAGTTGACGGCCGCCAGGGGGCGGTCGGCTTCAGGCAGGCCATAGGTGAAGTAGCGCATGCCCATGGGCTCGCCGACGGCCTCGCGCAGGAACTCCCGCACGCTCATGCCGGTTACCCGCTCAATCAGTTCGCCGAAGATGTAGCCGGCGGTGATGGCGTGGTACGCCACGCGGTGACCCGAGGGGGACACCGGGCGGGCGGCATACAGCTCGCGCAGGATGCCGTCGAGGTCGTAAAGGAGTTCCGGGTCGAAATCGCCACTGATCTTGGGGATGCCGCCGCGGTGGGCCAGCAAGTGATAGATGGTGGCGTTCTTCTTGCCGTTCACCCCGTACTCGGGAATGTAATGGCTGATGGGGTCCAGGAGGTCGATCAGGCCGCGTTCATCGAGCAGGTGGACCAGCATGGCGGTGATGGACTTGGACGCAGAAAACAGGCAGACGGGCGTATCCGGCGTGGCCAGGACCTTGGGCGTATCGGGGCTGTCGTCCGGTCCGTTGCCGCGGGCGTGGCCAATGGCGCGGTTGAGGACGATCTTGCCCTCGCGGCGCAGGCAGAAGGTGATGGCGGGCGAAATGCCGGTCTGGTACAGGCCTTCAACGGCGGACCAGATGGCGTCGACCTGCCCGCGCCGGAATCCGGCTGCCTCGGGAGCGGTTTCCTTTTCGACGTCGATGGTCGTGACACTCGCAAGGTCAGCGGGGATGCGGCAGGTATTGGTGGAGAACAGCTTCACTGCACAGTCTCTCTTTCGGGGCCGTTATGCGGTGCGGGACACTAGCATGGTGATCTCGACGGCGACCAGTCGGTCAGGGGCCGTATTGGAGGGCCTGACGCGCTTCTGAAGACTGTTTGCGCCGTCGAGACCGTTGCACGGTGGGGATGGCGTGGTCGTGGGACCATTACTGTGCGGGTCAGGGGGCTTTCGGGGCGGAGAGCCGCGCCACATCAGCCAGCACCTGCGCCGCGTGGCGGCCTGTGTCCACATCGGGGTAGTGATAGACGATGGTGCCCTCCGGATCAATCAGAAATGTTTCCCGGCTGGCATAGCTGACCGGTCCGAATCCTTTGAGGACGCCCATTGCCTTGGTCAGCGTGTGCGCTTCATCGGCAAGCAGGGGATAGGGCAACTGCAGGCGCGTCGCAAAGGCCTTGTGTGAGGCGACGTCATCGACGCTGACGCCGATGACCATGATGTTGGCCTTGCGTAGCTCGCTCCAGCGTTCCCGGAAACGGATGGCCTCCTGGGTGCAGCCGGGAGTGTTGTCCTTGGGATAGAAATACAGGGCAATCCATTGGCCGTGGAACTCGGATAGCTGACGGACTTTCCCGTCCTGGTCGGGCAGGGCGATGGCGGGGGCGGGTTGTCCGACCCATTGTCCTTCGGCGTGCACAGTGGGTGTCAGGCCGAGCAGAAGCAGGAGCAGGGGAAGCAGGCGGCGCATGGCGGGTCTCCGGTGGGGAGAATCGGTGGTGGGGTGATTGTGGAGTATGGGCCTGCTTTTTGGGGAGGGGTGGGGTGCGGCTTATAGGCGATTTTGGTGAGGTCGGTGGTTTGGCTCCCGGGTAGTGTTCCCGATGGCGCCCGCTGTGGGTAATGGCAGGAGGCGGCATGGGGTGGGGATGTCACCACTTGATGTATTGGTCTTCAACGAAACCGGGGAGGTGGCGGACGGGGATTACGTGGCCGTCGATGCGCAGCTCGCCCTCGAAATGGCCGAACAGCTGACGGAACTTGCTCGCCATGATGCCGGCATTCAGGTATTCGCGATGCAGACCCAGCGCCTTGAAGCGCAAGTCGACCTTGCCGTCGTCCGACCACACGCGCCAGTCCTTGAGAATATCGTTCTCGTCGAACTCGAAGCGGGTGAGGTTGACCTTCACCAGTTTGCCGTCGATCCACACGCAGTTTTCCGTGTAGCTGGTTTCATTCACGCCGCAGGAGAGATTGATGCCGAGG
>DASSUO010000177.1:0-4845 GCA_035706925.1 Moraxellaceae bacterium
CACGATCCCGATGGCAAAGCCGAAATAGGGAATGATGCTGCCCAGGCCCGCCACCATTCCGATGATGACGGCCAGCTTGAGACCCACGATTTCCATGCCGACGGCATACACGAGTGCCAGCGAAATCATCACCAGCAGCTGTCCACGCAGGAAAGCGGCCAGGACTTCATCACACTCCGCCACCAGCGCCGACACGGTCGGCTCGATATCGCGGGGAAGCAGGTCCCGGAGCGACCCCAGCAGGCGGTCCCAGTCGAGCAGCAGGTAGAAGGTCACGACCGGCACCAGTGCGACGGCGCCCAGAACACTGAGGACGCTGAATCCCGATGCCGCCACCCGTGTCAGGACATTGCCCGCCACTTGCCCGGCGTCGGTCCAGTAGCCGGACAGCCACTCCCCTATAAGCTGCATGTCGATGCGGGGGATATCGACGTGAAGGTGGCCCTCCAGCCAGGGCGTCGCCTCCCGATTGAACCAGCGCAACAGGGTCGGCATCCGGGCCTCGACGTAGAGGAACTGCTTCCACAGCATCGGGGTCAGGAACGCGACGGCCAGTACCACCAGTATGAGCAGGGTGAAAAAGGTCAGGCCAACGGCCCAGTTGCGGGAGAGCCCCCGGCGCGTCAGGCGGTTGACCAGCGGATTACCGAGGTAGGCCAGCAGCGCCCCTGCCGCAAAGGGCATCAGGATGGGCGCCAGCAAATACAGGAGCAGACTGAACGCCGCAGCCGGTAAGAGCCACAGCCAGAGGCGGGATTCGGACATGATCATTCCGGGCGCGGGACGTCGGGGGGCGATTGTACCGCGCCCGGGCTTACGTCGGGCGCCGGTGCCAGGTCCGGGCGCCAGTGCCGCACCACCAGGGGGGAGACCATGCGCAGGGCGGCCGCCATGACTCCTGCCGGGCCGCGATTACCGTTGGCCTCTGCCGGCAGACGGGGATCAGCGTCCAGCGCCGCTGCCAGTCCGGATGCATCGGTCGCGATGACGGCAAACCATGCACGCTCGCGCGTCGCGCGAACAAGCACGGCCTGGTGCGCCCCCGGAATGGCGGCCAGTGCGGCCCTGACCCCGGTCAGCGCCGCAATGTCGCCGACCCCCTCGACCTGGACCACCATGCGCCCCTGCGCCTCAGGCCATTGCCAGTCGGCCGCCAGCGACTCCGCCAGAACTTCCGGCAACAGGTCGCTGCCGACCGGCACGGCACCGTGCAACGCCCGCGAACCCGACCAGAAACTCCACTCCTGCCCCTTCACCAACACGAGTCCGTCCGCCCCGTAAGCCGCCAGCAGGGCTGAAAGGGAGGGCGTCACCTTTCCCGGCACCAGAAAGCCGATGGCCTGGACCGCCGCCGGCAGCGGAGCCGCCGTCACGAGATCGCAACCACGGGCATGCAGCCGGGGCGACCACACGACGGACACGGGGCGCCAGGCGTCAACACCGTTCTCCCGCCGCCACTCGAGCACCCACAGCCGCTCCCCTCGCCAGGCACGAAAGCCGGCATCGTCGAGTAGCCGTTGCCGGCGCGGGGCGCCCAGCTCGCCAGAAAAAGGACCCGGATCGGCCAGCGCGGCCTGCACGCGGGGACTCGCCAGCACGGCGGCCGTGCCCGTTTCAGCGAGCAACTCGGTCCCGAGATCACGTACAGGGGGCTCGGCTGCCGCCAGGGACAGGGGGAACACCAGAAACAGGCAGGCGATCAGGTGACGAGACATGGGCGTGGTCCGGAAGAATCAGCCGCCTACACTACGAAAGGCGACGCAACGAGGCAACGACAAGGTGCGGGACGCGGCCCGCTTCCCTATAATACGCCGCCTTTACCAGCCTCTTCGAAGCCACATCGCCATGTCCGAACAGAAGTCCGCCTCCCCTTCCCTCAGCTACAAGGATGCCGGTGTCGATATCGACGCGGGTGACGCGCTCGTCGAACGCATCAAGGGTGTCGCCAAACGCACCGCACGCCGTGAGGTGCTGGGTGGCCTCGGTGGCTTCGGCGCGCTGTGCGAAATTCCCGAGGGATACCGGCAGCCCGTCCTGGTGTCCGGAACCGACGGCGTCGGTACCAAGCTCAAGCTGGCGCTGGAACTGAACCGCCATGAAAGCATCGGTGTCGACCTGGTGGCCATGTGCGTCAACGACCTCGTGGTATGTGGCGCGGAGCCCCTGTTCTTCCTTGACTACTATGCGACCGGTCACCTTAACGTCGACACGGCCGCCACGGTCGTGACGGGCATTGGTGAAGGCTGCCTGCAGGCAGGATGCGCCCTCGTGGGCGGCGAGACGGCAGAAATGCCGGGCATGTACGAAGGTGAGGATTATGACCTGGCCGGCTTCGCCGTCGGCGTGGTCGAGAAGGCCGACATCATCGATGGCAGCAAGGTTGCCGCCGGCGACGTACTCATCGGCATTGCCTCCAGCGGCGTCCACTCCAACGGCTACTCCCTTGTCCGCAAGATCCTCGAGGTGAGCCAGGCCGATCTCGCTGCCACACTGGACGGCCGCCCGCTCGCGGATGTCCTCATGGCCCCCACCCGCATCTATATCAAGCCGTTGCTGTCGCTGATCGAGAAGCTCCCGGTCCACGCGCTGGCCCACATTACCGGCGGCGGCCTGCCGGGCAACCTGCCGCGCGTCCTTCCGGAAGGCGCCGATGCCCGTATCGACGAGTCCTCCTGGACGTGGCCTTCCGTTTTCCAGTGGCTGCAAGAAAAGGGCGGGGTGGAACGCTTCGAGATGTACCGCACGTTCAATTGCGGCGTTGGCATGGTTGTCGTGGTGCCGGCCGACAGGGCCGACGATGCCATTGCACACCTCCAGGCCGCAGGCGAGAGCGCGTGGCGCATCGGCGCCATCGTCCCGTCGACCCACGCAGAACCCACCGTCGTCTTTGCCTGATACAGCGGCCATCCGGCGCCAGCGGCACCGGATGGCCCCTCCCCCGCCACGGGCCTCTCCATGCTCAAGATCGCCGTTCTTATTTCCGGCTCGGGCTCCAACCTGCAGGCCATCATCGACGCCATGACACGCGGCGAGATCGACGTCCGCATTGCAGGGGTCCTCTCGAATCGACCCGATGCGTACGGACTGACCCGAGCCCGTCAGCATGGCATCGCTACGGCGGTGATTGCGCAGGGCGAATATTCCGATCGCGCCGCCTTCGACCAGGCACTGATTCGCCAGATCGATGCCTGGGGCGTGGATATCGTGGTGCTGGCCGGCTTCATGCGCATCCTGACACCGGAATTTGTCACCCATTTCGAAGGACGGCTTCTCAACATTCATCCTTCGCTGCTACCCAGGCACAAAGGGCTGCATACGCACCGTCGGGCCCTCGAGGCCGGTGACACCGAGCATGGCTGCTCGGTCCATTATGTTACGGCCGAGCTCGACGGCGGTCCGGTGGTGGCACAAGCACA
Source organism: Moraxellaceae bacterium (assembly GCA_035706925.1). Classification (GTDB taxonomy): domain Bacteria; phylum Pseudomonadota; class Gammaproteobacteria; order Pseudomonadales; family Moraxellaceae; genus UBA2031. Next base: position 3,417 of record DASSUO010000177.1, read on the forward strand.
GGTTCCCGTGCATCCGGATGACAGCGAAGCGACGCTGACGGCGCGCGTGCATGAAGCCGAACACCGCCTGTATCCCCGCGTACTGGGCTGGCTTGCCAGCGGCGACCTGGAGTACCGTGGTGGCCGACCTCATTTTCGGGGACAGCCGCTGACCGTCCCGCTCCCGCTTGATTCCGGCAGCTGACCGCCTTTCAACAGACAGCTGTTGTCAACGCGAACGCCCCGCCGGAGTTATCCGGGATAGACCTCATCAGGAGATGCTGAGCATGTTGAGATTGGTGACCCTGGGATTGCTGCTGTTGCTGGGAAGCTCGCTGGCACAGGCCCTGGAACTCAAGCCGTTTGTGGCAACCTACCAGTTCAACCTCGACGACAAACTGAAAGGCACGGCAACCCGTACGCTCGAGCGGCGAGGCCCAAAGCTCTGGAACTATACCTTTGCCGCCAGTGCCCCCTTTGCCTCTGCCAGTGAAACCAGTGACTTCACGTTTGATGGTCGTGTCGTTCAACCGATGGGCTATCAACAGGTACGAAACATCGTTTTCTCCAAGAAAAGGGCGGCCATTGCCTTCGACTGGCGCGACCACAAGGGAACCGGCACCCGCGACGACAAGCCGACCGTGACCTATCCTCTGGTGCCCGGAACGCTGGACGAAATCAACATGGAAATCCAGATCCGCCGTGATCTGGTCGAGCTGGGCAAACTGGCAGGTCCTTACACGCTCGCCACACCGAAAGATGCCGCACCGCTGGAGTTCGTTGTTGAGGGGACAGAGGTCATCACGACTCCCTACGGCAAACTCACGACGCTGCGCGTCAGCCGCAAGCACACGGGAAACAAGCGTCACACCACCTTCTGGCTGGCCCGCGAATTCGACTATCTTCCTGCCCGCGTGGTCCAGAACGATGGTGGCATGGTCTATAGCCTGGAGCTCTCGAGCGTGGACTATCCAAAAGCCTCCAACTGAGGCTGAACGCTACCGACGCCATGCGTCACCCGTAAAAAAAGCGGCCCGATGGCCGCTTTTTTCATGCTCGCCCGTCGCGCAGACGCGCGCCTGAACGGCCCTCAGGTCTTGGGCAGCGTTACACCCGTTTGCCCCTGGTATTTGCCGCCACGATCCTTGTACGACACCTCGCAGACTTCATCGCTCTCGAAGAACAACATCTGCGCCACGCCTTCGTTCGCGTAGATCTTGGCCGGCAGGTTGGTGGTATTGGAAAACTCCAGGGTGACGTGCCCTTCCCACTCCGGCTCCAGCGGCGTCACGTTCACGATGATGCCGCAACGGGCATAGGTGGACTTGCCCAGGCAGACCGTGAGCACGCTGCGCGGGATGCGGAAGAACTCCACGGTGCGCGCCAGGGCGAAGGAGTTGGGCGGGATGACGCAGCACTCGCCCTTGAAGTCCACGAAACTGCGTTCGTC
>DASSUO010000178.1:0-2377 GCA_035706925.1 Moraxellaceae bacterium
GCGGGTCTGGGTCTCGTCGACGCTGCCGGCGGGGATGACCTGCAGGCGCACGGTGGTGCCCTTGGGGCCGCGGATCAGCTCGACGACTTCATCGATGCGCCAGCCGACCACGTCGACAAATTCCTGGTCGCCCTGGGCCACGGCCACGATGCGGTCGCCAGTCTTGAGCAGCTTGCCCTTGTCAGCGGGGCCGGCAGGCACAAGGCGCACGACCTTGGTGAACTCGTCCTCGCTTTGCAGCACGGCACCGATGCCTTCGAGCGACAGGCTCATGTTGATGTTGAAGTTCTCTTCCGTGCGCGGCGAGAAATACTCGGTGTGCGGGTCATAGGACTCCGCAAAGGAGTTCATGAAGGCCTGGAAGGCATCGTCCGCCTTGGTCCGGAGGACATTGTTGAGCTGGCTCTTGTAGCGCTTGCTCAGGGTGCTCTGGATCTCCTTGTCGGACTTGCCGGCAAGGCGGAGGCTGAGGGCCGCGGCCTTGAGGCGCTTGCGCCACAGGTCGTCCATGGCGGCACGGGTCGTCACCCAGGGGGCCTTCTCGCGATCGACCTCGATGGATTCGTCCGTGGTGAAGTCCATGGCACCGATGCCCTTGTCGAGCTCGGCGATCACGAACTCCAGGCGCTCGCGCGTGCGCTGCAGATAGCGGTTGTAGATCTGGAAGGGCGCACGCAGGTCGCCCTTGTTGAGGGCCTGGTCCAGCGTTTGGCGGTAGGGCTCGAAGGCCTGGACGTCGGTCGCCAGGAAGTAGATGTGCTGGCCGTCGAGGTCTTTCAGGAAGCGGTCAAAGATCTGCGACGAGAGTTTGTCGTCGAGCACGCGGTGCTCGTAGTGCATGTCGTCGAGCAGGGTGACGGCTTCGCGCGTGGTTCGCGACTGGACCTTGGTGGGTGTAAGGGGGAAATGCGTCGTGGGGGCGGTGGCCTGTTTGGCGAACACACCGGAGAAGACCACGAGGCTGCCGGCAGCCAGGGTAGCCACCAGGAACTTGCGGGAAAGCAGAGCGGACATGCGCAAACCGTCGTCTGGGCGCCGGCCGGAGGGCCGGAGGAAGCCGTCATTATAGCAACGGCATATAAGCCGATGTCAGCTGATTGCGCGTCCTTTTGCAGGCTTTATTGTTGGCCTTGCGTTGGACCACCGGCCGTGGTTTTGACTTCACCGGACGGCCCGTCTAGTGTCGCGGGTTTTCCTGCCCGGCGCTTCTCTTGTCGCCCGGCCTGCTGCCCTGTTTGAGAGGACTCCCCATGACCCTTGGCGCACTCATGCTCGATCTTGAAGGCCTGACCCTGACGGATGCCGAGAAAGCGCTCCTGCAACACCCCCATGTCGGGGGAGTGATCCTGTTTGCCCGCAATTTCCGTGATGTTGAACAGGTGACGGCGCTCGTCCGCAGCATCCGGGACATTCGCCCGGGGCTCATCCTGGCGGTGGACCAGGAAGGCGGGCGGGTGCAGCGCTTTCGCGAAGGCTTCGTGAAGCTGCCCCCGATGAAGGTATTCGGCGACCTCTTTGCCACAGACCCGGACCAGGCCCGTCAGCTTTCGTACCAATGTGGCTGGCTGATGGCCTCCGAGGTACTCGCAACCGGCGTCGACATCAGCTTTGCCCCCATTCTCGATGTGGATTGCGGCATTTCGCAGGTGATCGGCGACCGCGCCTTCCATGCGGACCCGCTGATTGCCGTCAAGCTGCTGCGCGAGTTCATCCGTGGCATGCATGACGCCGGCATGGCGGCGACCGGGAAGCACTTCCCCGGTCATGGCTCGGTGGCGGCCGATTCCCATGTGGCCCTTCCCGTGGACGAGCGCCCTTGGGCCGAGATCGAGGCGCATGACCTGGTGCCCTTCACTCAGCTCGCGCGCGAGCTTCAGGGCATCATGCCGGCGCACGTCATCTATTCCCGGGTCGATCCGAATCCGGCCGGCTTCTCGCCGTTCTGGCTGCAGGACATCCTGCGCGCCCGCCTGGGTTTCGATGGCGTCATCTTCTCCGACGACCTCAGTATGGAAGGGGCGGTAGCCACGGGCTCGTTCAGCGACCGCGCCAATGCCGCCCTTGATGCGGGCTGCGACATGGTGCTGGTCTGCAATCACCGGGTGGGGGCGCTGGAGGTGCTGAAGGCCCTCGAGGCGCGTGGCCAGTTTCCGGACCAGCGCCGTTTCGAAGCCTTGCGGGGGCGTTTCAACCACACGTGGACGAGCCTGCATGCGGACCCAAGCTGGATTCACGCGCGCGAAAAGGTCGCTGCGCTGGTCTGACTTCGTCGTCGAATCACCCTTGAACGGGGGTGATTTTGGGCCGAACGCGGCATTTCCCTGCCCGTCCGTCCGTGAACTGGTTGGCAACTCTGCAGTGATCAGGCGAAAATAGT
>DASSUO010000179.1:0-2252 GCA_035706925.1 Moraxellaceae bacterium
GATGCTTGAGGACACCGTCCTGATGGATACCGGATTCATGGGCGAAAGCGTTGGCGCCAACGATGGCCTTGTTCGGCTGCACCGGGAAACCGGTGATGCTGGACACCAGCCGCGAGGTCGGCACGATTTCCTGGGTGCGGATGGTGGTTTCCACAGGGAACAGATCGTGACGAGTGCGAACCGCGAGCACGACCTCTTCCAGCGCGGCGTTACCAGCGCGCTCGCCCAGACCATTGATGGTGCACTCGACCTGGCGGGCGCCATTCAGGACGGCAGCCAGCGAATTGGACACGGCAAGGCCAAGGTCGTTATGGCAGTGAACAGAGAAGATCGCCTTGTCGGCATTCGGAATCCGGTGAATCAATTGGCCGATCATTTCGCCGAACTGGCCCGGAATGGCGTAGCCCACTGTATCGGGAATGTTGATCGTGCGGGCGCCGGCATCGATGGCCGCCTCGATGATGCGACAAAGAAAGTCCAGCTCGGAGCGGCCGGCGTCCTCGCAGGAAAACTCGACGTCATCCACGAGGTTGCGTGCGTACTTCACCGCGCGCACGGCATGTTCCACCACGGCATCGGGCTCCAGGCGGAGCTTGTACTTCATGTGAATGGGGCTAGTGGCAATGAACGTGTGAATGCGGGCCGCCTGCGCCGGCCGCAGTGCTTCGGCGGCACGGTCGATGTCTTCCGCGCGAGCGCGGGAGAGGGAGCATATGCGGGAATCCCGGACGGCTTCGGCGACCGCCCGAACCGACTCAAAGTCGCCCTGGGAAGCAATGGCGAAACCCGCCTCGATCACGTCGACGCGCATGCGCTCCAGCGCCTTGCCGATGCGCACCTTCTCCTCAAGCGTCATGGAGGCGCCGGGGCTCTGCTCTCCGTCACGCATGGTGGTGTCGAAAATGATGAGATGTTGTTTGCTCATGACCAATCACTCCGGATTCTGAGGGGGCGGCGCGGGCGGTGCTGCTGGCGAAACGATGCGGGGACAAGGCGGGGTCGGCTGCCCTTCGGGGCAAGGGATGCCAGCACGGCACCGCGCACCACTGCGTGCGCGCGGATGACGGACCTGATCAGAAAGTCGGCAACGAATCCATCAGGCGTCAGGCGTCGAACCGTTGCCGGGACTATAGCCAGTCGCCCTGCCCTTGTGAAGTCGCTCGCGCCCGAGCGACCAAAGCCCCAGCGCGCTGCCGGTGAGCGCGCCAAAGAGGTGGGCGTCCGGCATGACGCGGCCGTGGATGAGCCCGCGCAAATAGTCCGGATTGTAGGCAGCCGTCTGTTCCCAGACCTGCCGGCCCACCAGCACGGCGAGGACCGTCAGGGCCAGTCCCGGCGCGACGGGGATCAGGCGCAATACGCCGAAATAAAGCAGGGCATGCAGTACACCGGAAAAGCCGACATAGCTGACCAGCGAGGGCTGCTTGAACCAGAGTCCGAGGGAGATGACGAACGGTGCCACCAGAGTGATTCGCCACCAATCGCGTGCCGGAATTTCCCGTCGCAGCACCCAGGCCATCACGACGGCGCCTGAGCTGTTCAGCAAGGCATGCGACAGGTTGAGATGAACGAAGTGACCCGTGAATGCGCGCCACCACTGTCCCTGCGCCATGAGCTCGCGCTGGTAACAAAGGGCGTCATCAGACCCGCGCCACAACGCCAGTACAATGAAAAGCGCCGCAAGAACGAAGGCGGAAAGCAGCGGAGAGGCGCCCGCCGACGCCTTATTCAGCATCCTGAAGCACGGGCACCGGACGCGGTCGGCGCGCCTCCGCGGGTGCGCTGTCGCCTCCGGACGCGGGCGGGGATGTGGTGCCGCGGGCTTCGGTAGACGTGGCGCTGATCTTTTCACGAAGAATCGTATTGATGCAGGTCTTGAGTTCGTCGAGCTCGCCCAACGTCATGTGGAAGCGGCCGGCACCCGCGAACTGCATCGACAGGTCGGCACAATTGTCCGCATGAGCAGACGTAATGGTAAGACTGCCCAGCAGCAGCGGGAGCAGAATGGTGATTGGACGCATGGTCCCCTCGTTATTGTTGTTATCTTCCTTGCGGGGCGGCAACACCGCCCGACCGGGCTCCGTCGGTCATTGGCATTTTGCACCCCGGCGACCTCCGCCCTCAAGGGAGCAGTTCGCAATTCCCCTTCACGCGGAAGGGGTTTCCGACAAGTGCCCGTGACGCCATCGCCAATTTTACCGGCCTCTTCCAGGTCCCCCCGGCGCGCTCCTGCCTTCCGGAGTCTCCCCATC
>DASSUO010000180.1:0-6884 GCA_035706925.1 Moraxellaceae bacterium
GCAACCTGATCGCGTTCTACTGCGTGCTGGAGGGTATCTTCTTCTACTGCGGCTTCACCCAGATTCTGTCCATGGGCCGTCGCAACAAGATGACCGGCGTCGCCGAGCAGTTCCAGTACATCCTGCGCGACGAATCCATGCACGTGAACTTCGGTATCGACGTGATCAACCAGATCAAGATCGAGAATCCGCACCTGTGGACGACCAGCTTCCAGCAGGAAGTCACGCAAATGATCCTGGAAGGCACACAGCTCGAGATCGAATATGCGCGTGACACCATGCCGCGAGGTGTACTCGGCATGAACGCGGCGATGATGGAGGAGTACCTGCAGTTCATCGCCAACCGTCGCCTGGCCCAGCTCGGTCTGCCGGAGCAGTTCCCCGGCGTGAAGAATCCCTTCCCCTGGATGTCCGAGATCATGGACCTCCGCAAGGAAAAGAACTTCTTCGAAACACGTGTGACGGAGTATCAGACCGGGGGTGCCCTCAGCTGGTAACTCCTGCTTCGGGTATGCCAGAGGGGAGCCGGAAACGGCTCCCCTTTTTTATTACCCGCCGGATGCCCCTGACGGTTGTCCGGCTCCGCCTATACTGAGGATGCGTCCCCCGGCCCTGGCAGGCAGACCATGCGCACCCTCATCGAATATCTCTTCTACCTGGCGTACAAGTCCGAAATACGGCATGTGCGCCGCCCTGCCTGGAGTGACCGCAAGCCTTATTTCACTCTCGCGCGGCTGATGTTGTCGGTGCCCTTGCTGTTCAATGCCTTCACGCTGGTGGTCGTCAGTCTTTCACTGGCCGGTCGCCCGCAATGGCTGGTAACGCCGGGGTCGCTCCTCGCCTGCGCGCTGGTCGGCTTTGGCGTCACCTCACTGACCCGGCGCTACTTCGAGGACGAGCAACGCTCCACTGCCATCATCCAGCGTTGCCAGCGCGAGGCCGGCGGAAACGAGTCCGCCGAATGCACGCTGGACCTCCTCTACTACTTCGGCTCGATGGCAACCTTCTTCACCACGTCCATCTGCGTCTATCTGCAAGGACTGGGGTATTAGGCATTCGGAACGGGCCGGTCCATCCGGCTACCTCTCGGACTTTTCCTGCATCACGAGTCGGCAGCGCCAGCCGCATCCTGCCATCGCAGGTCCCTGCTTACTGGTCACTGGTCACTGGTCACTGGTCACTGGTCACTGGTCACAAATCGCATGCCCCATTGCGCGCATCAATCAAAGGCTCTCGTGATCACCAATGAAACACGACCCCTCTGATGCGCCACCTAGGCGGCCTGCCGGCGCTCGAGCTCGTAGAACCGGACCAGCAAGATGCCAACCAGCTGGGAGAACAGTAGCCCGACCAGGTCGAGCCCGCTGACAGCAATCACCTGGATCGGAACGGGCGCGCCCGCCAGGAGCCGACCGAGTGCGTCGAGGCCGCTCAGGACCACGAGCAGGCCGAGGAACAGCACCATGACGCCGAGGGCAACGCCCCAGGATTGCGGGCGGAAGCGTGCCCAGGCGGCAACCAGTGCCGTGGTTGCCGTTGTTTCTTCTGCCACCACGATTACCGATGCCGGCATCAGTACCCCAAGGAGGAAGACGCCCGGCACCACCAGCAAGGCAAAGCCCGCAACGATGGCAAACCCGGCCAGAATCTGTACTGCCGCCAATGCCAGAGAGCGATCAAGGGCCGCCCCCCACAATTGCACCAGGGACTTGTGGTCCCGCTGGATCACCGCCAGCGTGTAGCGGATGGACAATGCCATGGCCAAGACGCCAGCCAGTGCCTGCGGCAGCAGCATCAGAGGGTCGCTGCCGGCGCGCGCGGGGTCACCGCCATCAATGACGAAAAAACGGTAGTTGGCAAACAGCAGCAGGGGCAGGACAGGCAGCAGGCGCCACAGCAACTCCGTGAGGTGGTGCCAGAAGAAGTACAGGGTTTCGTTGAGTCGCTGGAAAATCATCCGGACTGGGTTCCGCTCGGGGCCAGAAAAATTGACAGGTCGTCAGGCACTGCCCACCATTGCCTGTTCGACCGGCCCGGATGTTCGGGCCAGGCCATTGATACGCCAAGGCGCGAGTGTCCGCTTCCACAGGACACGATGCAACCGCCGTGGCACGAGGAGATGATGATGGAAAAGCGCCAGGCGCTCTTGGGGGGAATCGCAGCGGCGGTATTGGTGGCCGCGGGCGGATTCTGGTGGTTTACGCAGCAATCCGGCGCGCCGGCGGACGACACCATGACGACGGTGAAGCCTCACCCGGTCGCTCCCGCTCACCCGACAGCGCCTCCGGCGCCCGTGGTCGCTGCGCCTGCAAGTCCCGCCAGGAGTGCCGCTGGCGCACCGGAGTCGGACGCCGTTGCGCTGTCGGAAGAAGATGTCGACCGCATCAAGGCAGAATCGGCCGATCTGGCCGCGCGTGCCGCCGACCTGGAAGAGCAGGTGAAGGATGGGCAAATGATTCTGGACGCCCAGGAAAAGAAGATCGCAAAGCTCGAGCAGGAATTGAAGGCTGCGGGAGCAGTACCCTCCACCGCGACCACACCGTCGGCGGACAGGAAAGCCCACTAAGGAAACACGGCGGGTCGCGGTCGTACCGACGTCCCGCCTTTAATTCGGCACTATCCTCCCAAGCCACAAACCCTCTGCCTGAAAAGGCCGAGGACAAGGCGTGCTCCCGTTCCCCCGCCCCAACCTCCAGTCTCTCCAGTTTATGCTGACCCAACACGCCCGGGATTCGCGGGCTCGGTCAGGCGCAGTAATGGAGCGCCCCTTCCCTCTCACTTGCCGATGAATGCGAGGCTCAGCCAGGGCACATAGGTAATGATCAGCGCGGCCAGCAGAAGGACGGCGCTGAACGGTAGCGCCGCGTGCGCCAGCTCGATCAGCGGCTTGCGGAAACGGTAGGAACCGATCACCAGATTCATGCCCACCGGTGGCAGGCAATACCCGATCTCCATTGTCGCAAGGAAGATGATGCCGAGATGCACTGGATGGACACCGTAGCCGACCGCCATCGGCAACAGCAAGGGCACCATGATGACCAGGGCCGAGAAGATGTCGAGCATCATGCCCAGTACCAGCAGGAACCCGGTCAGCGCCATCAGGAAAACGTATTTGCTGTGGATATGCTCCCGTACCAGGTCGAACAGCCGGGTCGGTACTTCCGCGTCGATCAGCCAGTTGGTGAACGACATGGCCACCCCCACGATCAGCAACACGCTGCCGACCATCATCATCGCCTCACGGATGATCCGCGGGAGTTGGCCCACGCGGATTTCCCGGTAAACCAGCATCTGCGTGACCAGTACATACAGGGCCGTGACCGCCGCCGCCTCGGATACGGCGAAGAATCCCCCGTAAATTCCGGCAAACACAAAAACGGGCAGCGGTAATTCCCACTTCGCCTCGGCAATCGCTCCGCGAAGCTCGCTCCAGGAGAACGGCTGCAGCGGAATCGCATTCGCGCGGGTGACCTTCAGGCCGAACAAGGACAGCAGGATGATCATCACGAGACAAGGCAACAGCCCCGCGGTGAATACGTGCTGAATGGTCACGCCCGCACCGGCAGGCAGTTGCTGGGCAATCACGGCGTAGAGGATCAGGGGCAGTGAAGGCGGCAGCAGCAGACCGAGTGCCCCGGAACTTGTTACAAGACCCAGCGAAAAGCGGTCGGGGTATCCTGATTTGGTCAACGCGGGATACAGCATGGCACCCAATGCCACGATCGTGACGCCACTGGCCCCGGTAAATGCAGTGAGAAAGGCACATGTAAAAAAGGCCACCACCGGCAGTCCGCCCGGCATCCAGCCAAGGGCCGCGCGCGCGAGCCGGACAAGCCGCTCGGACGTTCGCGACTCACCCAGCAGGTAGCCGGCCAGCGTGAACAACGGAAGCGCCAGCAGCAAGGGGGTATCCACCAGCCGGTAAAGCTCGACACCGATAACCGTAAGAGGCGAACCGTCCGCATGAAAGCCCAGCATGGCAGCGGCCGCCAGCACGGCAAAAATGGGGGCGCCGGCAATGGCCGCCAGGAGGATCAGTCCGATCAACAACAGGATCACGATGCGGACTCCTCCGCCACCGGCAGCGCGCTGTCACCATGGGGATGCGGCTTCCACGGTGCCGTCAGTGCCAGCAAGAGATAGCGCAGCGCGATCACCGCGAAGGCGAAGGGCATGATGCTCTCGCACACCCACGTCGGTACCTGGGCAAATGCGACGGAGGGATTGGCGAATTCGACCATGACGAAATCCAGCGAAAACCAGGCCAGCGCTCCGGCGACCGCCGCCGTGAAAAGTGCGGTGAATACGACGGCGACTTTGGTTGCACGAGGCGGCAAGAAACGACCGAGGATGTCGATACTGATATGCCGGTGCTCGCGGCTTGCCGCCATGGCACCGGCCAGACCGATCCAGAGCACCAATATGCGCAGGAAGGATTCCGCCCAGAGAAATCCGCCATCGAATGCATTGCGCATGACGATCTGCGTGACGGCAATGCCGACCATGCTGAGCAGGAGGGCGACCAGAATACCGTCCTCTACCGCATGCACGACACGCAGAAGGCGCGCCAGGACGGCCTTCATCACTTCTTGCCGGACCGGTAGGCGACGAGCAGTGAATTCATCTGCTGCGCCGCACCCGCGCTCACGATGCCATCCTTGATCATCTGTGCCGTTGCCGCTTCGCTGTACTTTTCCCATTCCGCAATTTCGACCGCATTCGGCTTTACAGGCTTGATTCCCTGCTTCAGCAGGGCCGCATAGGCCGACTCGTTGTCCTTGCGGTTCTGCTGGTCAATGTCGTGGAAGACCCGGGTCATGACTTCGCGGACAACGGTCTGGTCGGCTGGTTCGAGATGACTGAAGGATTTCTTGTCGATCGCCAGGGTAGCCACGAAGTAACTGAGCGGCAGGTCGGTGAAATATTTCACCTGCGTATGCCACTGCAGGGCAACGGCCGCGATCGGGGACGAGGTGACCATGTCGATGATGCCGGTTTGCAGGCTGGGCAGCACATCGGCAAGGCCGAGCGGGACCGGCGTCACCTGGAAAACCTTCATTGCCTCCTCGGACTGGTGGTCGTTGTCCGGAATCCAGACGCGCTGCTTGCGCAAGGTGGCAACAGAGGTGACCGGCGTGACCTTGCTCATCGCATAGGCAAAGCCTCCCTCCGCGAAGCCGAAGTTCACGTAGCCGCCCTCCTCCAACTGCTTCGATAGGCCGGCGTCCATCTTGCTGCGAACGTAGTCCACTTCCTCGATGCTGCGGAATTTGAGCGGCAGCGAGTACACCTGGATGTCACGAGCCGCCTCGGCAAGGCTGCCGCCAGTAATCGCGCCGCCCTGGAGTTGGCCGATGCGGATCTTCGACAGCACCGCCTTGTCGGTTCCCATCGTGCCACCGGTGTAGAACTTGAATTCGACACGACCGGCTGTGCGCGTCTTGATCTCGTTGGCGCCCGCCCGCATGTGCGCCATCCACTGCGAGCCGTCAGGTGACAAGGTGGCGATCTTCAGGGTTGTCGCCCCGGCGGATGCGGCAAGGGTCGTCGCCAGGAGGCCGGCCGAAAGGAGGGCCAGAAGGTTGCGAGTCATGGAGTGTCTCCGTGGTGCGGGTCATCCCGGTCCGGTCAGGCGCCAGCCGTCTCTGGCCGCGCTGAAGGGACGGGATCGACAAGTTGTGGTCGGGTTGCGCGCCATCCGGACGCACATATCCGTTGTCTCAGAAGTATTCGTCGGCGGACTTCAGCAAGGTGTCCGCTTCTTTTTGTGCCAATACGTTGCTCAGGGTCCAGCCCGGCCAGTGGGGATCGGCCGCCTTCACTTCATTCAGCAGTTTGTCATGCAGCTCGCGGTCGAATACGCCGCGAGCGTAATTCCTGGCGAAATATACCTTGGCCATCAGGTTGTGGCCCTGCGAAAGCGCGATTGCCTTCTCGAAATGGGCACGCCCTTCTTCCGGCCTCCCGCCCAGGGCGGGAGGAATCGAGGTGGCAATGACACCCAGGTAAAGATGCGCCGCGCCGGACTGATAGTGTTCGTCGAGCGCAATGACCCGCTGCATGACGGCCTCTACGCGGGGCAGATCGGCAACGGCGTTGAAGTCGTCCCCATGCGCCTGAATCCAGCCGGCCCACGCCGCGCCCAGGGTATAAAGACCCGGCACGTCGTCATCGGCATCGTCGATGCGGGCCAGGCGCCTTTTCAGTTCATCAACCGGCAGGGTGCGGACATCGCACAGCGGTTTGTGCTCAAGGCAAATGCCTCCGGTTGCGTAGTCGAGCGCCTTGGTGGTCAGCGCGGCCGCACGTGCGGGGTCCTTCACGAAGGCACCGGCATAGGCCGAATTGAGGGTGGCAGCGGCTTGCCGGTAGCTGGCGCTGTCCGGCTCCTGACGCACCAGCGCATCGAGCAGCAGCAGATAGCTGGGCGATCCGGCGGCCACGACGGCAGGATCATCATTGTCCATCATCGCCGCTGAAAGATTTCCGGCAAAACGCTGCGCCAGGCCGCCACAGCCGTCCAGCAGGACGGCCAGGACCAGCAGGCTGGCAAGTCGGCCCGCACGCCGCAGGGGCGCGGAATCCGCGAGAAGGGTCATGGTGGGTTCCTGACCGTGGGAAAGCCGGTTTTATATCACAAGTCGACCGACCGGCCATGACATGCGGCAGCAGGAAGGGGAGCAATGGCAGGTTGATGCGATGAAGGCAGAAGCTGCAGCCGCTATCATGGTCGGCAGAGTTACCCAGGCCCAGCCGCCCCTCCAACGACAAGAAACGCGAGCCGCCCCATGCTGCTGACACCGATTGACCGCCCATTCGACTGGAAGTCGCCACCCAGACTGACGCTGGGTGTTTGCCTGCTCCTGCTTCTGATATTCATCCCC
>DASSUO010000181.1:0-4300 GCA_035706925.1 Moraxellaceae bacterium
ACGGGTGACGGAGAGCGAATGCTGCGCATAGGGATTGAGGCCGGCCGCACACAGCATCGCGATCGCGCCGCCCTTGTTGGTCGCCTGGTTTCCCTCGAGCGTGACATCGGTCAGCGAAAGGGCGGTTCCATCTCCCGACAAATAAATCGCGCCCCCGTTGCCTGACGCCACCGAACTGCCGGAAACACTCCCGCCTCCCACCACCACGTTGGTCATCGTGACGGCCGCTGTCGCGAAGACAATGCCACCGTTATCGGCCACCGGCGCCGGTGCGGTTTGCACACTGCTCGCCGAGCCCTGCAGAACGACCTGATTGACCGTGAGAGGTGCCGACGCATTGAAAATGCGGCTGCCGGGGCGCGCTGTGATGTATGTCCCCGTCTTGCCGATTTGTGGATCGGCATCCTGATAATCGGGCCTGAAGGTACGCGGCTTGAGCCCCGTCAGCGGGTCGGCGACCAGGTCGTGTGCCGCCTGCTGGCTGTCCGCCCCTTGAACGATCAGGTCACGAGTCACATACAGCTCACCCAAGGTAAGGGTGTAATTTCCCGGGCTCAGTTGAACACGATTGGAGGAAAAAGCCTGACCGGCAGGGCAACCCCCGTAGGGTTGCAGGGTGTTGATGGCCTTGATGGCCTCGCGAAGCGAACATTGGGACGAATTGGTTCCGTCCTCGTCAGCGGTCGTTGTCACCGTGATGGTGGCAATCAGGTTTGCCTGGGGAGCTCCCGCGCAAAGCGCCAGAAGACCGGCAAGAAGGGGCAGAACTATTTTTTTCATTGCCGGCCTCCACGACGCCAACCAAGCCCCAACAGGGCCACCAGCAGCAAGCTTGACGGGTCCACCCCTCCCCCCAGCTTGGAGCTTGTCATTGTTGTATTGGGTTCCACGATGACGCGGGCGCCCACGATGTGACTCCTGTCCGCCGGCAACGAATTCAGGAAACTCAGCGACGTCACAACCCGCATGTCGAAGGTATCAAAGCCGTGAAAATTGGAGCTCGGTGCGTAATGGTAATTCCCGCCGGTATCGAAGCTCACGGTTCCTCGCGTAGCCTGCCGCTCTATCCAGGGGCAACCCGGGACATCAGAGCGGTAGGTATTGGCCACGACACGCGTGGGATCCGGCGCGATCGACGACGGCGGATAGAGCGCGGGCACAGTCGACAGGGTCAACATCACGCCGGCGGGGCAGAGCGCGGGCGTCAGCAACTCCTCGTCAGCCAGATCATCGCCGAGATACTCCGTGAACGTCTGGCCCCACTTGATGACACCGCCCGAACGCGTCACCTCGGTGGCACCGACACCCTGCATCTCCACCGCACCGATATCGCAGGCATAAATGGTACGGGTTTTTCCGCGCTGATCCTGCGACGGACAGGAGCTGACAGTCGTGCCGATAGTCGTCGATCCCTTGTTGATGATCGGCGATGCGCCCAGCAGCAGAGGGTCTGACGCGTAGCTCGGCAAAATGTGCGGCATATGCACGAACGTTTCGGCGCCGTGGTCGGCCAACGGACACAGCAAGCCAAAATCGCTTTCACATTTTCCATTAACGAGAGTCGCCATGAGCTGCCCGGGCGTACCCGCTACATCATCAACCACCTGATTGCCGGACGAGGGACATCCGCCCGACACAAGCACAAGGTCGGTCGCCATGGACGGTGTCGCAGGAGCATTCTGGCAATCGAGATTCGCATTGCCGGCGAGAATGGTGTTGTACACGCCAACGTCTTCGCCGTTGAAATCAAGCCCGCCGCCGCTATTCAGAACAATGGTCGCGGCATTCACGAATGAATTGAGGTGCAACGAGAGCGCACGCCCGGTGTTTCCGCTAATGGTGGCGTTGCTGACCAGCGAGCCGGGAACGCCGTTCGGACTGGTCGCATTCAGGACCTGAACTACCGCGCCACTGCCGGAGGGCGTATTGACCACGTTCTCGGTCAGCAAGCTGGTGGACAGGCCGATGCCGTTGTATGTCGACAGGATGGCCGCGCCTGCGTCTGCCCGGTTTGCACGCAATTCCGTGGTATCGACACTCAAGACCCCGAGAGCCGTATTGAATACTGCCCCGCCGTTAGCCGCCTCGCCGTTCTGCACCAGAAGATTCGACAGCGTCAGGTTTTCATTATTAAAGAATATTCCACCGTTTCCCGTGGTCCCGGTCAGCCCGTTCGTGTAGCTCAAACCATACGTGTCATATGACGTATTCGTTGCTACGGGATCGTTATTGATGACCGTATTGTCGTCCGCACTTTCCGCACAACCTGAAATGGACGCACACCCGCCATTGATGATCATCTGGCTGAAATGAACCGTCCTGTTGTAAGGCGCCGTGTAGATCGCGACCCAAACCTGATCGGTGCTTTGCGCGGACTCAACCCCGAGCGGCGAGTTGGTCAGGCCATCGACCACCTGTGTGGTGTAGGTGAAGTGATGAAGGCCATCCGTGGCGACATAGGTCGACCTCACGGACCAGGAAATGGGGCTCGAAGAAAAGGGAACAAGTGTCTGGCCGATCATCACCGGCGTTCCGGTGGCCGGATTGTCGTAGATACGTATGACGTATGAATCGTTTGGAAGCGGGGTAGTCGATACGCCGGGCAACTGTCCATTGAACTGCGGCGAATGAGTTGTTGTCAGATAGTCCCCGGGAACTCCCAGGTCAGACGACGGATCAAGATCGAACGTAGAGGGACTGGACGCACAACCCGGCGTCGCGGTCGCGCATCGTGGCGCGACATACTGCGGATTGTCATTGACGATGAACGCACGATGCGCCCCCTGCACCTGCAAGGTCGTAACGGTATCCTTTGTGCGACCTGCCCCCGTGATGATGAGGTCGGTACGGACCGTTATCGGGCCGTTCGTGATGAGATAGGGCTGCGTGTTGGCAGGAATCGTAATCGACGCATAGTTGTCATGCGCAGGCGAAACGCAGCCCTGGAAACCCGCCGCCGGCTTGCCCCGATTGAAATATTCAACGGCCTCGCGAAGCGAGCAGAGGGAGTTGTTCGCGAAATCATCGGTGGTCGTATTGACCGTAATGGAGTCCGCCGCAGCCCAGGGGGCAGAAAGAGCGAAAATGGCAGCTAAAAGGCTCTCGCGGATCCGGGCCATGGAGCGAGTCTCCTGAATTCTTGTTTTTCTGAGGCAATACTGCCTTGGAATAATACCCGTGAGGTATGGCTATCAGTGCTTGATTTTTGTTACGTCACGGGGCGCCGTACTCTCGCACAGCGCTCCTGCAGGGGCAAGGTCAAGGCGACTGGCCGGACAGCCCTTCCCGCTCAAGTACTTGTCGCACAAAGGGAATGGTCAGGCGGCGGCCGGCAACCAGGGACAACCGGTCAAGTTCGGACACCAGTGCCAGCAGGCGCCCGGTTTCGCGCGGTCCTCGCCCCGTCAGGTAGCGCAGGACATCCGCCTCCAGGACCAGGTCATGCCGGCATGCCGCCGCTTTCAGCAGCAACTCGCGGCTGGCATCGTCGGGCAGCGCAAGTGTCCAGCACGGGGCCTGCGCCAGCCGGGAGACCAGATCGGGCAAGTGGAATCCGCAGTCACCCGGCGCGCCGGCGGCAGAAAACAGGAGACGGGCGCCGGCCGCACGCGACCGGTTGATGAAGTGAAACAGGCCCTCTTCCCAGTCCGGCCGACCCGCCACTGCCTCCAGATCGTCGCAAGCGACCAGCCCGACGCCCTCCAGCCCCTGCAACAGCGAGGGTTCCTCGTCTTTCAGCTCGGCCAGAGGCAACTGCAGTGCGGTCATTCCGCGCTGTTCCGCCTCGCCGCACAAGGCCGACAGCAGATGACTCCGGCCAACGCCGGGTTCGCCCCGGAAATAGAAAAGCCCGCCCGGTGTATCCAGGAAGGCCTCCAGCGCCGCCACCAACGCCGCCCAGGCCGGCGCCGCGAAATCGGTCAGCCGGGCGTCAGGACGGGGCCGCAGGTTCAACAGCATCTGCTCAACGGCCGCCATCGTCGTCCTCGACCACCAGACCCGGCACCTTGCCCTTGTAAAGGCGACTCCGCTGATACAACGCATGCCCATGCCGCAGCAGCACCACGATGACGGCCGCCACCGGCAATGCCAGGAGCATGCCGACAAATCCGAACAGTTGCCCTCCGGCCATGATCGCGAAGATGACGGCCACGGGATGCAAACCGATCCGGTTGCCCACAAAATAGGGCTGCAGGACCCACCCTTCGATGCCCTGTCCAACCGCAAAAACCACCCAGACCATCAGCACGTTGTGAAAACTGCCGAACTGGATGATCGCGGCGACCGTTGCGGACACGAT
>DASSUO010000182.1:0-12088 GCA_035706925.1 Moraxellaceae bacterium
GCCCGGACAATGAGCGCTTCGTTATCGAGCGCATAGCGCATCATGTCGCCCGCCAGGGAGCTGCCGAGCCAGATTTCGCCGGGCCGATCGGTCGTGCTGAAATGATTGAGAAAAAAAGATTCCCCCGCGAATACCCGCTTCACGGCTTTAAGCAGCCCGCCCGTGCCTTTCTGGTGCGAGGTAGTCTCGACGGCAAGATGTGCACTCATGGCAATCATCGCGCCGCCCTCGGTGGTCAGCGTTTCGCCCGGACCCAGCCGGACACGCGCCGCCGTATTGCCGGGCTGGTGCATGAACTCGATCTGCATGGCCTGTCTCCTTACGGCAGCCGCGGATTGATCCAGTCGGCGAGGCCGGAAAGGCTGCGCGTCTGGATGACGATGCGTCCCTTGCCCTGCACCCGCGTAACGAGACCCTCGCCACCAAAAAGGCTGGAGAAGATGCCGCCCGCCAACTGCAGCTTGAGGGAAATGCCCGGTGAATAGCCCACCAGATGAGAGGTGTCGACGATGAATTCACCATCGATTTCCTTGTCGAGTAACGCACCGTAGGCGCCATACCACACCTTGCCGGTACCCGAGACGACGATGCGGAAGAGCCCTTCGCGTTGCAGCCAGGAGACGAGGCCGGCGAACCTCACGCCCAGCGTCACATTGCCGGCGTACGCAAGAAAGGCGCCCGGTTGCAGATAGAACGTTTCGTTGTCGAGTTCGAGGCACCTGACGCTGCCGGGAGTGGGCTGTACCAGTACCAGGCGTCGCTCGCCGCTGGTGTTGTTGCTGAAATGACTGACGAAGAGGGTCTCGCCCACGAGAAGTCGCCGCATCAGGGCCACGAAGAAGCCGCCGTTGAAACGCGCCTTCAAGTCGAGATCGGCCGACATGCTGGACATCGCGTCCGCCTCCGCCACGATCTTCTC
The DNA here is from genome assembly GCA_035706925.1 of Moraxellaceae bacterium. Classification (GTDB taxonomy): domain Bacteria; phylum Pseudomonadota; class Gammaproteobacteria; order Pseudomonadales; family Moraxellaceae; genus UBA2031. The sequence goes on from DASSUO010000182.1 coordinate 920, forward strand.
GCCCGGCGCGAGGGCGACGTCGACATAGGAAAAGGCGTCTCCGCCCCGGATTTCACTTTTCATTGTGTTGGCTCTCCTGGCTCCGGGTGTCAGACACGAAGTGGCGTACGGCCGCCTGCAATTCGTCAAAGGCCGCCTGGTCATTGCGCCAGCCCGTGTGCGGTTCACCCGTCAGTTTTTTCTCCAGCGTGGCGATGCGCTCCGGCGTATCCGGATGCGTGCCGAGGAAACTGCGCGTGGCCTCCATGACCTGGCGGGCCCGTGCATCCTTTACCTGCGCCAGCTGACGTTGCTCCCCGGCCAGCACCACGCGAAAGAAAGCGACCATGCCGTGCGGATCAATGCGGGCCCGTCGCAGCAGGTCATAGCCGCTGGCGTCCGCCTCTCGTTCAAAATCGCGAGAATACTTCTGGTTGATGAGCATCGGCGCCGCACTCGCCATCACGGCGACCAGGCCACTGGCATCTCCCAGTAACGCCTGCACCACGACAAAGAGGCCGGTGGAGCGGATGATGGCGCGGATACCGTGCTGCGCCGTGACATGCGAAATCTCGTGCGCCAGCACGCCCTGCAGTTCTGTCGCATCGCGGGCCTGGAGGATGAGCCCCGAATTGATCACGACATAGCCGCCCGGAAGGGCGAAGGCATTGATGACCGGATCATTCGCGATATAGAAGTGCAGCGTGTAGCGATGCGTCGGTAGCGCCGCCGCCAACGGGTCCGTCAGCGGCGCCAGCAGGGCGGAGGACGTGCGCTCGTTCATCCAGGACTTGCCGAGGCGGTACTGTTCGATGGCCGTTTCGCCAAGACGAGCCTCGGCCGACGCCGGCACTTGCCGGGCCGCCAGCCGACTGATGCCGTCGAGCGACCACCACAGCGCAACGAGCATGAGCGCCAGCATCGCCAGCCCGCCAACCGTCATTACCCAGAAACGCAGGTGCTGGCGACGGCGGGTGGCTCTCATCGCCGCCAACGCGGGATGCGCCGCCAGCGCCGGCGACGTGAGAAAGGAGTGATCGGCGGTATAGACCTGCCACCCCGGACAAGCGGGATGCGTACAGAAGACCAGACGATTGGCGGCACCGCCCCGCATCAGTTGCAGGCCGTTCAGGGGAAGGGTGACGCCCGCCCCGCCGTCGCCCCGCGAAAAGACGAGCCCGTGCTCAAATACCCGCAGCGTTCCACCCACGCGTCCGCCGGGGAGCGAGGAATGAAAGGCATGGGCAGCAACAGCGGGGGCGTCGGCCATGACGAAGGCGCATCCTTGTGCAAAAGCAAGGCATGCAGTCTATCCCGGCGGACACGCCGGACAAGCCGTGGAATTACGGTGCACAAAGAAAAAACGGCGACGGCGTGAAGCGCCGGGTCACTTCCCGCGGGCGGCCTTGAGGCATTCGGCACACATGCCGTAGAGATACAGGGAGTGGTCGGTGAGGCTGAATCCGTGCGCCTCGGCCATCTGGCGCTGGCGTTCCTCGATGACCTCGTCCTTGAACTCCACAACCTTGCCGCAGCTTGTGCAGACGAGATGGTCGTGATGGGCCGTATCCATGAGCTCGAATACGGAGTGCCCGCCTTCAAAATGATGGCGCTCCACGATGCCGGCCGCCTCGAACTGCGTCAGCACACGGTAGACCGTGGCGAGGCTCACATCCTCGCCCTGGTCGAGCAGGCTCTTGTAGACGTCTTCCGCGCTCATGTGGCGCAGGCGGGACGTTTCCAGCAGCTCGAGGATCTTGAGCCGCGGCAGCGTGACCTTGAGGCCGGCCTTGCGCAGCTCCTGATTGCTCATGGACATGGGGGGGTATCATCCGTCGCGGGCAGGGGGGTGCAGGCGGTTACGCAAGCAGGGCAGCGCGTCCCCGCCGGCTGGGGTATCATCGCGCGCCGGTCCCCTGCGGGACGGCGGAGCCACCCGGTCGCCTGGTCCGGCGCAAGATAGAGGAATTCAGAGTCTGATGCAAAAAACCGCGCTGTTTCTCCTGCGAGCCCTCGTCGTTGCCTTGCTGGCCACCTCGGCCGCGGGCTGCCATTTTTTCCGTGTCTACAAGGCAGACCTGGACCAGGGGAACCTGGTCACCCGCGAGATGGTCGAGAAGCTCAAGCCCGGCATGACGCCGGCGCAGGTGCGCTACGTCCTCGGCACCCCGCTCGTGACGGACACCCTGAATCCCCGCCGGTGGGACTATGTGTACAGCTATGTGCCCGGCACTTATGCGCGCTACGCACATGTACCCGAGGTCAAGCACCGCCGCCTGACGGTGTGGTTTGAAAACGGGGTCATGGCCCGTACCGAAGGTACTGACGACATGCCGCTGACCACACCGGAGTTGCCGGAAAGCCAGGACAAGAGCCTGACAGCCGACCCGCTCTGATCCGGTTTCGTTTAAAAGATCCCGGCCTACCGACTTCAAGCGCATCCGGAATACGGATAGCGCGACCTGAAGCGGCGGCAATCAATCGAAAAGGCACCGCAAGGAATGGCGGTGCCTTTTGCATTTTCAGGGTCTTTTACCAACGGCCGTCCCGGCGTTCTTCGCTTTGACGGGCGGGCCTGCGGCGGGCGTGGACGTCAGGAGGGAGTGCCGCGTCGGGACTTGGCCCGCTCCGCGCGAAGCCGTCGGGCCTCCTTGGGGTCGATCAGCAGCGGCCGGTAGATTTCGACTCGCTCGCCGGCACGCAGGACACGATGGTCAGGATCCTTTTCCAGCTTGCCAAAGATGCCGAGCGCGGCATGTTCGACATCCAGTCCGGGACAGCGCGCGGCCAGTTCCGGGCAGCGCGCCGCCTCCCTCACCGTCGTGCCTGACGGCACCTGCAGCACCAGGAGCACCTGCTCGTCCGGAAGGCCGTACACAACCTCCACGGTAATCATTTCAGCGTCTGCCATAGACCTGTACCGCCCGTTTCTGGAATGCCTCGATGGTCTGGCCTGCAGCCTGCTGCAGGGCCGAGCCGGCAACGAGTTGCAGGAAGCGCGCCTGCACCTGGAAATCGACGGCGAACTGCACCTTGCAAGCCTGATCCCCGAGCGCCTGGAAATCCCATTGCCCGCGCAGGTAGTCGAACGGGCCCGACAGGAATTCGATCGTGATCTGTTCCGGCGCCCGCAACCGGTTACGGGTCATTACTGCCTGCTCGACGCCCATGCGCGAGAACGCCATGCGCGCCTCCATTTCGTGATCGGAGGCGACGATGATCTCGGAAGCGATGCAAAACGGCAGAAACTCGCGGTAGCGTGCCACATCGTTCACCAGCGTGAACATCTCGTGCGATGAGTAGGGCAACAGCAGCGAGCGACTCACCTGGGGCATTCTGAAGTGCTCAGCCGAAGAGGGGCCGCAGCACGACCCAGAGGATCAGCAGCGGGACCGCCAGGCGCACGGCCACCCGCCACACGTTATAGATGCCTTCCGAGGGGAGCGAGAGCTCCTTGCGGGCGTGACTGACCTTCATTCCCCAGCCGGCAAATACGGAGAGGCCGGCCGACACCAGCAGCAACACGAAGTAGAGCGCGGTCAACACGCTCATGAGGCCGGTCTGCGCCCCGACAAGCCAGACACCTTCCGCCAGCACGCCGCTGCCCACGAATACCAGCACGGCCGCCGGTGCGGGGGCCATGCCACGCTCGGTGAGGCGCAACAGGACGGGCGCCGCCAGCTCCACCAGTCCGGACAGCCCGATCAGCAGAACGGTACCCAGCACGACCCACACGCCAGGCCCCGTGGGAATGATGTCGGCACCACCGGTATTGGCCAGCCGGGCCATCACGAACGGGGCCATGGCCAGCAGGACCAGCATGCCGAGGGCAACCTGCAACCCGAGAAAGCCGAAGGCGAGTCGCCCCAGCGAAACGTCTTTGTCGAGCCGCATGCCCGTCAGCCAGAACAGACCCAGTCCGCTGCCCAGGGAAAGCAACGCCAGACGGAATGCTTCGCGCCAGTCGTTCACCGAAAGGGCGCGTGCGGGATAGGCGTCATGAGCCATGCCGAAGCCGGGAATGGCGGCGACAATCATCAGCACCAGGATCAGCGCGAGACTCCCGCCCTGCACCCACTGCCGCCTTGCCGCGGGCAGCAGCGCCACGAGGCCCGCGAGCACCAGCAGGCCGGCGCTCCCCAGGGGCAGTACCGGCCCCGTGGTCGAACCGGCGCCATGCACGCCCGCGACGCGGGCGAGGAAGCTGACCGTACCGCCGCCAATCAGGGCCGTGGCGGCCATCACGAGAATCACCGCCAGCGCCCCGCCCCAGGCAGCCGCGCGCCAGCCGCGGCGCGCGTCGGCTTCGCGCGTCAGGACGGCGAGCCCCTCCAGCGGGGAGCGCCGCGAACGTCGTCCCATGAGCAGTTCGACCAGGACCAGGGGCAGGCCGACGATGACCAGCGCAAAGGACCACGCGCCAATGAAGGCAATGCCACCATGGGTGGCGGCCAGCAGCGGCAGCTCCCACAGCACCTGCAGGACCAGGGCCGCGAGCGCGGCCGGCACCAGGGCGGCACGGGCAGACACGGTGCCATGGATCACGGATTGCGGATTGGCCATCCCTACCTCTTCTCAATGACCGGCGCGCAGCCCCGGCCACGCGCAAAAAGTGGGCGGATTCTCCGGGATTCCCCTGCCCCGCTCAAGAACCGCCGGCAGCGCCTCCCGCCCGGCATCGTCGATGCCCCGGCCAACGTTGCTTTGGGGGAAATGGCTACCGCTCCCGCTCCACAGGCACAACTCCGATGGGCGAATGGCGGAGGCTGCCCCTATAATCGCCGCCCATGAGCAAACCCAACGCCACCATTGCGGTGAACCGCCGCGCCCGCCACGAATACTTCATCGAGGAGAAATTCGAGGCCGGGCTCGCCCTCGTCGGCTGGGAGGTCAAGTCCCTCCGGGCCGGCAAGGCCAACCTCACCGACGCCTATGTACTGATCAAGGACAACGAAGCCTGGCTGCTTGGCGCCCACTTCACGCCGCTGCTGCAGGCCTCCACACACGTCATTGCCGACCCCACGCGTACGCGCAAGTTGCTGCTCAATCGCCGCGAAATTGACCGCATCATGGGCGATGTGCAGCAAAAAGGGCACACCTGCGTGCCGCTCTCGATCTACTGGAGCAACGGCCGCGCCAAGTGCGAGATTGCCATCGTGAAGGGCAAGCAACTGCACGACAAGCGCGAGACCGAGAAGGAACGCGACTGGCAGCGCGAAAAGCAGCGCCTGTTTCGCCGGTAAGCCGGTAAGCCGGTAAGCCGGTAAGCCGGTAAGCCGGTAAGCCGATAGATTGCCCAGCGCAGACGCCATCTGCCTCATTTGTGCGAAAAAGATCTGTATTCCGGGACCCGCCGGGGAGTACACCCGGCCGATCGGGCCGCATCCGCCACCACTTCCGGCCCACCCGGACAAGCACCGGCGACCAGTGCCCTCCTCTGCCGCCCACTGTGATGGACTTCACTTTTCCCCGGTGTAACATCGGGGCCATTCGTGACTTTCGCCCCGCAGTCCAGGAGACGGCATGACCGCTCGCCTCAAGCAGATCCCCGCCACTCGCCATGTGGTCAATTCCAGTGGCGTGAACCTTGCCGCCTGGACCCGCGGACAGCCCCACCGCACCCCGGTGGTGCTGATCCATGGTTATCCGGATACGCACGAGGTGTGGAACGCGGTGGCCGATCGCCTGGCGCAACACTTCTATGTGGTCACCTATGACGTGCGGGGCGCCGGCGCCTCGGACCGCCCCACCCGCATCAGCGATTACTCGCTGGACAAGCTCTCTGCCGACCTCGTGGCGGTACTCGATTCCGTTCTCCCTGGTCGCGCCGCCCATCTGGTTGGCCATGACTGGGGCTCGATCCAGACCTGGGAGTCGGTGACTTGCGCGCACCTGCAGTACCGCATCCTGTCCTATACAACGATTTCCGGCCCCTGCCTGGACCATATCGGCTACTGGATGCGCGAGCGCCTGCTTTCGACCTCGCCCGAGAACCTCAAGGCGGCGCTGGGACAGCTCGCCAGTTCCTGGTACATCATGGCCTTCCAGTTGCCCCTTCTCATGCCGACAGCGTGGCGCGCGCTGGGGTCGTACTGGCCGCAGGTGCTGAAGCGCACTGAAAACATCGAAGCCGAGCCTTCGCCTACACAAACGAAGGACGGCATCTTCGGCATCAACCTGTACCGGGCCAACTTCCTGCCGCGCCTGCTGCGGCCGCGCGAGCGCTATACAGGCAAGCCGATCCAGCTGATTGTGCCGACGCACGATAATTACGCGCGGCCGCAACTTTACGAAGACATCACGCTGTGGGCGCACAATACCTGGCGACGTGATGTGGATGCCGGCCACTGGTCCCTGCTGCACGAGGGCGATCGCCTGGCGGGATGGATCCGCGACTTCATTGCACAGGTGGAAACCGGCAAGCGCGCCGAAGGGCTGCAGAAGCTGGTGTGACCTGGCAGCGCCGATTGCAGCGCCGCCGGTTCTGCTGTTCTGCTGTTCTGCTGTTCTGCTGTTCTGCTGTTCTGCTGTTCTGCTGTTCAAGATTTTGCTGTTGCTGTTGCTGTTGCTGTTGCTGTTGCTGTTGCTGTTGCTGTTGCCATGATGGGCCGGGATGCCCGGATACTCTGAGCCAGGAAGATGCGGTGTGCCGCATCGCCCTGACCGACACAAGAGGCCCGACATGAACGCCCAACCGCTCCGCGCACGCCGCGTCCGCTTTGATCTGTCCCGGTCACCGCTGCACTGGATCCCTCACGATCCTTTCGCGTCCTACCTGATGAATGCAATCCATCTGCTGCTGCCTGCCGGCGAGTTCTGGTTTTGCCGCGTCTACAACCGTGCATTGCCCGAGGTGACCGACCCGGTCCTCCGCGCCGATGTGCAGGGCTTTGTCCGGCAGGAAGCCATTCACGCCCGCTCGCATGAAGACGCCATCGACCATTATTTGCGCCGGCATGGCATCGAAGTGGATTCTGTCGTTCGCGTCGCGCATTTCGTGTTCGGTCGCCTGCTGGAGGAAAAACCGGTCGGCAAAGGCTTCCTCGCCCGACGCCTGAAGAAACTCCAGCTACGGCAACAACTCGCCATCATTGCCGCGATCGAGCATTACACGTGTGTGCTCGGCAAGTGGGTACTGGAGGCCGATGCCCTCGATGCCCCCAATGTCGATCCTGTTTTGCGGGACCTGTTCCGCTGGCACGGCGCAGAAGAGGTGGAGCACCGCAACGTCGCACACGACCTGCACGCCCATCTCGGCGGGACCACGATCGAGCGACAGGCCTGGGCCGTCGCTGCGTTTCCAGCCCTGCTCGCGCTGCTGACCTACAGTGGAATGCAGCTGATGAAGCAGGACCCCGCCGTTGGAACTCGCGGCTTCTTCTGGCGCTGGAAACAGGCCGCCCACCGGGGAACACTCCCCACGCTGGAATCCCTGTTTGGTGCCGCCGTGCGCTATCTGGATCCGCGCTATCATCCGGAGGGAGAGGCGTCGCTGGACATTGCCCTGCGCTACTTTGCGCAGTCGCCGGCGGTGCTGGCCGCCCTGGCGGCGGAACGTGCTGCTGCCTGATTCAATGGCGCCACCGCCACAGGGGCGCCGCATCTGATGCTGTATCCGCTCCGTTCAGAATGACAGGGCCCACGGGCCCTGTCTGTTTTCATGGCTGAACCATCGGTTGCATCCCTGCCCGCATCTGCGCGACGCTACTCTTTGAGTGTCGGGGCCGGTGTGCCGTGTGCCGTGTGCCGTGTGCCGTGTGCCGTGTGCCGTGTGCCGTGTGCCGTGTGCCGTGTGCCGTGTGCCAATGGCAGCATGAACCGATCATCGAGCCCCGTGCGGAAATTTCACTTGTCGCGGCAGCGGAACGCCTTCGCTGCCTGCCGGGATCTGCAGAAAAGGAAGCCGACGCAATGCGCATCCTCCTTGCCGAAGACGACATCATGCTGGGGGAGTCCCTGCAGGACGCCCTGATGTCCAAGGGCATCACCGTGGACTGGCTCAAGGACGGGGACTCCGCGCTCACCGCCGCCAGCTCGGGCGATTTCGATCTTCTCGTGCTGGACCTGGGCCTCCCCGGACGAGACGGCATGACGGTATTGCGCGAGCTTCGCGCGCGCGGCAGTGACATGCCGGTTCTCATCCTCACCGCGCGTGACGCGACCACCGACCGCATCGCCGGTCTGGATGCCGGCGCAGACGACTACCTGCTGAAGCCCTTTGATCTTGGCGAGCTCTCTGCACGCATTCGCGCACTGCTGCGCCGCCGCAGCGGCCGCGCCCACCCTGAAATCCGGTACGGTGACCTGCGCCTCGATCCCGCCGGTCAACGCGTGTTTCTGCGCGGAGAGGAAGTGAACCTCCCACGGCGCGAGTACATGCTGCTCAAGGAGCTCCTGGACCACACCGGTGAAGTGCTGACGCGCGACAAGCTCGAGGCGTCGCTGTATGGCTGGATGGACGAGGTCGAGAGCAACGCGCTGGAAGTACATGTGCATCACCTGCGCAAAAAACTTTGGCCGGAACTGATCCGCACGGTCCGCGGCGTGGGCTATGTGATTCCGCGGCAGGAGGGCTGACGTGCGCTCCATCCGCCAGCAACTGCTGCTCATCCTCGCCAGCATCCTGCTCGTTACCTTTGCCGTGAGCGGCGTGCTCAGCTATCTCGCCACCGCCGAGGAGGTACAGGAGCTGTTTGACGCGCAGTTGATCGAGAATGCGCGCGTGCTTAAAGGCGTGATGAACCATGCCGAGGGACAGGTGGACTGGAGCCACGTGCGCGCATCGCTGGACGAGACCCGCGACGAGCACGTCACCGGCAATGACCCCGTCACTGACGGACATGCCTACGAGAAGAAAATCGCCATTCAGGTCTGGACGGCAGACAGTCGCCTGGTGCTGCGGTCACCCAGTGCGCCCGGGCAGGCGCTCTCGCCACTGCAGCAGGGCTTTTCCCACCGCCACGCCAACGGTCATTACTGGTTTGTGTACACGACGCGTCTTGAGGAAAACGGCCACTGGCTGATTGTTGCCGAGCGCTCCGATGTGCGCGCAGAGCTGCGCCGCAATGTGGCCGCGAGCCTCGGCATCGCGAGCCTGGTGGGACTGGCGCTTGCACTCCTTCTGATGCGGCGCGGCCTGCAGCACGAGCTCAAGCCCATCGACGATCTGCGCCACGCCATTGGTGCCAGTGAACCTGAGAAGCTCGCGCCCATTCAGCTGCCGGATGCGCGTACCGAGCTGGCACCCGTCGTGGACACGCTGAACCACCTGCTCGCCCGCGTATCCGAGGGCGTGGAGCGTGAGCGACGGTTTCTTGCGGACGCCGCCCATGAGCTGCGCACGCCACTGGCCGTGTTGAAGCTGCAGGCGCAGGCCGCCATGGCCGCACGCACGCCGGAGGAAGCGCGCGCCTTGCTGGAACGCCTGATCGGCGGCGTCGATCGCAGCACGCGCGTGGTGGAACAACTGCTCCTGCTGGCCCGGCTGGATGCCGATGTTGTTCCCGCCGAGCGGATGCGGGTATCGCTGGACGAAGTGGCACGAGACACCCTGGCCGGACTGGCGCCCCTGGCGCTGGCCCGCCACCAGGAGCTCGTGCTGGACAACGATGTGAACGGGGATTTCCACCTGCAGGGCAATCCGGTACTGCTCGGTACGCTGCTACGCAACCTGGTGGAAAACGCGCTGCGGCATTCACCCGAGGGCGGTGAAATTCGCGTTCTCCTGGTGCCATCGGCCGATACCGTTCAGCTCGAGGTCAGTGACAGTGGGCCAGGTGTTCCGGCCGCGATGCTGGGTACCCTCACCCGCCGCTTTGTGCGCGCGCACCAGGGAGACACTCACGGCAGCGGGCTCGGCCTGGCCATCGTGGCTCATGTGGTGGAGATGCATGGCGGGGAGTTGCGGCTCGCAAACCGGGAGCCGTCCGGCTTGCGGGTGAGTGTGACGCTGCCGCGGGGGTGAGTTCTTTTTGTCGTCAGGCGTGGGGATTCAACGCCCGCAGCTGCAGTGCCCGCGACGCATCAGGAGGGCACCCAGGAGCTGCGCCGGTGACAGGCCGAACGGGACCACTCATCGGGACCGGTTTGAAGCGGGGCTTAAGGCCCCCATAAGGGACGTAACGCGGGGCATTGGTGGTATGATGCTCGCGTACCAAGGGGGGTGACATGGCTTCGACGCCGGTTACAAAACCTGAGGGGCATGCGGAGAGTGAGGCGTCTCTCCTAAAACAAGGTCTCAAACCAATAGTCGCTAACGACGACTCTTACGCACTGGCGGCCTAAAAACCCCGCCTACGACCGAAGCTGCCTGCCTGTGGGCGGTGGACGTCGGCGCAGAAAACACAGGATCGTCCAATGCCTCGTCCCGGGGCGGCGGACTAAAACCTCAGGGACTCGCCTTCTACGCCCTGTCGCTCGGGCCGTAGCGGGTTAAATCAGTAGAGACGACTAAGCATGTAGAACCAATGGCAGCGGACTGACGGACGCGGGTTCGATCCCCGCCACCTCCACCAAAAAAACAAAGGGCCACCTACGGGTGGCCCTTTTTTATGCATCAAATTTCAGGATCGGGAGAAGGCCCCGGCGCTAATCCAGTCGCGCCGGCACGGCCGCCTTCACATCGTCGGTCGCCACGGCGCCCCGGGCATGCATGGCGACGGCAAAAGGCCGCCCGGGCAGGGCCAGGGCCCAAGCCAGGATCATCACCACTGCCAGGATCAGCCCGGCGCCGGCCTTCAGAAGGGATGGGGTATGAAGTCTCATTTGACCCGTACGTCGCAGCAATATGAAGAATGGAAGCGATCTACTCCCGCAGATGGGGTCGTCCCGTCCTGCCGGCGGCGCACAGTCGCAAAGGCGACCGGACCGGCGCCGGTTTTCGGCGCGAAAGGTACGAGTCCGGCGGCGGGAAGGATAGGGCAAAAAGGGACATTGTCCATTACGGATTGAGCCCGTGGACGACTGTCTGCTCGTCTGGAAGCGCGGCCGGGTCATTGATAACTCCCGGCGGCCGGCTACGATCGAACGGTTCTCCGGATGCCGTTCCTGCCCCAGGGTAGCCGTCTGTGACCGCTCAAGAAAAGCCAGAAAAAGAAGCCAAGGTTGCCACCTTTCTGGTCCAGTACCTGCTGGACCAGGCCGCCCGGCGGGGCGCCGATGCCCCTGCGATCCTGAAGTCGGCCGGTCTCC
>DASSUO010000183.1:0-7897 GCA_035706925.1 Moraxellaceae bacterium
GTACTGGATCAGCGCCTGCGCGTTGACGATGACGTCACCGTGACCTGGCGCGATGGAAGAGATCGTTTCCTGGCTCAGTTGCTCCAGCGACCGGATGTAATCCGCCATGTTTCCCGACGGGGGAACGATCACCACGGTGGAGCCGTTGATGAGGTGGTCACCGCTGAACAGCTGGTGATCGTCCTCCAGTAGATAGCAAAGGTGATTTCCGACGTGGCCGGGCGTATGCAGTGCGCGCAGCGTGAACTCCGGCGTCGTCAGGCGATCGCCGTGGGAAAGGATCTGGTCGACATGAAGGGTCGCCTGAGCAGGATCTCCTGCCAGCGGCGGCTGACCCAGGATCGGGGCCCCGGTGCGCTGTTGCAGTGACAGCGCGGCCGGTGCATGGTCCTGATGCGTATGTGTAAGCACTATCCAGCGGATATGCCCGCCGAGCTGGGCGGCCGCCGCCAGCAAGGCCTCGACATGGGTGGCGTTGTCAGGGCCCGGATCCAGGACGGCAATATCCTGTTGGCCAATCAGGTAACTATTGGTTCCCGGACCGGTCATGAAACCGGGATTGGGGGCGAGTACGCGGGTGACGCGCGGACCAAGGGTGACGGATTTTCCTGCAATGAGTTCAGGCACGAACCAGTCCACGCTCAATGGCATGCCGCGTGAGTTCCGGACGCATGCTGCGCTTGATGGTTGAATACGTCGCCCGATGTTTTTCGGCCATCGATTCGGCAAAGGCAAGGGCCTCTGAAAGCAGCGTGGCCTCGGGGTAGATGCGATCGGCTACTTTCATCTTGAAGGCTTCAATGCCGCCCACTGCCTTTCCGGTCAGGGCGAGATCCCGCAGCGCCTGCGCATCGGGCAGCAGCTTGATTACGTCGATCATGACGGGGGTAAAGGGAATCTTGATGTTCACTTCGGAAAAACAGAAGCGGCCCTTGTCGTCGCGCATGAAGCGGAAGTCGCAGGCGGAGGCCAGAATGGCTCCTCCGGCATAGCAGTTGCCGCCGATGGCCGCGATGACCGGAAGATTGAGTACCGCCAGCCGCAGGAACAGGTTCTCAAGTTCGATGACGAATTCCTGGAATGTCTCTGGCGACTGCGTCAGCAGCCAGGGAAGGTCGATCCCGTTACAGAAAGTCTTTGGGTGGTCGCTCGTGATCAGCAGGGCGGCGTTGTCGGGATGGTCTTCGATCCGGTCCAGCATCTGGTGGTATTCGGCGAGCACGTCGGGATTGAAGGTATTGTCCCGTTCGCCGTTGGTCAGCGTCAGCACGTAGACCGAACCGCGCTTTTCAAGCTTCATGAAGGCCATGCCAGTACTCCTTTGCAGGGTTGCCAGTCTAACGATCGGCCGGCGTCGCCGCTAGAATGGGCGCCTGCCGGAGACCCTACCCATGCTGCTGATTCTTTCCCCTGCCAAGACCCTGGACTATGAGTCTCCCGTTCCGGCGCTGCCGTTGACGACACCGGGCTTTCCCGGGCAGAGCCAGGCCCTGGTCGGTCTGCTTCGGGACCTGTCCGTCCAGGATCTCGCTCGCCTCATGGATCTGAGCGACAAGCTCGCGGCACTCAATGTCGCGCGATTTGCCGAGTGGTCGCCCGTATTCACTGACGCCAATTCGCGTGCCGCCATTCTGGCCTTTCGTGGAGACGTCTATGAAGGCATGGAGGCTTGGACCTTTTCTGCAGATGATCACGCCTTTGCACAAACGCATCTGCGAATCCTGTCAGGACTGTATGGCTTGCTGCGGCCGCTGGATCGCTTGCAGCCCTATCGGCTTGAGATGGGGACCGCTCTCGCCAATCCGGCCGGTCGCAATCTGTATGCGTTCTGGGGCGATACATTGGCGCAGGCGCTGAACGAGTCACTGATCGGACAGGGGGACGATGTCCTCGTGAATCTCGCGTCAGAAGAATACAGTCGTGCCGCGCTGACGCCCGCACTGCGTGCACGCGTGGTCACTCCTCAATTCCGGGAGGAGAAGGACGGACGATTCCGGATGGTGAGCTTTCATGCCAAGCGTGCGCGCGGTCTGATGGCCGGATGGATATTGCGAAATCGATTGGGAAAGCCCGAAGAACTCCGCGATTTCGATGCCGGAGGCTACCGCTTCAATGCGGGTCTTTCTGGCGGCGACACGCTGGTATTCACGCGCCCGATGCCACCGGCAAAAAAGTGAGCGACGTCCCCTTTGATGGTGGACGACACGCATCAGTCGTCGCGTAACGACTGCACTTTCTCATAGGCAAGGTAAAAACTGGTTTCGAGGCCGGGGTGGGTCCCCGCCACCTGGTCCACCACGCGCTTGGCCCATTCGAAATACTCGATGCGACGTTGCAGGTCCCAGCCGGCGGGCGGGCTGGACATCATGTCCCGCAGATTGCAGATCTTGTCGGCCAGCTTGACGAGACGTGCCGCATGGCTTGCCGATGCCGCATGCTGTACCTGCAGTCGCTTGCGCTCCGACTTGGACAGCGCCTTGTCATCCGTCACTTCCCGGACGACATCGGCAATGGCCTGACCAAAATGGTCCTCGATTTCCCTGAAGGTGGTCTCCGTGTCTTCCACGGTGTCATGCAGCAGGGCAGCACAGATGACGACCGCATCCTCGATACCCCCCTCGTTGACCAGCACATTGGCCAACGCGATCGGATGATTGATATAGGGGGACGCACCGGCATCCTTTCGACGCTGGTCGCGGTGCTTCTCTGCCGCGAAGGTGAGGGCGCGGATGATGAGGCTCAGGGAGTCGGGCGAAAGGGAGCTCGGCATGGCGATGACCATACTGCGGGGCCGGCAGGGCGGGCCGGCCATCCAGTGAGTGTGCAGAAGCGCTGCTTCAGCGACAAGTCTCGCGTGCAACTTCAGGCGTCTGCTGGCAGCTCGGCATATCGGTGCAATGTCGACTGCAGCCGGTCCCGGATGTACTCGCGCAGAAAGGCCGGGGCGAGTACTTCCGCTTGTTCAGCCTGGGAAAGAATCCACCAGCGCAGTTGCCAGGTGTCCGGCAGTGTCACGTCGACCCTTACATCGTTGCCATCGGGAGACAGGCGCATCCCTTCTGCCAGGGGCGCCTCGGCAAGGTAGGCGGCAAGGCGGGAATCCACACGGAGTTGCAGGTCGATTGCCTCGCCAGCGCCAAAATTGGCACCGCCCTGGCGGATATACGTGTCGAGGTCAAAATCGGCAGGGCGAAGGGCGGGGGTGTCCAGGGGAACGGTCGCCTGTATGCGGTGAACGGCGTAAAGACGCACGTCTGCATACGTAAAGGCGGTGGCGACCAGATAGGTGACGGGACCACGTTGAACCAGGGCAAGCGGATTGAGCGTGTACTCAACCGTGTCGCTGGCTCCGGCCTTGCGGTACGTCACCGTAACCTGGCGCTCGTAGAGGAGGGCTTCCTGCAAGGGTGCCAGCACTGCCTCATCCACTTCGGGCGTCAGCAGCGGCTGCGAAGGCTGAACGGAACGGATCTTCTCCGTCCATCGTGCCGCGGGGGTTGTATCCGCCATTTCGTCGAGCTTGCGTCCCGCAACCCGGAAGTGGGTCGCGAGGCTCGCCATCATCGTGGCCGGCAGGAGATGCGACAGGTGCTGCTCGACCAGCTTGAGGGTCAGTGCTTCGGAAATTGTCAGGCCGGGCAGTTCAAGACTGCTGCCCTGGATGAAGTGCCATCCAAAGGGTGCGGACCTGTCATTGCACGTCAGGGGAAACACGGCGCTCAAGGCCTGAAGATCCCTCTCAACCGTGCGTTTGGACACATTGAACCCTTCGCCATGCAGGCGCTCGGCGAGCTCACGGGCCGTAATGCCAGGTCCGCGCGAGGGCAGCATCTTCAGCATTTCCCATTGGCGGGCGAGAGTGTTCCGGTTTTCCTCGGCAGGCATGCAAGGAGTTCCTTGTTGGCATTAACGGTGCAGTCGGATTGATGACCGCAGGGATTGCTGCCGTTTTATCACACCGCGCCGGTGTGACGCAGGAGGGCGCCCGGCAATGATCGCAAATGTGGCTGATGGTGGCGGCGCACCCGGTCGGTATGCTCTTCACCGTTACGGCCTTTGTCAGGCTCGTCAGCGGAGGTTTCGGACATGGTGCACAAAATCCTGCCAGTGCTACTGCTATCGTGCGTCTCGATGTCACTCGATGCGGCGCCTCGCAGCAAGGGGTCCGCACATCGGGATGACTCCGCGCAGTCCGCCCCGGTCAATGTGAATACGGCCGGGCTCGGTGTGCTCGTCACACTCAAGGGAGTGGGTGAGCAAAAGGCAAAGGCCATCATCAATTTTCGCAAGGCCCACGGGCCATTCCGGTCTTTCGACGATTTCGAGGCCGTGCCCGGCGTGGGCCCTGCCTTGATCGACCGCAATCGTGAAAGGATCGAATTCACTGATTCATGAGCCGGTATCTGTACAGGCCGAGGGTTTCCGGAAGCGTCGGGGGCTGGTCTAATGCCTGCTCCATCCTGATTTCCACCGACTTCCCAGGAACCGTCCGCATGTCCACTGATGACGCCACGACTTCTCCGGTCCAGACCCGTCTGGGTTGCCTTGTCGGGCGGGTGCGTGGTGAGGTCGAGGTCTTTCGCGGCATTCCTTATGCAAAGCCGCTGGTGGCCGGTCAACGGGTGAGTGCCCCGGAGCCGGTGGCCCCCTGGACGGGTGTGCGCGAAGCGACTCGCTGGGCGCCGGCGGCTCCGCAGGACGAGATTGCCTTCATGGGGGTGGGGTCCAGTGGCGATGATTGCCTTGCACTCAACATCTGGCGGCCAGTGAAGCGACATGGCAGTGCGCTTCCCGTCATGGTGTGGATCCACGGCGGCGGTTTTGCCACGGGGGCCAGCCACCAGGCCCTGTATGAGGCCACCGCCCTGGCGCGGGACAACGGTGTTGTCGTGGTCAGTCTCAATTACCGGCTGGGCATTCTGGGCTTTGGCGGCTGGTCTGAGTGGGGCGTGGCGAATGCCGTGACCAACGCCGGTCTGCGGGACCAGATCCTCGCGCTGCAATGGGTGCGGGACCATATTGCCGATTTTGGGGGTGACCCGGATAACGTGACCCTTTTCGGTGAATCAGCGGGCGGAATGAGCATTGCCTGCCTGCTGGCGTCGCCGCTGGCGCAGGGACTTTTCCATCGCGCCGTCGTCCAGAGCGGTAGCCCGGACCATGTGGTGTCCGCCAGCGAATCGGCCCGTATTACACGGCGGTTCGCAGAAGCCGCGGGCGGCGATCCGGCTTCCTGCCTGGCAGGGCCGATCGACGGCATCGTGGCGGCGCAGCGCGCCTGCTTTTCCACGACCGTCAACCGGGGAGATCACGTCCACCCCGTTCCCCAGTTTGGAATGACGCTGATGCCCTGTTTCGGGGATGACGTACTGCCCGTGGCCCCACTGGCAGCCATCCGGGCGGGTGCAGGCGCCCACATTCCCTTGCTGCTGGGAACGACCGTAGATGAATGGACGCTCTTTTACCTGGCTCCTCAGGCCATGGGGCGAGGGCAGGCGCGGACAGAGCCGGATGCCGACCGGCTCCGGCATGAGTTCGAGCGGACCTTGCCGGGACGAGGGACCGGCATGCTGGACGGATATCGGGCACTGATGCCTGACGCTCCCGGCAGCGAGGTGTTCTGCGCCTACGAAACCGACCGTATGTTCCGCATTCCGACGGTACGTCTGGCTGAGGCCCGGTTCGGACAGGCGGCCCCTACATGGCATTACCTGTTCGATTGGCCCTGTGCCTGGAACCGGCGTCTGCGCAGTTGCCATGTGATGGAGGTTCCGTTCGTTTTCGGGATCACCGATCAGCCGACAGGGCAGTTCTTTACCGGCGGCGGCGATGTGGCGGCGCGGCTGTCGTCCCAGGTGCGGGCGGCCTGGTCCGGGTTCGCGCGGGGAGACGCCCCGGCGGCCCCCGGCTGGCCGGAATGGCCGACCTATTCGGAAGGCGCGCGAGAGACCCTGCGCATCAGCGCCGACACCGTCCGGGAAGACGATCCCGAGGCCACACGGCGGCGCTTGTGGGACGGGATCATCTGATACAGAGAGGCAGTTGGGTTTTCACCGGTCATTGGATAGACTCTCGGGCTGACTTGGCCTGATGCCACCTAAAAACTACAAAGTTGCCCCGGACGGTGTCCGCCGAGGAGCAAGATGAGCCACAACGATTCCATTCCTCCCGGCTTCCTGGCCGGTCTTGAGCCGCTGTCACGTCGCCATTTCCTGGGCTCGGGCATACGCGTTGCCGCTACGGCGGGCGCCTTGCTGGCGCTGCCCGGACGTTTGCTGGCGGCTGAAGAAGCGGCGCCAGACAAGGGTGGCCCTGCGGGTGCACGTCACCTCACCGATCTCGAATACCGCGTTTTCGACAAACTGCGCGTCGTCATGCTGCCTACGCAGAAATATGATCTGCCGTCGACGACGGAAATTCCGGTCATGCAGAATGTCGACGTGTGGGTGGGCAAGCTCAACCACCGTACGCGCACATTGCTGCGTCTGGGGGCCGAGACTCTCGAGTACGGCTCGCTTTACCGCTTCTCCCGCTTTACGACGATGTCCGATTCCAGTGCGATCCGCCATGTACACAACTGGCAGAAAGGAAATGTCCTGCAGCGCGGTGTGATTTCCAGCCTCAAGATGCTGGTGACGCTGGCGTACTGGCAGGACACCCGCACGTGGCCCTCCCTTCAGTACGATGGCCCCGTCACCGAGAAGTGGGGCATCCGCCATCTGGGTAATGCGCCATTGCCGCGCTGAAGCCGGTAAGGGATTACAGGACAACGACAACAAGAAGCCAATGCTTCCTGATCCGAGGCTGAAATGATTTACAGAGAAATGCCGCCAGAGGGATTGCCGGTCACACAGGCAGCGGATATTTCGTCAAAGGAACTCCGTCTCGAGGCGGACGTGATCGTGGTGGGTTCCGGAACCGGTGGAGCGATAGCCGCCTACGAGCTGGCGAAGGCCGGCCACAAGGTCATCATCCTTGAAGCCGGCCGCTATGTGCCGAGTTCGGATTTCAAGGAAGATCTCGCCGACAGCATGCAGCGCATGTTCCAGGATTATGCGCTGCAGACGAATGCCACCGGTGACCTCATCCTGTTGCAGGGCGCAATGGTGGGCGGCTCCTCGGTCGTCGATGCCACCATTTGCGATCGCATGCCCAAAGAGGTGCTGGAGGGCTGGCAGAAGGACTTCGGTCTCGACAACATCAGTTGGGAAGACATGCAGGCCCATTACGCCAAGGTCGAGAAGCGCCTTAGCGTGCACGAAAACGAAGCCCACGAGATCAACGACAACGCCAATATCGTAATCAGCGGTTGTGAGGGCATGGGCTGGAGATGGCGCGCCGTCTCGCGGAACGTGCGCCAGTGTGCGCTGACAGGTCACTGTATTGCCGGATGCGCCAGTGACCGCAAGCAGTCGGCACTGGTTACGCACCTGCCCTGGGCGATTGCCAACGGCGCCGAGATCTACAGCAATGCGCGGGTGGACTTTGTCAATTTGCGCAACGGGCGTGCCAGCGGGGTCGAGGGCCGGATCATCGATCCCGACACCCACAAGGAAGTAGCGCATTTCTTTGCCGACGCACAGCTCGTCATTCTCGCTGCAGGCGCCGTGCAGACGCCGCTGATCCTGCAAAAGAGCGGGATTGGCGCGCAGAGCGGCATGGTCGGCCGTAATCTTTCCGTTCATCCCAGCGTGACTGTGCTGGGCAAGTTTCCCGAGCCGGTGTACGGCTGGCGCGGCGCGTTGACAGGTGTCAAGGTCAATGAGTTCCACCAGGAGCGGGACGGCCATGTGCTCATGGTTACGGGCCTGGCGGCACCCATGCAGCTCATTTCGCAAGGCGAGCTCGGGGAAGGGGACGCGCATGTCCGCTTCATGGAGAACTACAAGTACTACGC
>DASSUO010000184.1:0-6038 GCA_035706925.1 Moraxellaceae bacterium
GAAGGGGATGGCGTCGGTCGGCATCATGTTCCTGCTGTTCCTGCTGGGCCTCGACATGCAGCCGGCGGCGCTGGGCGCCGTGCTCAGGCAGGCCTCCTGGGCCACGGTCCTCTCCAGTCTCGTCTTTTTTGTCCTGGGCTACGGGGTCGCGTGGGCGTTCGGTTTCTCGCGAACGGAATGCTTGGTGGCCGGCTTCGCCCTCATCAACTCGTCCACCATCATCGGCCTCAAGCTGTTGCCGACCACCGTCCTGCATCACAAGCACATGGGCGAACTCATGGTGGGATTGTTGTTGCTGCAGGATTTCATTGCCCTGTTCATTCTGGTGGCACTCGCGGCCATGGCGCAGGGGGTGACTACCGGGCCGATGGTGGTGAAGATCCTCGCCGGCCTGCCGGCGCTGGTCGGAGTGGCCTGGCTGCTCGTTCGTCTCGTGCTCGTGCCACTCTATGCGCGCTTCGACCGCTTTCAGGAATACCTGTTCCTCATGACGATCGGGTGGTGCCTGGGCATTGCCGAGCTGGCGCATGTCGTCGGGCTGTCGGCCGAGACCGGCGCCTTCGTGGCGGGGATCACTCTCGCAAGCCACCCGGTTTCACAGTACCTCGCCCTGCAGTTGCGCCCCCTCAGGGACTTCTTCCTGATCCTGTTTTTCTTCGCGCTGGGGGCGGGATTCGACACCCGGCTGCTGCCGGACATCTGGCTGCAAGTCATCATCCTGACCGGCCTGGTGGTGGCGGTGAAACCCCTGGTGTTCCGGGGCTTGCTCGGGCGCTTGTCGGAAACCCCGCAACTGGCCTGGGATGTCGGCTTCCGGCTGGGGCAGATCAGTGAGTTTTCGCTGCTCATCGCCTTCCTGGCGGTATCCCTGGGTCTGATTGGCACGGTCGCCGCCCATGTGATCGAGGCCACGGCCATCCTGAGCTTCGTCATTTCGTCCTATATTGTGGTCTTCAACTACCCCAATCCCATCGCCGTCTCCGAGCATCTGCGCCGGGACTAGCAACTATTACGAAAAGTTCACGAGTCATGGGGGGCAAGAAAACGACGAAGGTGTTATGGTGCGCGCCGCCGACCGGCCTGCGGGCTGCCCCATGAACCCCTCAAGCCCCCGGAGCGCCTCATGCTTCTGGATTCACTCACCCGAAGCGTCTATCGCCTCGTAGAAAAGAGCTTTCCCCGCCGTTACTTCCAGCGGCAAGACGTACTGGAGTCGCTCCAGTCGGGCGGACGTGCGCCTGATGGCTTCCTCCGCCAGCGACGCGAGTTGGCCCTGGCCACAACGGCCGTTCTCCTGACCCAGTTCGGCTCCCATCCCGATGGTTTGACCGGTCTGGACGCCGCGGCGCGCCGGGCGGAATCGGGTGCCAACGAGGTCCAGCACGACCGGCCGCTGCCCTGGTGGCATCACCTGTGGATCTGTTACCGCAACCCCTTCAACATTCTCCTGACCCTGCTGGCGGTCGTGTCATGGCTGACCGAGGACGCCACGGCCACGGTGGTCATCGGCACCATGGTGCTCGTCTCCACCGTGCTGCGCTTTGTCCAGGAGGGGCGATCCAATCGGGCGGCCGATCGTCTCAAGGAAATGGTCAGCAATACGGCGACAGTCCTGCGCCGCGCCAATGACGACGGTGAGACAGGCGCTGCCGCTCCGCCTCACGGTGCTCGCCGTGAAGAAGTGCCCATTCGTGAGCTTGTCCCGGGTGACATGGTATTGCTCTCTGCCGGTGACATGATTCCGGCCGACCTTCGCGTGCTGTCCGCCAAGGACCTGTTCGTGAGTCAGGCCGCCCTGACCGGGGAATCCTTGCCTGTCGAGAAGTTCGCCGTATCGCGGCATCCGGGCGAAGCCAATGCCCTCGAACTCGACACGCTCTGCTTCATGGGCACCAATGTGGTCAGCGGATCGGCAACGGCCATGGTCATCGGCACCGGTGCCAGCACCTACTTTGGCTCGCTCGCACAGCGCGTGGTCCAGACCGATCGCGCGCCGACCGCCTTCCAGAGCGGCGTCAACCGGGTGAGCTGGCTGTTGATCCGCTTCATGCTGGTCATGGCCCCCGTGGTCCTGGTGATCAACGGCCTGACCAAGCATGACTGGCTGGAAGCAGCGCTGTTCGCGCTCTCCATTGCCGTTGGCCTCACTCCCGAAATGTTGCCGATGATCGTGACCTCCACCCTGGCCAAGGGGGCGGTGCTGCTGTCGCGCAAAAAAGTCATCGTGAAGCGCCTGGATGCCATCCAGAACTTTGGCGCCATGGACGTCCTCTGCACGGACAAGACCGGAACCCTCACGCAGGACCGCATCTTCCTCGAGCGCTATACCAATGCCGCGGGCGAGGTCGATGACGAGGTTCTCGAGTACGCCTACCTCAACAGCTTCTACCAGACCGGACTCAAGAACCTGCTCGACGTGGCGGTGCTGGAGCACGCGGAACTGCAGTTGCGCATGGGCATCGCAGGCAATTTCCGCAAGGTCGATGAAATTCCCTTCGACTTCGAACGTCGACGCATGTCGGTGGTGGTGAGCGAGCGGGACGACCACCACCTGATCGTCTGCAAGGGAGCCCTCGACGAAATGCTGTCCGTCTGCAGCCGCCAGCGCGAAGGTGAGGGTGTCGTCCCCATGACGCCCGAGCGCCTCACGCACCTGCGCGAGATGGTGGGCGGACTTAACCAGGAAGGCCTGCGCGTCGTGGCGGTGGCTGTTCGCGAGCTGCCGCCGACCCGAGAGAGCTATGGCGTAGCGGACGAAAGCGACCTCACCCTGGTTGGCTTCGTTGCCTTCCTCGATCCGCCCAAGGAGTCCACCGCGCCGGCGTTACGTGAACTCAAGGCCCACGGGGTCGACGTGAAGATCCTCACGGGCGACAACGAACTGGTCACCGCCAAGATCTGCCGCGAAGTCGGCGTGCCGGTGTCGGGGCTGCTGACGGGAGCCCAGATCGAGTCCATGGACGATGCGACGCTGGGCGCAAAGGTGGAGCAGGGCAGTGTGTTTGCGCGCCTGACCCCGGCGCACAAGGAGCGCATCGTGAGCCTGCTGCGTCAGCGCGGGCACGTGGTCGGTTTCCTCGGCGACGGCATCAACGACGCGCCGGCCTTGCGCGCGGCGGACATCGGCATTTCCGTCGATACCGCCGTCGACATCGCCAAGGAAGCGGCGGACGTCATCCTGCTCGAAAAAAGCCTGATGGTGCTGAGTGATGGCGTGCTGGAAGGGCGCAAGACCTTCATCAACATGCTCAAGTACATCAAGATGACGGCCAGCTCGAACTTCGGCAACGTCTTCAGTGTGTTGATTGCGAGCATCTTCCTGCCGTTCCTGCCCATGCTGCCGCTACAGCTGCTGGTGCAGAACCTGATGTACGACATCTCGCAGATCGCCATTCCCTTCGACAATGTCGATGCGGCGCAGCTCAAGGGACCCCAACGCTGGAATACGGAAGATATCGGGCGCTTCATGCTGTTCTTCGGCCCGGTGAGCTCGGTTTTCGACATCGTCACGTTCGCTGTGCTGTGGTATGTGTTCGGTGCCAATTCGCCCGAGCACCAGACGCTGTTCCAGTCGGGCTGGTTCGTTGAAGGGTTGGTGTCCCAGTTGCTGGTCGTCCACCTGATCCGCTCGCGTCGACTGCCCTTCCTGCAGAGTCGCGCGGCCTGGCCCCTCATGGGCATGACGCTGCTCGTCATGGCCGTGGGCTTTGTCCTGCCGCTGTCGCCGTTCGCCGGCTACTTCAAGATGCAGGCCCTGCCGCCGTCCTATTTCGTATGGCTCGCCGGCATCCTCCTCGCGTACATGACGCTGGCCCAGGGCATGAAGGCGTTCTACGCGCGCCGCTTCGGGTGGCAGTAGTCCGGCAGATGACGGCCGGGTCGGATTGAGCGGAAGTGTTTCCGGCATGATCCGGAGAAAAAAGGCGTCCCGTGCAGGGCGCTTTTTTTTGCCCCGGATATCGCGAGAAGGGCCGTCGTTTTGCGCCCGGCGCTACAGCCAGTTGCGTTTGCGGAACCAGATGTAGGGAGCGATGGCGGAGGCGAGCATCAGCAGGAGCGCCCAGGGATAGCCCAGTTGCCAGTGCAATTCGGGCATGAGCTGGAAGTTCATGCCATAGACGCTGGCGATCATGGTGGGGGGCAGGAAGACGACGGACGCCACCGAGAAGATCTTGATGATCTTGTTCTGGTTGACGTTGATGAAGCCCAGCGTGGTATCGAGCAGGAACTTGATCTTGTCGAAGAGAAAGCTCGTGCTGGCAATCAGCGACTCGGAGTCACGGATGATGTCGCGCAGGCGCTCGCTTTGCTCGGCATTCAGGATGCCGGAGCGCAGCAGCAGGTAAAGCATGCGCTGCAGGTCGACCATCGAGATCCGGACCTTGCCGTTGATGTCTTCCTGGCGGGCGAGGTCGGTCAGGACCTGCTCCATGTCGTCCTGCTCGGCATTCCCCAGCACCTGCCGGCTGGTCTTTTCCAGATCGGCTGCGATGCGCTCGACGATGTCGGCCAGGTTCTCCACCTTGGTTTCGAACAGGCCCAGCATGATGGACTTGGAGTTGGTCAGCGTGACCAGCCCCTTGCGGGCGCGCAGCCGGAACAGCCGGAACGCGGCAAGTTCTTCCTCGCGCAGGGTGAACAGGCGCTCGCCGTTGAACACGAAAGCCGCCGAAATGTTCTCGGAATTCTCGTCGGCGTAATTGAGGAAATAGGAGCTGATGTGCAGGCCGTGCTCGTTCTCGTAGAAGCGCGACGTTGCCTCGATCTCGTAGATCTCCTCGATGGATGGCAACACCTGGTCATAGGCTTCCTGCAGCCAGAGGCGCTCCTCGTCGGTGGGGGCGATGGCGTCGACCCAGATGACATCGGGAACGAGGTCGGAGGCAGCGTTGATGGCAACTTGCTCGAGAAGCCCTTTGTTCAGGGTGAAGGCCATCAACATGGAGGACGTACTCTCACGACGGGCGGCCTTCACCGGGAAGGCAGCGGAAATTCTGGGGCGACAGGCCGGTTTCCGGTTCACCTGAAGCAAACGCTGAAAGCGCGGGCATTCTAGCAACGGGAAGGTGCGGGCGGCCAGCCAGCGTCGGCAAAGCGGAGCGGCCTGCACAGACTGGCGGGCGGGGCTGTCAGGGCGTGCGGGCGACGACCCAGTATTCGACGCTGGCGACTCCCGCCTGCAGCAGCGTGCGCGCCATTTCGTCAAGCGTGGCCCCGGTGGTCATCACGTCGTCAATCAGTGCCACGCGAACGCCGTCGCCGAGGGCATCGAGTCGCCGTGGGTCAACCGCAAAGGCACCGGCCGGATTGTCCGCTCGTGCTTCGCGGTCCAGTGTCATCTGTGCCCGGGTGGCCCGGATTCGCTCCAGCAAACGGGTTTCCAGCGGTAGCCCGGTATAGCGGGCGACGGGTCGCGCAATCTCCATGGCCTGGTTGTAGCCACGGGCCGCGAGGCGTCGGGGATGCAGCGGGGCCGGCAGCAGCAGGTCAGGGAGTGGGCCGGGATGGTCCGCCACGGCTGCTGTCAGCAATTCACCGAGGACGGGCGCGTGGATCAATCGCCCGCCGTATTTCAGTCGGGAAATGAGGTGATTCGCGGGGAATTCGTAGCGTAACGGCGCCAGGGTCCGCTCTTGCAGGGGCACGGCCGCACGACAGTGGCTGCAGTTGCACAGGCCTTCCGGCAGCGGGAGGGCACATGTCAGGCAGTAATCGCGGTTCCAGGGCAGGTCCTGCAGGCAGGGCTCGCAGAGGCCCCAGGCATCCGCAGGGGCCTCGCAGAGGAGGCAGGAGGCCGGCAGCCGGTTCAGCCAGCGTCGCCATAGGCCGTTAACCATGGGGAGGTCCTTGTGGTTGACGCCGTGGGAGGGGCGGGTACACTGCCGTCAACCTGTTTGCGCACGACGGGTTGACGGGGCTGTGGCCAGTGTCGACGCCCGTGCGCGCCCCTGCCATCCGCCAATCGGCCTGTTTGCCCTGGAATGCCTGCCATGACGCTGCGCCACGACTGGTCCCGCAACGAGATCCGCGCCCTTTTC
>DASSUO010000185.1:0-16875 GCA_035706925.1 Moraxellaceae bacterium
GAACACCCTTGCCTGGCTGATCGTCAACACCGGAAGCCGCAACTGCAAGCTGACCCTGCTGGAGGCATCCGGCAAGGTCCTGCAGAGGTGGATACGGGAAGGTGACGATTCACCCGGGCAGATCACGGCCTGGCTCGCCGACGTGAAGGTACCTGTTGCGTTCACGGTACATCGACTGGTCAATGGCGGCGACAAGCTCACGGCACCCGGTTGGTGGTCGCCAGCGCTCGACGCGGCGCTGGCGCCCCTGGACGCACTGGCGCCGCTGCATAACCCCGCGGCCCGACGGTGGGCAGCCGCATGCGCCCAGCGATGGCCCGGCGCGCAACACTGCCTGATTCCGGATAACGGCTTTTTCCACGATCTCCCGGACATCGCCCGGACGCTGCCCCTGCCCGCTCCCCTGTGCCGAAGATTCGGACTGCACCATTACGGATTCCATGGTCTCGCGCATGCGGGTCTGTGGCGGCAACTTGCCGATTGCGACCGTGTGGCGGCGCGCGGGCGGGTGGTGACACTGCAATTGGGCGGCGGTTGTTCGGCCGCGGCCCTCCGCAACGGTGTCCCGGTCGACACGTCCATGAGCTTTTCACCCCTGGCTGGCCTCGTGATGGCGACGCGACCGGGCAATCTGGATGCAGGTGCCCTGCTCCATCTGATGCGGTCCGGCTTCGGCGTCGATGATCTGGAGCGGCTGCTGTATCACGAGTCCGGCCTGAAGGGGCTCTCCAGTCTGTCAGGAGACATGCGGGATCTTCTGGCGTCCCCATCGATGGAAGCAGCACTCGCCATTGACCAGTTCTGCTATCGCATCAGTCAGTATGTTGGTGCCTATGCGGCGTCACTCGGCGGGCTGGATGCCATCGTGTTCGGCGGTGGAATTGGCGAGAACGCGTCGTTGATCCGGGAGCGGGTCATGTCGTCGCTGGCATTTCTGGGCGTTGTACCCGACGGCGAGGCCAATGCCGTGGTGACCGGCAATGGCCGCATCAGTCACACCGCCAGTCGTGTCGCGGTGTGGGTAATTCAGGGCGACGAGGAAACGGAAATGCGGCGGCTGGCCCTTCAATTGCTGGAGCACGGGAACAAGCGGCGTTAGCGTGCCGGTGTCCCGTTTCAAAAGGCATAAGACAATCGCGCCCAGCCTTCTCTTGCTCCGTAGGGATACGGTGGCGTCGCACCGACATAAGGCTGCGGCAACCACAGATGCTCGTCGAACAGATTGCGTATGCCGACATCGGTAGTCCACGCACCTCTCACGTAGCGGGCACTGAGGTCTGCCGACCATTCGGCAGCCAACGTACCCTGACTAAGGGGGGGATTGGCCGTACTGGCCGGATCGAACACGTAAGCGGACTCATTGCCCTGATAACGCAGGCGCGCATTAAGGGTCCACCGGGACGAGACCTGTCGGCTTGCCCACAGATTGAACACCGTGGCAGGTGCACCCAGTGACTGCCCGTGACGGCCGTTCGTGACCTGGTAGATCGAAATCGCGCTGTCATCCGTTCTCGCATACGACACGTTCGCATCGACACGCCACGACTCGCGCTGAAGTCGCCATTCCATCTCGGCGCCGCGGCCCTTGTAGAGCGGACTGTTCACATAGCCGATATCGCCGGTGGGCGTTGCGCTGAACACGATGGCATCACGCAACTCGTACTGGAACACGGACACCGTGAGGTATTGATCAGACCAGAGCCGGTGTCCGGCCTCCAGCTCGGCCAGCGACGTCCGCTCAGCCTTGAGGGGCGCCGCGGCTTCGTTGGCCGTTTCGATCTGCGGCTCGCGGTAGGCAGAATCCAGAATGAGTTTGTAATGCCAGTCGGGGTCGGCCCGGGTCAGCGCGAATCGCGGCACGGTCGAGCGTCCCGTCAGGCTGTGTCCGGTCTGACGCACACCCAGACTCAGCCGGTAGTCGTTCCAGGGAAATTCGGCCTCGGCATAGCCGGAGTAGCCGTGATAGGACACTGATGGTTGGCCCTGGAAATAGTTGCTGGTGGTCTTGCCGGGAAACTCCGGCACCGAGAGCTGCTCTGCCGTAGCCGACGTCCAGTAGCCCTGTACCCCGGCACGCACGGTACCGTCATTGCCGAGTGCGTGCGTCGCTTCGAGTTCCAGTTCATTGCGTTGTGCCGGCAGCTCGTAATAGGACGGCAGCGACAAGGATGTGCCATGCCAGGCATCCTCCTGCCGGAAACTCCAGCGCGGGGTCAGCTCCACCCCTGCCCCGACATCAAAGGCATGGTCCAGTCGCACATTGGTGTGCTGGAAGGCGATGACCTGATCCGGGGTCACGATGCCGTAGCGCTCGGGCGCCGCCATCGTGAACTGTTCGCCATAAACCTTCAGGCGGCTACCCAACCAGGTGGCATCCATCGCGTACTGCGCGCTTTGCTGATGTTGCTGTGAAGTGTCGTAAGGGGTACCCACGGCATCCGTCCACTGCCCTTTCCCCCAGTTGGAGGACGACACGGTTCCCAGCAGGGCCAATGCCCCCTGCTGTCCCTGCCAGTGCTGACCGGTGCTGAACTGTCGGAGCGGCGTGCCGGCACCTTGCGTGGCCATCGTGAAATTCGCGAAGCCCCCTTTCTGGACGCTATTGCGCGTGTAGATACGGATGACGGCCAACTCGGCGTTCTCACCGTATTTGGCGCCTCCGGGTCCGCGCAGGACCTCGACACGATCGAGAATGTCGACCGGAAAATCCGGCGGAATGGCATAGGTGCCGAAGAGCAGGTCGTTGACGGGCATGTCATCAACCAGAAAGAGGATCTTGCCTTCATAGGCCCAGGTGCCGCGAAACAGGAGCCCGGTGACATTGAAGACATCAATGCCGGAGGAGATGCCCGGCACGAGCCGCAGCGCATCCTGCAGCGTACGGCAGCCGGCGGCGGCCATGTCCTGCGCCGTGATGAGCGTGACGGCGCCGGGCTGCTCGCGCGGTGTCGCCGGCCGAATGGAGGCCGTACTGACCTGGACCTGCGTCAGTGCATCCATAGAAAGGGCAAGCAATCGGTCTAAATCGGGCGCGGTCCGCGCCTCGTCCGCATGGCCGGGGATACTGACCGGCAACAGCAGAGCCAGCACGGCAAAATCGAGACGCCACTTGTTCATATTGATACGACCATCCCGGGTTGTCGTCGGCGACAGCTTTCATCCTCTGGAAGTGACAAAGTCGGCACTACCCACACGGCATCAATTCCTCTCGCGTCGGCCGAGTAATGCCCCGCCACAAGGCCCTGCACCCATCGCGTCAATTGTAGCGTTACGCCGCTCCCCATGAGGTTTCCCGTCTGCATCGACTGCCACGGTTTCTGACGGGCGAGGGATTTTCATCATGTCAGTGAGGCGACAGTACTGCGCCTTACCCCGATTCGACGCCGGATGACGGGGGTACCGTTCATTGCTGCAATTGAGGTGGATCAAACCGGGCAGCATCTGCCCAAAGGACTATTACACTGGTAGTAGTTCGCTCCCCCTGCAAAAGGATGGCTCCATGAATCCCATTTCCTGCCGTGCCCTGATTCCCACCTTTTTGGCGATCGCTCTGCTTCCGGTTCACGCTTTCGCCGCCGACGCGCCCGAGCATGACCATACCCATGGACAGAAGCCCGCCGCCACCGCCTCAACTCCCGACACCCCCTCAGCCGGCAAATCCGCCGACCTCATGAAGCGGATGAGTGATCTCCATGAACGCATGATGGCGGCGAAGACGCCGGCGGAGCGGCAGAAGCTCATGGACGAAGGCCGGAAGCTCATGCAGGAAGGCATGTCCATGATGCAGGACATGAAGTCCGGCCAGCCCATGGGCATGGGCATGATGGGCGGCGCGATGGGGCAGAACGGCGCGGCATCGGGAGGCGGCATGGGCATGGGCCAGTGCATGGACATGCACAAGGCCATGAGCGATCGCGTGGACATGATGCAGATGATGATGCAGACCCTGATGGACCAGCAGGCCGCGGGTGCCGTACCTGCCGCCAAGAAGTGATGTCATGCAGGAACGTCACGTAGCGGAAGCCGACCACGCTCATCACTCCGGTCATCCGGAGCATCTGGCAACCGCCTCGTCTGATGCGGCGCCAGATGCGCGGGCTGATGCCGGAACTGACAGCCGGTTCAAAGATCCGGTGTGCGGGATGAGTGTAGGGGCGACTACGCTCACCGCAGAGCATGACGGAACGGTTTATCACTTTTGCAGCGAGAAGTGCCGGCGCAAATTCCTGGCGGCGCCGGGGCAGTTTGCGTTGACGGATGGCGGTAATGTGGTCGCTGTGGGCATCGCGACCGAAGCCGCTCCCACGTTGGCGGCAGTATCGGCGGAGCCCGTTTTAGCGATGCCGGAATCGGCGGCGCGTGCTTCGGGAAAGGCCGATTCGGAGCGTGGCGGCATCACGACTGAAGCCGCGGCGACCACGATTCCAATAGCGGCAGGGTCGGCAAGACCGGTCACATCGGTGGAAGTGGCGCCAGAGGGAGTGGGCGGGATTTATACGTGCCCGATGCATCCGGAGGTGCGGCGGGACAGGCCGGGATCGTGCCCGATTTGCGGAATGGCGCTTGAGCCCGTGATGCCTGCCGATACGGACGATGAGAATCCGGAGCTCCGGGACTTCCGGCACCGCTTCTGGTGGACGCTTCCGTTCACGGTGACGGTCGCGGTATCCGCGATGGCCGGACATCGCCTGGGACTGTTTCATGGCGCCCAGCAGAGCTGGGTGGAGTTTATCCTTTCACTCCCTACCATCCTGTGGGCGGGAAAGCCGTTTTATGTGCGGGGCTGGCAGTCCATCGTCCGTCGCAGTCCCAATATGTGGACGCTGATCGCCCTGGGAACAGGCTCGGCCTTTCTCTACAGTGTGATCGCCACCGTCGCGCCGGGACTCATTCCGGACAGTTTCATGATGCATGGCCGTATCGGCGTCTATTTCGAAGCGGCGGCCGTCATCATCTCGCTGACACTGCTGGGCCAGTTGATGGAGTTGACGGCACGCTCGCAGACCTCCGCCGCCATCAAGGCACTGCTTGGTCTTTCGCCGAAAACGGCACGCCGCTTTCGCGACGATGACAGCGAAGAGGATGTTCCGCTGTCCGATGTCCATGTGGGTGACAGGCTTCGCGTACGGCCCGGCGAGAAAGTGCCGGTGGACGGTGTCGTTCTCGACGGAACGAGTCCTGTCGATGAATCCATGCTGACGGGGGAACCCATGCCGGTGACGAAGCGCCCCGGCGATACACTCATCGGCGCCACGCTGAACACCAGCGGCAGCCTTGTCATGCGGGCAGAAAAGGTGGGTTCCGCGACCATGCTATCGCAGATCGTGCAGATGGTGGCGCAGGCGCAACGATCACGCGCACCGATGCAACGCCTGGCCGATGTGGTCGCCGGCTACTTCGTGGTCGGTGTTGTGCTGATCGCCGTCGCCACCTTTTTTGCCTGGGGCCTGCTCGGTGGCCCACAGGGATGGCTCTTCGGCCTGATCAATTCGGTATCCGTCCTCATCATCGCCTGTCCATGCGCTTTGGGGCTCGCCACTCCCATGTCGATCATGGTAGCCACCGGCAAGGCCGCCACGCAGGGTGTGTTGTTCCGTGACGCCGCAGCCATCGAGCATCTGCGAAAGGTGGATACGCTCATCGTCGACAAGACCGGTACCCTGACCGAGGGAAAGCCAGCGTTCCGCGAGGTCGTCACGGCACCCGGCATCACCGTCTGCGAAGTGTTGCGGCTGGCCGCAAGCCTGGACCAGGGAAGCGAACATCCGCTGGCCACCGCAATCGTGAAGGCCGCGCTCGATGCGGGGCTGCTTCTTGAGTCGCCGCAGGACTTCGATTCCGTCACGGGCATCGGCGTTCGCGGTTGCATCGACGGACACAACGTTGCTCTCGGCAGCCCCGCACTCATGGCGCAGCAAAATGTCGACATTTCCGCCCTCCTCGCTCCTGCCGAATCACTCCGCCAGCAAGGCGCCAGCGTGGTCTTTCTTGCGCGCGACGGACAATGCATCGGCCTGCTGGCCGTCGCGGATCCGGTCAAGTCGACTTCGCCGGAAGCGGTCCGGCTGCTGCAATCAGCGGGTATACGAGTGGTCATGGCGACCGGTGACGGCAGGACAACGGCGGAAGCCGTTGCGAAATCGCTGGGCATCGACGAGGTGCATGGCGAAGTCAAACCCGCGGACAAGCTCGCGCTGGTGAAGACGCTTCATCAATCGGGCGCTGTAGTCGCGATGGCCGGTGACGGCATCAACGATGCACCCGCGCTGGCCGCCGCCGACGTCGGCATCGCCATGGGGACTGGTACCGACGTGGCCATGGAAAGTGCCGCCTTGACCTTGATCAAGGGCGACCTGCGCGCGATTGTCCGTGCGCGCCTGCTTTCGGTTGCCACGGTGGACAACATGCGACAGAACCTGCTCTTTGCACTGGTCTACAACGCACTGGGCGTTCCCGTGGCGGCCGGCCTGCTGTATCCGCTGACCGGCTGGCTACTGAACCCCATGATTGCCGCGCTGGCGATGAGTCTCTCGTCCGTCAGTGTCGTGACCAATGCCTTGCGGCTGAGGTCGGCCCGGCTCTAGTGTCGCTCAGTACCAGAGCCGTACGCCCGCCACGGCCTCTGCATCATGCGTGCGCTCCCCGGCGGCCTGAATCAGGTCCGCCGTGCGACCGTAACGATTGCGCCACTCCACCCCCACATAAGGCGCAAACTTCCGCGTCACCTCATAGCGCAGTCGCAGGGCCGCACCCGACTCAGCCAATCCGGCGCCCTGTTGCCTTGAAGCATCGTCGCGACCGTAGAAATCGAGGCCGATCCCGGGCTTCAGGATGAGCCGGTTCGTCAGCAGGATGTCGTAATCGACGTCCATTCGCACAGAGGACTGTCCCCCCTCGCCCGCCAACACGGTCACCGCCGTCTCTAACCAATACGGCGCAAGACCCTGCAGGCCGATTCCGGCCCAGGACTGCGCACGTCCCGGCCCGTTGTCCACGCGACCGACCAGGGTGGCATCCCAGAAGGCCGAGACGGCGTGCGTCCAGTAAAGCTGCGTCGCAACGTCGCCGCGCTTGCCGTCGGTAGTATCACCGTCACTGGTCAACCACAGTCGATCGAAGCTGCCGCCCCAGCTGACGCCGGCTTTCCAGCGTGCGGCGGATTCATCCGCAGTGCGGACTGATTCCAGCTGATCCACCTTCCACCACCAGAAATCACCGCCACCTTCATGTCCCATATGCTCGGACATGCCAGCGCCGGTGGGCGTGCCGCTGCCCGGCGTCGAGGGAAGAGCCGGCGTCGGAGAATGATCGTGCGTCGATGGTGACGCGGGTGCGGCCGATTTCCCGGTGTCACCGGATGACATGTCCATGCCGGCCATGTCATCCATCGCCAAGGCATTGCCGGAAGCCACCAGCGCGAGGGCAAGGGAAAGCATGCTGCTCCTCATGTCAGGCCCCTCCTTCCACACGCACTTCACGCATCATGCCGCCCGCCATGTGCAGGAAAAGATGACAGTGGTAGGCCCAGCGCCCCGGTGCATCGGCGGTGACGCGATAGCTGCGTCGTGTACCCGGTGGAATGGTGATGGTGTGCTTGCGAAGCTGGAAATTTCCGTCTTCGTCTTCGAGGTCAGACCACATGCCGTGCAAGTGGAAGGGATGTGCCATCATGGTGTCGTTCACCAGCGTGAGCCGCACACGCTCGCCGTAGGTCAGCCGCACAGGAGTGGCAAGATTGAACGGAATGCCGTCAATCGACCAGACATAGCGTTCCATGTTGCCAGTCAGATGCAGCTCGATCTCGCGGGTGGGCTCGCGCCCGTCCGGATCCGGAAATGCACTCTTCAGCGCCGCATACGTGAGCACGACACGGCCATTGTCGCGCAGGCCAACGCCGGGGTCATCGAGGCGCGCCGCAGGCATCATGGCCTGCATGTCGACACCGGGGTTGTTCCTCTCGCTGGCCGGATGCGTCTGCAGCGGCATGTCCGGCATGCTTGTCATCATGGCCATGTCCATGCCCATGTCGGTCTCGGTCAGCACCGGTCGAGGATCCAGAGTGGGCACGTCAGCCACCAGGCCAGGCTGCTGTGCCAGTGTTGCGCGCGCATAACCGGTTCTGTCCGAGTTCTGCGCAAATATTGTGTACGCGGGGCGATTTTCCGGCTCGACGATTACGTCCAGCGTTTCCCCTCCGCCAAGCCGGAACTCGTCGACGTCAACCGGCTCGACGTATTGCCCGTCCGCCGCCACGACGGTCATTTTTAATCCCGGAATGCGCACGTCGAAGAAAACCATGGCCGCGCCATTGATGAAACGTAGCCGTACCTTCTCGCCCGGCTGGAACAGTCCGGTCCAGTTGGCCGCCGGCGATTGGCCGTTCACGAGGCAGGTGAACGCCGGCGACGTCACGTCAGCCAGATCGGTCGGATTCATGCGCATGCCGCCCCACATCGACCGGTCCGCCCACGCCGACTTCCATCCCTTCTCGCGCACATCGTGAAAGAAATCGCCCACGGTGCGTTGATGAAGGTTGTAGTAGTCGCTCTGCTTGCGCAGATTGGTGAAGACCCGCATGGGATCATCGTCGGTCCAGTCCGACAACAGCACGACGTGCTCCCGGTCGAACGCGAAGGGCTCGGGTTCACGCGGATCGATGACGATGGCCCCGTACAGCCCCTGCAGCTCCTGCATGCCCGAGTGGCTGTGGTACCAGTACGTGCCGGCCTGGCGCACGGGAAACCGGTAGGTGAATGTCTCGCCCGGACGAATGCCGGCAAAGCTCAGGCCCGGCACCCCGTCCATGGCGGCGGGCACCAGCACGCCGTGCCAGTGGATGGACGTGGTATCGGCCAGCGCGTTGCGCACCGTGATGGCAATGTCGTCGCCCTCACGGAACCGCAGCACGGGCGCCGGCAGCGACCCGTTCACCGCAATTACCGCACGCTCGCGCCCGGTAAAATTGGCGCGGCCGGTTCCGATATCCAGCTGAAATTCGCTGCCACTCAACACGCCAGGTGCCGACACGAGCGAAGGCGTCGCGGCCCGCGCGCCCCGATGCAGGCCCAGGCTCAGTGCCGCCGACCCCAGCGCCAGTCCCTGAACAAACTGGCGACGGGTCACCGACTGATCGCCCCAGCCGCGTCTCTTGTCAGAGGGAGTCGGACGAATCGGCATGATGCGCTCCGCAATCAGGGGAATGGCCACAGCCAACGCCTCGGCGTGCGCCTGTGCTCGCAAAGCCCGATCCCAGCCCATCCAGAATGGGACAGTCGGGCCGGTGGTCGCCACGGCAGGACTCCGCCAGTTGCGACAAGGTATCCCGCATCCCGGTGAGTTCCTGGATACGCATATTCAGTGACTCGACCTGCGCCGCCGCCATGCGCTTCACGTCGGCACTGGCGCGTCCCTTGTCCCGCCAGAGTGACAGCAGTTCCTGAATCTGCTCCAGAGAAAAGCCGAGACCTCGCGCACGCTTGATGAAGCGAAGCTCGTGCACATCTCGGTCGTCGTACAGGCGGTATCCGCCCGCCGTTCGCTGCCGAATGGGCAGCAGGCCGACCGACTCATAATGCCGGATCATTTTTGCCGAGATGCCGCTGCGTTCAGCGGCCTCACCGATATTCATGCGTTTGTCTCCCGCGTCTTCACCGGAGCCGTGTCGCCCGGTCGCCAATTCCGCAGCATCAGGGCATTGGTCACGACACTGACGCTGGAAAAGGCCATCGCTGCTCCGGCGATCACGGGATTCAAATAGCCGAGCGCTGCCAGTGGCAGACCGACCAGGTTGTAGGCAAACGCCCAGAACAGGTTCTGGCGAATCTTCCGCCAGGTGCGACGCGAAATGTCGACGGCATCGGCCACCAGCAGAAGATTGCCCCGCATGAGCGTGATGCGCGCCGTCTGCATGGCCACATCAGTGCCATCACTCATCGCCATGCTGACATCGGCAGCGGCCAGTGCCGGCGCATCATTGATTCCGTCACCCACCATGGCCGTCATGCCCTGCTCGCGCAGTCGAGCAATTTCACGCGCTTTTTCGTCGGGCAGCACTTCCGCCACGACACGGTCGATACCCACCTGGCGCGCCACCGTACGGGCACTGCCGGCGTTATCCCCCGTCACCATCACGGTCCCTATTCCCATGGCGCGCAACCGCGCCACTGCCTCTGCTGCCTCCGGACGGATCTGGTCACGGAAGGCGACAAAGCCCAGCACGTCCCGTTCTCCGGATGCAGCGAGCCAGGAGACCGTACATCCCTCCGCCTCCAGGGCTGCCGCACGCCTCCCGAACGCCGTGATATCAACGCCCCGCTCGTCCATCAGCGGACGATTTCCGAAGAGGTACGGCACGCCGTTGACCAGTCCCGTGATTCCGCGACCCGGCAAGGTCCGCGCGTCACTCAGGACCAATGCGGCGCCTTCAGCACGGGCCAAGCGAACTGCGCGAGCGAGGGGATGGTCGCTGCCCTCCTGCAGGGCCGCCACGATCGCCAGCAACGCATCACCCGTGCTTCGACCTTCAACCGCCACTACCTCGGGCCGCCCCAGCGTCAGCGTGCCCGTCTTGTCGAACGCGACCGTCCTGACCCTGTGCGTCATTTCCAGCGCCTCCGCGTCACGGATCAGAATGCCGTGGCGCGCGGCGACGCCGGTGCCTGCCATGATGGCGGTCGGTGTAGCGAGGCCGAGCGCACAGGGACAGGCAATCACCAGCACCGACACGGCATTGATGAGCGCCGCTCCAACAGGCGCCCCGGACAGCCACCAGAGAATGAAGGTGACGGCGGCAATGCCCATCACGACCGGCACGAATACGGAACTGACGCGATCGACGAGTCGCTGGATCGGCGCCTTCGCGGCCTGGGCATCCTCGACGAGCCGGATGATGCGGGCGAGCAACGTTTCCGTTCCCACTGCCGCAATGTTCACCACGAGCAATCCGTCCGTGCTGATGCTGCCCCCCACGACGTTGCCACCCACCTCGCGCAGCACCGCGCGACTTTCTCCCGTCAGCATCGATTCATCCACCAGGCTGCGGCCCTCGACGATGACACCATCGGCCGGCACACGCTCGCCGGGGCGCACGGCGACGGTGTCACCCACCTGCAGGGTGACAATCGGAACGTCGACCTCGATGCCGTCCCGCCGGACACGGGCAATGTCCGGACGCAACGCACGCAGCGCCCGGATCGCTTCGGAGGTTTGTTGGCGGGCACGCGATTCCAGCCATTTGCCCAGCAACACCAGCGTAATGACGATGGCGGAGGACTCAAAATAGAGAGGCGCATGCGCCGCCTGAGCGCTCACGACGACATAGACACTGAGCCCGTAGGCGGCGCTGGTGCCGAGCGCCACCAGCAGATCCATGTTGCCGCTGCGGGCGCGCAAGGCCCTCCAGCCGGAACGATAAAAGCGCGCGCCTGACAGGAATTGCACGGGCGTTGCCAGCAACCACTGCAGCCAGGCCATGGATGCGGCCTGATGTCCCGCCGGCATCAGGAACATCATCACCACCAGCGGCACGGTGAGCACGGCGGCAACAACGACCTGGCGCGCTTCACGTGAAAAACGCGCCGGACGACGGTTGCCGGCCAGCGGATCCGCTTCACGCAACCTCGCGGCATAGCCGGCGCGCACCACCGCCGCCAGCAGATCGGCCGGTGCCGTACCGGAAACAGCAGTAATGCGTGCCGATTCGGTGGCCAGGTTCACCGCCGCCGTCACCACACCCGGAACCGAACGCAGGGCTTTCTCGACTCGGCCGACGCAGGAGGCGCACCCCATTCCCCCGACCACGAGATCCTGATCGGTCAGCGCGACGCGGTAGCCTGCGGCATCCACTGCCGCCACCAGTGTCGGTAGCGTTACATCAGGGTCCGCGTCGACATGGGCGGATTCGTCCGCGAAATTGACGGCAGCCGCATGCACGCCCGGAATACGGACAAGCGCCTTTTCCACCGTGTGGGCACAGGAGGTACACGTCATGCCCTGAATGGGCAACACATGCCGGGAAACTGGATCGGGAAGTCGGGTCGTCATGATCACCCTCGGGGCGTCCACTATGCACCCAGCGTCAACCTTCCCACAATGGGAGAGTCAAGCATCGTCCGCAAAAAACTGTCCTGACTCCCCAGGGTGTTTGCACAACGGCAGCGGGGACAGGTCGATTCCCGCAATCAATGCGCCTGGCGCAGGGCCAGATTGAGCTGGTCGACCACTTCTGCCCAGTCTGCATCCTCCAGGACTTCGGCCTTCAGCAGGCTCGCTTGTGCGGTAGTCCAGAACGGCGCATCGGCCAGGGCCACCTCATCGGGCAGTGGCGAGTGGCGATCCAGGAAGTTGTCGATCGCGGCAGCGTCGCTTGGCAGACCCAGCTGCTCGAACAGGTCGGAAAATCGGTGGAATGATCGTTCCATGACCGGAACCTCCATGGTGGTCCTGAGGTCGGGAGCGCGCTGGCGGACGCGCCCGGATAGCACAACAATAGCGTATGCTCCGCCACCTTTCCGGCCGAGTGATACCCGGTAACGCACATGGCAACCACCGATGATCCCTTACCCTGCTCGGTCCTCTTGCTGGCCGGAGGCCAGGGCCAACGCATGGGCGGCGCGGACAAGGGCCTCATCGAATGGCAGGGACGTCCGCTGGTTGCCTGGATCACGGACGTGGCCCGACCGGTGACGGACGACCTCATCATTTCCTGTAACCGGCACGCGGACCGCTATGCGGTCTATGCAGACCATGTGGTCGCCGATGACGTGCCCGATTATCCGGGCCCGCTGGCCGGCATCCGGGCCGGACTCGCCTCCATGCGTCACGCCGTGTTGCTGGTGCTTCCTTGTGATGCGCCCCGCGTCGACCGGACGTTGCTCGACGAATTGGCGAAGACGGCCCGCCTTCATCCCGGTCAGCCGGTCGTGGTGCGTCGTGGCGATCAGTGGGAGCCGCTCTTTTGTGCCCTGCCCCGCAGTCTGCAGCCTGCCATCGAAGCGGCCTGGCAGGCCGGAGAGCGAAGTCCGCGACGCCTCTGGCAACAGTTCGGCGCCGTTGCGCTCCAGTGCAACGCGGATGATCCCCGGCTCATGAATTTCAATACGCCCCGCACGCTCGGTTCGCCTTAAAAGAAAAGGCGCGTCACCACCAGCGCCCGCGGGCTTTTGGTGATGACGCGCCCCCTCAAGGACGGCGACACTTCCTGTATTCACAGCCCCACCCCGGTCCACCCACGGGGAAGGCGGATGACGGGGGAACGGGAAGTTGTTGTTGCGGTCGGTGCCTTTTCAGCACACGGTTGCAGAATAGGGACTGCCTGACGCGATTGCCTTGACCACCATCAAGGGATCGTCACCTCACAACGACGAGATTGCTGCCGCAACCGCCGGCATGACATCGATGGCATTGGTGGCATGCGGGACACAATTGCAGGTCACGATCCGGGCAGCACCCGCACTCTTCAGTTCGGCCAGCGCCGTCCCGGCGAACAGGCCGTGAACACCGACGCATACCGGCGCCGCAAAACCGGCCGTCGAGAGGCTCCCGATGGCCGCAATCATCGTATGCGCGCTCGAGATGATGTCATCCACCAGCACCGGCGTATGGCCCGCCCACCGGTCTGCCTCAGGCAATGACACGTCGACATGAAAATCGTCGTGACGCTGCTTGGTGAGCACCGTGAACGGCAGGTTCTGCAATCGCGCAATCGCCTCCACCCACTGGCCACTTTCTTCGTCAGGACCGATCAGCAATGGCTGAGGCACCTCGCGCCGTACCCACGCCGATATGGCGGCTGACGACGAAGCAGCACGGGCCGGAATCGGATAGATCTCCGACAAGTCGCTATAGCGGTGCAAATGCGGATCCACGGTTACCAGCGCATCGAAATGCCCGGACAGGACGGAGGCAAAGGTCCGCGACGTCACGGCCTCGCCATCGTGGAAGCGGCGATCCTGCCGCATATAGGCCAGATAGGGCGCCACCAGCACGACTCGCCCCGCCCCCAGTTCCCGCGCTGCATTCGCGGCGAACAGCAACGGCACGAGCTTGGCATCCGGCTGGTCCAGCGAGCAGACCATGAAGACATCGGCCCCCTTCGGAATGGACGGCAGCGTGACCAGACTCTCCCCGTCCGGAAAGCGGTGCAATGACAGCGGCGCCACCACGGACGGCAGGCATGCCCTGAGGGCATCGGCCACTCCTTCGTTACCGGGAAAAACAAGCAGCAGGCTGTCGCTCATCACGCCTCCTCGATCACAATCACATTCGGGTGATCGCTCTGAAACGCCTGCGCATAGCGCAGTTCTCCGGGCGCCTGCGCGTGGATGGAAAACAGCGGCTGTCCGCGCTCCACCCAGTCATCCAGATCGATGTGCAGGTCAACGCCGGCCGCCGCCGATTGTGGCGCGCCGGCCAGTTTGGCGATGCGGGCCAGTACACGGTTGTCGATATTGGCGACGCGCCCCGTCTGGCTCGCCGTGACTGTATGCATGAGGGGGGCGACCGGAATCTCGCGCAAGCCGCCCTGCGACTCGCAGATACGCTGGAACTGGGCCCACGCGCGCCCGCTTGAAAGCGTCTCGGCCGCCAGCGCGACAGGATTCGGCTTTCCCCCCATCTCCAGCACTTTGGCGGCAAGCAGCAGCGCGCGGTCACGCAGGTCCGCCGGTGCACCTGCCTGATTCTGCAGCACCTGCACCACGTCGCGGGCTTCCAGCGCCGGACCAATGCCACGCCCCACAGGCTGAAGCCCGTCAGTAATCACCGTTTGCACGGCAATGCCGAGACGGCGACCCACTTCCTCCAGTCGGCCTGACACGCGCCGGGCCGCTTCGATATTGCGAATTTTGGCCGTGGGACCTACCGGCATGTCGATCAGCACACGGTTGGAACCGGCTGCAATTTTCTTGGACAAAATGGAGGCGACCAACTGGCCGTCACTGTCGAGATCCAGCGGACGCTCGACGCGGATCAGCACATCAT
Organism: Moraxellaceae bacterium; assembly: GCA_035706925.1. Taxonomy (GTDB): domain Bacteria; phylum Pseudomonadota; class Gammaproteobacteria; order Pseudomonadales; family Moraxellaceae; genus UBA2031. The sequence goes on from DASSUO010000185.1 coordinate 14,980, forward strand.
CCGCGGGGGAGAGCTGCATCGCTCCGCCCCACACCATGCACCCTCCGGTGGATTCGACGACGCGGCGCATCGAGGGAACGTCGAGATCGACTCGCGTCAGCACCTCCATGGTATCGGCCGTGCCTGCCGGCGACGTGATGGCGCGCGACGACGTCTTGGGCATGACCAATCCGTTGGCCGTGACAATCGCAACCACCAGCGGCGTCGTCCGGTTACCCGGCAATCCCCCGACGCAATGCTTGTCGACCACGACATCGTGTGGCCACGTAAGTCGCTCACCGGCAGCAACCATGGCCTCGGTCAGGGCGACGATTTCGTCCAGGTCCAGGCGCTCGCCGGCACAGGCCGTCACGAAGGCGGAGAGATGCAACTCCGACAGACGTCCGGTAACAGTGTCGTCAATGATGGAGCGCATCGCCGCCCGATCCAGCCGCTCGCCATAGATCTTCGCGCGAATCATGCTGGCGGAACGCAGATACGGCACATGCGTCACCGAGACCGGATCGCCCGCCTTGATGCCAAGGTAATGCTGCGCCCCCATGCTGAGGGACACTTCCCCGAGATCCAGGAGCCCGTCATTAATGATGTTGAGCGTGGCAATGAGGGATTTGTCACCCGCCCGAACTACAACACGGGTCTGGGCGAAGAAGCCTTCCGCACGGCAGACATGGCAGCCGGCATGCATGAAGACGATATGCTCGTAGGCGGTGTCGATGCCGAGCGGCTTGAAGCGCAGGGTGGCCGGCGCGTTACTCATGAAGGGCGATCCATTCGGGGCCAGGTCAGGCGATGCAGGGAAGATTAACGGTGATGAGACCGCCCCCGCATGACCTGCGTCAATGGTCGCTCTGTTGGAAGGGCCGCCCCGCCGCCGGCACGGCCCTGAAGGATCGTCTCAGGCCTCGTCCGGCTGGAACCAGTTGAGCTGGTCACGCAGCTCCACCACCCGCCCGACAATGGTCAGCGTCGGCGCGCCAATGCCACTGCCCGCCACTTTGCCGGCGATGTCGGCCAGAGTCCCCACCACCACCTTCTGCCGTGGCGTGGTGCCGTGGGAGACCAGGGCCACCGGCATGTCCGGCGCCATGCCGTGTTCAACGAGCCGCTGGCAAATGGTTTCCAGTGCGGTGAGCCCCATGTAGAGCACCAGGGTTTGCTGCTCGTGGATCAACTCGCTCCAGGGCAGCTCGGGCGAGCCGTCCTTGAGATGGCCCGTCACGAATCTCACGGATTGCGCATAATCGCGATGCGTCAGCGGAATGCCTGAGTACGCGGCACAACCGCTTGCCGCCGTGATGCCGGGAACGACCTGGAAAGGCACTCCCGCGCTGGCCAACTCGCTGATCTCCTCACCGCCCCGCCCGAAGATGAACGGATCGCCGCCCTTGAGCCGGCAGACGCGCTTTCCTTCCTGGGCCAGCTCCACCAGCAACTGGTTGATGCCTTCCTGCGGCACGGCATGATCGGAGCGGGCCTTGCCGACATAGATGAAGTGCGCATCACGGCGGCAAAGATCGAGAATCGGCTGCGAGACCAGGCGATCATAGACAACGACATCCGCCTGCTGCATGAGCCGGAGCGCGCGAAACGTCAGCAGGTCGGGGTCGCCCGGACCTGCGCCGACAAGATACACCTCACCCACCGGCGTCGGCTCGGCCCTGGCAAAAGCTTCACGCAAATGGGCACGTGCCTCGTCTTCACGTCCTGCATACACCAGTTCGGCGAATCGTCCCTGCAGCTCATGCTCCCAGAACGCGCGACGTGCATTGGTGTCGGTGAAGGTATCACGGGCCTGCCCGCGAAATTCGCCGCAAATCTGCGACAGCCGACCGTAGGCCGCGGGAATCGTGGTTTCGAGTCGTGCACGCAGCAGTCGCGCAAGAACAGGCGACTGCC
>DASSUO010000186.1:0-2229 GCA_035706925.1 Moraxellaceae bacterium
AAAGCGCTATTTATTGGCGCAACGCCCTGCCCCAGACAAGAGGCCCCGGTACGCGGGGCCTTTTTTGTTGCGGCCCCGAGGGAGCGGCAGTGTCCGCATTCCCGTTGATGGCCATGCGCGTCGCCTGCCTGTCCGGGCTGCGACTGCGTCGATCTGGTGAAATGGCCTGCAAGTCAGGCCTCCTTCCGCAATGGCATCGCGGGCGCTGCGTCACTCTCGGTCACGCTATGCTGTAGCCATGACGACGCCGGAATCCAGTGAAACAACATCCCGACTTGCCGCGCTGCATCGCGACGGATTCCTGTTGCTCCCCGCCGTGCTGGATGCCGCGGCGGTGGCGTGGGCGCGGGATGCCATTGATCACCTGACGCCGGTCGGGCTCGATTACCAGGGACTGGTGGATGACCACTACAAGTGCGTGTTCAATCGCGATCCGCGCTGGCTGGATTATATCGACCGGCCTGGCGTGATCGATCTCATGGAGGCGGCGCTGGGTGCCGACTGCCACCTGATTGGTGAGACGGCCTGGCGCAGCCGGCCAGGATTCATTGGCGGCGATCTTCACATCGATTACCTGGTCATGGAGTTGCCGCGCTCCCTGCTTGCCGACCCTGCCTTTGAACTGCCGATGCAGGTATGCACGGCGCATTTCTATCTCGACGACATTGATGCCGATCTCTGTCCGACATCAGTGATCGCCGGGAGCCACCGCGCCGGCCGCGCGCCCGTGGCCGGCGAGTCGGCATGGGAGGGGCATGCAGCGGAACCGGTGTTGTGCAGTGCCGGCGACGTGCTCGTGTTTCGCAGCGAGCTCTGGCATGCCGGTGGCCGCAATCGCACACGGAATCGCAGCCGGCATTTGCTGCAGGTTCATTATGGCCGGCGGATGGTCGCGCAAAAATTTTCGCCTTACCCCGACTTCCGCTTTCTTCCTGCGACACTCGCTGCCGCGACGCCGCGGCAGCGCCGTTTGCTCGGGGAGCATGTGCCGTCTGAGTACGACTGATCGCTGGACAAGTTTCCTTCGCATTCATGGCTGCATTTTTTTGCAAGCGTTGCCCATTTTTTTCTGCGTCGAAACAAACGTGTCACGCGTCCCGTTCGCGATCACGCGCCTTCGGGCATGTGCCGGCTGGCCTTGAGTGCCTGGACGGCGGAGACGGATGCACCGCATTTTTCGGGGCGACCGGGGAGCCCTGTCGTCTGGTGGTGTGCCGGATCGCTCCTTGCTTCAGTCGTCGACGGCAGAGGCGTCGCTGCGCAGCGCAGAGGCGCAGAAGAGGGCGATGACACCCAGCACGGCGAGATACAGGCTGATCATCCAGGGATGGCCGTCTCCGGCCTCCAGCAGCGCCGTCGCGACGATCGGCGCGGCCCCGCCGGCCACTGCGCCCGCAAGTTGCACCGAGATTGAAATGCCGCTGTAGCGGATCTCGGGCGGGAACTGGGCGGCGAACAGCGCGGATTGCGGGGCGTAAAGCAGCGGGAATACGCCGCCGATGGCGCCCGCCATGGCGACCACCAGCCACACCGGATCCTTGCGCGCCAGGAGATCGAAAAACACGAACGCCGCGATGCAGATTACGCCGGCACCCGTCATGAAGACCCGCCGCGGACCGATACGATCGGCCAGCCAGCCCGCGGCAGGAATGGTGATCAGGGAGAGGGCGGCGCCCACGACGATGGCGTGCAGGGCAAGCGGCTTGGCCACACCGAGTTGCTGAGTGAGATAGCTCAGCGAAAACGTCACCACCGTATAAAACCAGCTCGTTTCCGCCATTCGTGCACCGGCAGCGGACAGCACGCTGCGCGAGTGACGGCGCAGCAATTCCACCACGGGCAGCTGAACCTGGCGGCCGCTGTCGCGCAGGGTGGCAAAAGCGGGTGACTCGTGAACCTTGAGCCGGATGAAGGCTCCGACGGCCAGCAGCACGATCGACGCCAGGAACGGCAGGCGCCATCCCCAGTCGAGCAAGTCATGGTCCGGAAGTCGGGTGACGGCCGCCATGGCCAGTGACGACAGGATCAGTCCCGCGCCAACGCCGGCTTGCGGCAGCGAACCGTAGAAAGCACGACGTCCGGCAGGGGCATGCTCGACCGCCATCAGGGCAGCACCGCCCCATTCACCGCCGACAGCGACGCCCTGGAGGAATCGCATGAGCACCAGGAGGACGGCGGCAGACGTACCGATCTGTGCATAAGTGGGAACGAGGCCGATCAGGATGGTGG
>DASSUO010000187.1:0-30606 GCA_035706925.1 Moraxellaceae bacterium
ACCCAGGCCTCCGCCAATACCTCCGATATCACGCCGGGACGAGTCGCATCGTTCCGGCGTGATGTCAGCTTCGATCACTGTACCTGCTGATACAGCAGCTGCGACCGCTGCTCACGCCGCACTTCACGCGCCAGCTCCACCCGCTCGGCCAGCTGGGCGGGCGAGCAGATGTTGGATTTGACGGTGCCATTGATCGTGCGCGTGAGCGTGACGGTATTGCCCTGCTGCGCATAGCTGGCGCTGTAGTGGACGCCGTCGCGAGTGAGTGTGCGGCTGCGCGGCAGGTAGACGACCTTCATGTCGGCCGGAAATTCGACGACATATTCCTCGCTGACGTTGCCGCCGGAGCAGGAACGCGCTTTTTTGGGTTCGTCGTCCTGAACCGGGCCCACCACCGCCGCAAAGGTCGCGTTGCCGCCCAGCAGCGGGCGCAGCGGAAAGGCACCGGCCTCCGTATTCTGCAAAAAGTCCTTGAGCGCCAGGCTGATGTGGACGTGATAACCGCCTTGCGGGTCGAACCCGGCATCCGGCTGCAACTCACCCGTGCCCTGCAAGCCATTGCTCTTGAGCCAGCGCTTCATGGCCTCGGCCCGGCGCGTGGGCGGAATGTCACGCAATCCGCGCTGAATCGTGACGGCCGGCAAGCCGGACGCCTTCACGTCCATCTCGCCACTGGCACTGCCGTCGCTGTTCAGGCGCAAGTGCGTCACGGTGTGCTGGCTGTCGGCCATTCCGCGGTCAGCCGGAGTGCGCAGGCCTGGCTTGTAACCGTCGACCAGCAATACGGGCTTGTCGGCATCGCCGAAGGGCAGGCGGCCGAACGGTGTATCCGACGATGTGGAGTCGAGGAACAGGCCGAGCGTCGGCAAATAATTGATGACGTGGTTGATGTTGGCCACCACCGGCAGTTCGGGCAAATCGTAGAGTTGACCGGCATTCACCAGCGCCTGGCTGCTGGGTATGCCCTCCGCCGTGAGCAGGGCCTGCAGCAGCGTCGCATGGTCCTTGCAGTCGCCAATCCGGTTGTCGAGCACCACGTCAAGATCGCGCGGCACGACCGCACCAACGCCGATACAGTTTCCCCCGTAGGTGATGTTCTTTTGCGTCCACTCATAGAGCGCGCGAGCCTTTTCGGCCGGCGTGGTGCTCTTCTTCGTGATCGAGTCCGCGAGCGTCTGGATGCGCGGGGTCACCGTCGCCTTGGGTCGGGCACGCGTGGCGTAGGAGTCGACGATCTGCCGGTAGTCGTCCAGCGTGGAAAGGAGCAACACCGGATCATCCTCGAGGCGCTCGATGCCGGCGCTTTCCGGGCTCCACTTTTCCGGCACCGGATTTTCATAAGTCCATTGCCAGATACGCCGCCCGTTTTCTTCGCGCGGCGCGGCCTCCTTGAGATGCCAGGCCTGGCTGCGCAGCTTGTACGAGACCGGCATCGTCACGGTGAGGTCGGCATGCGTATAGGCGGTGTAGCGGGAGAGATCATCGCGCTCGGTGAACTGGCCCGGGAAAATCGGCTCCTTCACCGTCTCGCGCCACACGGCATGGACCTGGTCGCCGACTTCCACATCGGGAAAGACGACACTGACCGTGGTGTAGTCGGAATAAAACGGACTGCCCTTCTTGTGCCCGCCGGCCACATTCGACTGGTAATTGTCCTTGGGTACGGGAATGCGATTGCCCTTGGCCTTTTGCGTCCACGCCTCCACGTACTCCCCTTCCGCAATGCTGGTGCTGAAGGAGTTGGAATCCTGCTTCGCCTCTTCGATCGCGGACTCCTTGAGAACGGTCACCGTGAACACCGCCGTCCGGACAAAGCTGCCATCGGCATTCAGGTCGTAGCGAATACTGTAATCGTCATAGCGCAGGCCGATATCACTGGCGGCGTCACGATCGTCGGCATGTACCGGAGCGGCCAGTACCATCAGCAGGGCCGCTGCGAGCGACAGTGGGCGGCGCGGGGAAACAGGAGGGTGCTGCGAAGTCGGGCGGGAACCAGCCATGGGAAAGGACTCCTTGAGACGCACGTCATGTGGGCAACGGATCCGGCGCTCCGGCCGGCATCGGCATACCCCGTTGGAGGCATACCGTCCCCGACTCTAGCAGTACGGCACAGCGGGCCGGAATCCGTAATTCCCGCAATCGCAATCCCGGACAGGCGTGCTTCCCCCGGCCCGGACACGATCGCTCCGCATGGATCACACGACTTCACGTTCCAGATGAAAACTGACCGGGTTTTCGTCTATGTGCACACGCCCTGACCGTGCACGCTGTTGCATCGGGACCCGACACCAATCGACATACACCGACGGCGTGCCCCAACGGCCGCACTGTCGGCCCTTCTAACACGGCCGGATGAGCAGGCACACGTTCGGCGGCTCATGCTTGATCTCTCACCCCATACTTAGCCAGACTAGACTAATCTAAATGAACCTACTTGATGCAGATCCCGCCATGAGCTCAGTCAACATGCTGCAGGCCAAATCTTCCCTTTCCCGGCTAGTGGAGGCCATTGAGCAAGGGGAAGAGCAGGAGATCATCATTGCCCGAAATGGCCGACCGGCCGCCCGGCTCGTCCCGCTCGCCTTATCGCCGGCAGGCCCCCGCATAGGGATCGCCCGAGGCTGCTTCGAGGTGCCGGATGATATCGACAGGAATAACGATGAGGTGGCCCGCCTGTTTCTGGGGAACAAGTCGTGAATCTTTTGCTGGATACCCATGTGGCGCTGTGGGCCATCGCAGACAGCCCTCGCCTGTCGGCGCGGGCGCGGGAGTTGATTCAATCGCCCAAAGCCGTCATCTGGATCAGTGCGGCGTCGGTTTGGGAAATCGCCATCAAGCACAGCCTCGGTCGCGGCGACATGCCTGTGTCGGCATCGGATGCACTGCGCTACTTTGAGGGCTCGGGATATCGCTTCTTGTCCATCGAGCCGGAACATGCGGTGGCCATAGCAGATTTGCCACCGCTACATCAGGATCCGTTCGACCGTCTGTTGGTCGCACAGGCATTGATTGAACCCATGCGCCTGATGACGCACGACCCTCTGATGGCTCGTTACAGCGATACGATTATCGCCGTCTAAGCGCGTCCCTCATCCCCCGCCCAGTTCGCCCCGTACCTCGTCGCACCACGCGAGCCAGGCTTCTTCGAGGCGGATGCCGAGTCGCAGGGTCAGTTCCGGATGGTGATAGCGGGCACGTCGTCGGGCCGGCAACTCGGCAATGGTGTGTTGCAGCAGCCGATACGTCGCAAGCGTCTGCTCGTGTTGTTTCTGGTGCACGTCCAGTTCGGCACGCAGGGCGTCAGGAGAGAGACGGCGACCGGCAAACAACTTCACCAACAGCGGCTCGCGTATTTTTGCCGGGCCGGCCGCCTCGGCCAGCAGGCGGTCGAGCGCCTCGCCCCCCTTGTCGGTCAACGAATAGATTTTCTTGTCCGGCTTGCCTGCCTGCGCCACCTCCTCGCAGTCGACCAGCCCCTCGGCATGCAACGCATGCAGCTCCTTATACAGCTGCTGGTGCGTCGTAGGCCAAAAGAACCCCAGCGAGTTGCGGAAGCGCTGCAGCAGGGCATAGCCCGAGCCCGGCTCTACGTCGAGCAGACCCAGCACGGCCATTTTCAGGGACATGGTTACTCCATCGCATCAGAACGCGGGACATGGTACCGCGTACCGGGCCTAGGCTTGAGCGGATTGGCGGAAGATCGGTTCTGGCAGCCGCCGGATTGACCATATGCAATTATTTGCATAATGTGAAGCCCTGCCCGCCTACCGCAAGGGCCGCCGCCCAAGGAGCTATCGACATGGCCGCACTCAAACCCAGCACACTGCGTATCGGCAACCGCTACCGCGCCTCACGCCTCAACGGTCCCTATGACGCGCTCATCATCGGCTCAGGCCCGGGCGGCCTGACCACGGCGGCACTCCTCTCGGCCATCGGCTGGAAGGTCGCCGTGTTCGAACAGCACTACACCGCGGGCGGCTACACCCACAGCTACGAGCGCAACGGCTACGAGTGGGACGTGGGCCTGCACTACATCGGCGACATGGGCGCACCAACGATGTCGCGCAAGATCATGGACTTCCTCACGCGCGGTGAACTGGACTGGGCGCCCATGGACAAGGCCTATGACCGCTTCTTCATTGGCGACAAAGTGTTCGATGCCGTGGCGGGAAAGGCGGAGTACCGCGCACAACTCATCCAGTATTTCCCGGCCGAAGCAGCCGCGATCGACCGCTACTTCGCCCTGCTCGACGAGGTCGGAAGCAATATGCGCCTGTACACGGCGGCGCGCCTGCTCAAACCCTGGCAACTCAAAATCGCCCGGCCGGTGCTTAACCGCCTGCTTCCCCGGAATTTCCGGCGCACCACGCGCGAGGTGCTGGAGGAACTCACCAGTAACCAGACACTGATCGCGGTGCTCACCGGCCAGTGGGGCGACATGGGCCTGCCGCCGGCGCAATCCTCCTTCATCATTCACGCGCTGATCGCCCGCCACTACCTGTTCGGCGGCTTCTACCCGGTCGGCGGCAGCTGGAAAATCGCGGAGACCATCATCCCGCGCATCCAGGCAAACGGCGGTGAAGTTTTCACCTATGCGCGGGTGAAGGAAATCATCGTGGAAGACGGCAAGGCCCGCGGCCTGCTGATGGAAGACGGCACCCGTATCGAAGCGCCCTGCGTCATTTCCTCAGCCGGCGTGATGAACACCTTCCAGCGCCTCCTCCCCGAATCCGTTGTCCGCGCCAAAGGCTATGACCGTCAGCTGAAGACGGTGACGCCGAGCAGCGGGCATATCGGCCTCTATATCGGCCTCAAGGGCACGGCGGAGGAGCTGGGCCTGCCCAGGACCAATTTCTGGATTTATCCGAGCGCCGACTACGAAGGCGATGTGCGCCGCTTCGAGCAAGACCGCACGGCGCCCGTCCCGGTCGTCTATGTGTCGTTCCCTTCCGCGAAAGACCCCGATTACCAACGCCGTCACCCGGGCACGGCCACCATCGAAGTCGTTGCGCCCGCACCGTTTGAATGGTTCGAGAAGTGGAGCAACAGTGTGTGGGGAAAGCGCGGCGACGACTACGAGGCGCTCAAGGCCGAGCTGGGCGATCGCGTGCTGGACGTGATGTACGAGAAGCTGCCGCAGCTGCGCGGCAAGATCGATTACTGCGAAGTGAGCACACCGCTCTCCACGCAGTACTTCAATGCCTATGCGCGGGGCGAGCTCTACGGCCTCAATCATGATCCCCAACGGTTTGCACAGGACTGGCTCACGCCGCGCACCCGGATTCCGGGGCTGTGGCTCACCGGCCAGGACATTGTCTCTTGCGGTGTGGTGGGCGCGATGATGGGCGGCGTGCTGACGGCACAGGCCATCGGCGGTCTGAAGATGCTGGGCGTGCTCAAACAGGTGATGAAGGGCGCCTCACCGGTGACGTCATCTGCTCCTGCAACGCCGCTGGAAAGCCGCTAACGGTTGCGCCTTCAGGTCTGCCGATTGCGCGCCTGCATGCGCAAATTGCAGATGGCGGATCAGCTGGCGCAAGCAGCTGCCGGACCAAAGGCGCCGCATGCCACGCCATGGCACCTATGCTTGATGACGTTCCGGGTGCGCACTGCCCATGCCCGGTCGGAGGTGCATCATGCGTATGTTGCTCAATGCGTTTTTTCCATTGGAGCCGTTCAGCACGCTGGTTCGTGAAGGAACGGCAGGCAAGGTCATCAATGAAATAATGGAGGCCATCAAGCCGGAAGCGGCTTATTTCGTGGAACAGCAGGGTTCTCGTTGCGCCGTGCTGGTAGTGAACCTGAAAGATCCGTCACAGTTGCCGGCAATTGCCGAGCCCCTATTCCTGAAACTCAACGCGCGCTGTGAATTCCATCCGGCGATGTTGCCGGAAGATCTCGCCAAGGCCGATCTGGAAAATCTCGGCCGTCGCTGGCGTTGACGCCACTTGATACGGCGGTGAACAGTGGCGCGGCGTCAAGGCTGAGGCGTGATGCAGAGACGAAGAGGCTGACGCTGGCATTGACGATCAGACGATCCAGCGCTGCACGGTCGCACGAAGATCGTTCACGCGCACGGGCTTGGGCAGGTAATCGTCCATGCCCGCTTCGAGACAACGCTCGCGGTCGCCCCTGAGCGCACTGGCCGTCATGGCAACAATGGGAACATGACGGTCAGCCGCCTCGCGGGCACGAATGAGGCGGCACGCCTCAAAGCCGTCCATCACCGGCATGTGGCAATCCAGGATGACCAGGTCATACGGCAGCCGCTTCACTGCCTCGACCGCCTCCTTGCCATTCCCGACAATATCCACGCGACAGCCGAGACGCTTGAGGATTTCCGCCGCCACCATCTGGTTGACGGGATTGTCCTCGGCAATCAGCACCCGGCCACGCACTTCGCTGCCGGTCGCCACCGGCAGGTGCGCGACCTCGGCCTCGGCCTGCTCTTTCAGCGCATCGGCCGACAGCACCTCGAATGGCAACTCCAGCCAGAAAAGGCTGCCCTTTCCCGGCGTTGTTTCGACACCAATCTGGCCGCCCATGAGCTCGGCCAGTCGACGCGAAATGGACAGGCCAAGCCCGGTGCCACCGTATTTTCGCGTCGTGGTGACATCACCTTGCGAGAACGGCTGGAACAGCCGGGCCTGCGTCGCTTCGTCCATGCCGGGACCGGTATCGCTCACCTCGAATCGCAGCACGACGCGGTCGGCGTCCTGATGCACCACCTCACTGCGCAGTCGCACCTCACCCTGCTCCGTGAACTTGACGGCATTGCCGAGCAGGTTGGTGAGAATCTGGCGCAGTCGCGCCGGATCACCCCGTACGCCCGCCGGCAAGGCCGATGAAAGCTCGGCATGGAGGACCAGGCCTTTCTCGCTCGCCCGCTCCCGCTGCAGGTCGACCACCTCGGTACTGACCTGTGCCGGACTGAAGGGCAGCGGCTCGAGTTCAAGGCGGCCGGCTTCCACTTTGGAGAAGTCGAGAATGTCGTTGATGAGATGCAGGAGGTTCTCGCCCGAGAGACGGGCAAGCTCGACATAACGGCGCTGTTCCTCGGTGAGCCCGGTGTCCCGCAGCAAGCCGTTGAGACCGATCACGCCATTGAGCGGCGTGCGGATCTCGTGACTCATGGTGGCGAGGAAATCGGATTTGGCTCGGTTGGCGGCTTCGGCGGCCAGTCGCGCCCGCTCGGCGTCCTGGCGTGCGTTCTCCACAATCTGCAAATGTTTTTCGCTGGCCCGTCGTGCCGCGAGGCCAAACCCCAGACAACAGAGCGTGACGATGATCTGCACCAGCGCCTGCTGCATCGGTGCCGAACCGAGGTCTTGCGCCAGCGGGGCGACGCGCACCGGTGACTGCACGATCAGGAACCCTGCGCAGACAGCGACGGTCCACGCCAGGGTGGAGCGCATGTCGAGCACATTGGCGACGACCATGGGGACCAGCACGAAGTACCAGAGATACACGAGACCATCGGGCCCGGCATTGAAGGCGATGATCGTGTTGGCGACCGCGATCTCGATGAGCGCCAGCTGGACACCCAGCATCTGTTGCCAGGGGTGCCGGGCCTTGATGGTCCAGTAGCGGACGATCAGGAAGAGCAGCAACCCCACCGCCTTGATGAAGGCCAGCCGCCACTGCCCGAGGAGCGGTCCGGACATGAAGACATTGAGCCCCCAGCCAAAGGCCGCGATCAGCGAGATGTACCGGAACCCCAGCACGGACGAGCGCCCGCCTTGCCAGGGCAGGGGTCGGCGGGGGGAATCGGCAGACGGCATGGGGGATGTCTCCGGGTACGTCCCTTAATGATAAGCGTTTCCGCTGCGGGCACGATATCGAGTCGTCCGCAGGGGGGACGGGCGCAGGATCAGGGCCGGACAGCGCTACCCGGCAGGTGGCGGTTTTCCCGAGAGCCTCTCCGCACATCCGGCCTGCCGCACGAGGCGCTCCATTAATCCGATTTAATCGGGGAGAGGTAGGAAGACGAACGCGGGCTCCGTAGAGTGTCGCGCCGGCCGGGTCGCCCGAATGACCGGAGCGAGCAATCCCTGGCTGACATCCGTTTTCCTGAATTGCCGGAGACATCCCGATGAGCGACGAACCCAAAACCAACTGGGTGAATTTTGTTGCCCTGACCACCGTGATTTTCGCGGTAGGCGCCACTCTCTCGACCTTCAAGGGAGGTGGCTTTTCCACCCGCAGCGTGATCAGCCAGGCGCAGGCCTCGGACCAGTGGGCCTATTACCAGGCCAAGAGCATTCGCGCGAGCATGAATGAACTCCAGAAGGACAACCTCTCGCTGCAACTGGCGGTTCTGCCACACAATGCACCCAGGGAAGCGAAGCAGCATTACGAGGATGCGCTGGCGACCACCGATCGCAACATTGCCAAATACAAGCAGCAGCGTCAGGAGATCGAAACCAGGGCCCGTGCCCTCGAAGCCGAACGCGATGATGCGCAACGTCACGGACGTCCGTTCGGCCTTGCGGTGATCTTCTTCCAGATTGCGATTGTGCTCTGCTCGATCACGGCACTCTTCAAGCGCAAGGAGTTGTGGTTCGTTGCCATGGCCGTCGGCGCCGTCGGCATGGTGTTCTTTGCGGACGGATTCTGGCTATTCCTCTAGGCGCCGCCTTCAGTCGACCGCCTTCGGGCGGTCGATGCTCCTGTTCGCACAATGTGCTTTCCGTTCCGCGTAAGGTGCTTCATGTCTCGTACAAGGGACTGCATCGCCAGTACTGATGCTTGATCCTTCCGACTGCGACGTCCATCGTGGCACCCCTTGTCCACCGCCCTTTCCTCTACGCGTGCATACGCCTGCTTGCACCACAAACGGGCACGTTCAACCGGCGCGCAACGTCGCCCGCCGACAGCCGACAATACCCAACGGACAACCGACAACTGACAACACCCTCCGCATCCGCAGGAAGTCCGGATAAAGTCGACCACCCCAGCCAATTCGTGACTACGCTAAGGTAATCGGTCGGCCAGCCCTCACCCTGACGCCGCTGCACCCCGCTCCATCACCCGAATTTCGTATACGAGCGGGGCATGAAATATCGCCGCTTGTCGTCGTACGTGTTCGCATCGCAACGCTACAGTTGCAGGATGGCAAGGGCGGCAGGAAAAATGGGACGCTGCCGCCGCTTACCCCGGAACGGGGGGCCTCACCCGAGGCAGGACGCCGTGATGTGTCCGGTTTTTGCCGCCCGTCCCGAAAAAAAGCGCAGGAAGCTCCGCATGCATGGAAGCCGGACCGCTCGCGGTTCTCCCCTCACGGTCATCCGAATTATCCTGATGGCAAACCTGACTGCGGTCAGCACGTCGTTGCAGGCAGCGGACGACGAACCGCTACTCGATCTCCCGCTGGAGTCCCTGCTGCAGGTACAGGTGTCGGTGGCGGCACCGTTTCACGAAACGGTGCGCGAGGCGGCCGCATCCGTCGCCGTACTGCAACCGCAGGACTGGCAGCGCCGCGGCGCCACCTCCGTGCCCGAAGCCCTGGAGCAGGTCCCGTCGGTCGCGACCTATCCCTCGCTGGGGGGCGCGACCGCCATCGCGGTACGCGGCTATGCCACCGAATTGTCCACGCGCGGCATCGCCACCCTGCTCGATGACATTCCCGTCGACAGCTACAGCTATTCCACGGCCGCCTACCAGCTCCCCTTTGTTCCGCTCGGTGTGCTGTCGCGAGTGGAAATGGTGCGTGGCCCGGGAAGCACGCTTTATGGCAGCGACGCCTTCCACGGGGTCGTCGCCATGGACACATGGATGCCGGCCGACGGCATGAGTACGTTCAATCTCGGCTCGGGACGCAACGGCGACAGCGTCTTCTCCGCCCTGGCCAGCACGCCGGCCGGACGCGATCCGGCGGTACGGTCGGCCAGCGGCGTTACGCTGACTTACCGTGGCGATCGCGAACTCCCCTTCCGCGTTACCGATCCGGAGACCGGAGCGGAACGCCAGGGCAGTTTTGCCGACGGCCGCCAGGACCAGTCCGGTTTCCTGCATCTGGAAACCGGCAGCGCGGACGATCCGCAGGGGCTATGGCGCCTCAGCCTGTATGGCGACAACTTCCACAGCAAGAACACCCCGGGCATTGGCCGGCAATTCTATGAAGGCGCCGAGCGCCAGCTGCAGGTGGCCAGCGTCAGCTTCAACGGCAATCGCGATTTCAGCAGCGAGGATGCGCAATTCGCACAGGCGCAGCTGATGTTCCAGCGGCCGCTTGGCGATCGCCTGCAATTCGAGATGCGCGCCTTCCGGTGGCTGGCGGACTGGCACTGGACGTTCGACTTCAGCCAGAACCCGGACTCGGTCACCACGCTCACCAATGTCGTCCTGCCCTGCCGGACGAGTCCGACGCAAACCGGTGTCTCGCCGTTCTATTGCTCCAACATCACGACCCAGGGCATCGACGAGCAGCGTACCGGCGTGCATTTCCTGTTGCGGCCGCAGGACACGAACGGCCGCACGGTCTGGGCGCTGGGGGCGGGTCATGACCGCGAGTACATCAGCGATGCGACCTTCCAGCGTGTCGGGACCAACGGCCAGGTCTATGCCGACATCACGCCGCCCATTGCGGGGGTCGGCCGCAATATCGATTACCTGTTGTTCCAGAGCCGCACCGAACTCGTGCCGGATCGACTCAGTGCGGTCTACGGGCTGCGTGAGGACTTCTACAGTGACGTCGGCAATGCGGCGTCGCCCCGTCTCGGCCTGGTGTATCAGGTCAGCCCGGAATGGACCGGCAAGCTGCAGTACAGCCACGCCTTTCGCGCTCCCAGCGCCGTCGAGCAATTCGGCAATGGCGCCGCGTCACAGCAGCTCGCCAACCCGGATATCAAGCCCGAGACCATCGACTCCACCGAGCTGGTCCTGCAACACGCCAGCTACCACCAGGACAGCGAGATCGTCCTGTTCCAGAGCAAGTGGCACAACGGCATCGTCCTCACGCCCGTCGCGCCGCCCAATAACCAGTACCAGAATATTGGCCGCAGTCACTCGAGCGGACTCGAAGTCAGCCACCGGATCCGGATGGCGACCTGGATGCTGGAAGGCAATGCCTCCTATGTTCACAGTCGCGACGACAGCCATGACGTGAATTACGGGGCGTTTCCCCGCTACACCGTGAATCTCGGTGTGGGCCGGCTGTTTGGCCCGGATCGCGAGGTCTGGCTCAACGAGCGCATCCTGACGGACCGTACTCGGGGCGATGCACTGGGCGCGCTCCCGCCCCAGGATGCCCCGAACTATTACCGCACCGACCTGCACATCAGCTGGCAAGTACACCCCTGCCGGGTATGGTTTGATGTCCGCAATGTGTTTGACCGGCACAACATCGTCCCGGCCGTGTACAACGCCGAGGGCGGTCTGGAAGACGACGGCATGGGGCTGATGCTGGGGGTGGAGTGGGGATGGCGATAAGGCGTTCGCGGCGGAAGCCGCTCCTGCGCCGTG
Source organism: Moraxellaceae bacterium (assembly GCA_035706925.1). Lineage (GTDB taxonomy): Bacteria > Pseudomonadota > Gammaproteobacteria > Pseudomonadales > Moraxellaceae > UBA2031. The sequence continues at coordinate 11,464 of DASSUO010000187.1, forward strand.
GGAGTGGCTTCCGCCGCCAATACTCCCCCATCAGGCCATGACCACGCAGTCACCAATCCTTCCGTAATTACCACAATCGCCATCACCCCGAAAAAGGGGCAGCATCCGGATGAGGTGTCGCCCACTACCACTCATGAGGTAGCGTCGACCATCCACCCCGAGGGCCATTGGCACCGGGGCGGCCGGTTGGTAGCGTCATCAGAGGCGCGGAGTCGCCGTCACCCTGACGGAGCGCTTGCCCCCTACGGGCAAAGCCCCCCAATGCCGTCATTACGATACAGTGAGAACAAGGATGACTTCACTGCACGATCTCTCCATCGGCAAGAAGCTGGCGGCGCTGCTGCTTCTCTTCATTTTCGGCCTGAGTGCCTATGTCGCCTTCGTCTTCACGAACGCGATGGATGTTCGCACCAATAGCCAGCACGCCCGCAGCGCCTATCCGCTGCTCCTCAAGCTCAGCACCTGCAACCGGCTCACGACGGAGATGCGCGACCTGTATACAGTCGCCGTCACCAGTCAGGACGCCGACATGCTGATCAATGCCCGCCAGCAAGCGCGACGCGTACAGTCCCAGACCGAGCAACTGACGGAAGATGCCTCCGCCGTGGGCGTTCCCCTGCCGATGCTGGCACCTGCATTCCGGGCCTATGCGCGGGCGGCCGACAGCTGGGCGAGCGCCATTGTCGACGGCACGGGCACGCCCGCGAAGGCACAGGCCCGGCTCTACGAGCTGTCGCTGCGCCAGAACGCCTTTACCGCCCAGCTCGACCAGAGCCGGGCGGCCATCAACGCCACGTTCGCGGCCAATCTGCGCGAGATTGAAGCGAATGCTGATTACAGCTGGCGACTCGGCCTTTTCGGCGGACTCACGCTCAGCGTCGTCATACTGATACTCAGCCGGGCCCTGTCCCGCCGCATGATCGTGCAGCCGCTGCAGACCGCACTGGCCGCGACCGGACGCATTGCTGCCGGCAACTGGGACGAGCCCGTTCCCGCCCATGGGCGCGACGAGATCGGACAGCTGCTCGAAGGGATCGAGAAGCTCCGTCGCGAGCTCAAGGTCCGTTGTGACCAGGAGCAGAAGAACGAATTCGTGTCGACACTGCTCGCCGATCTCAACGTGCAGATGCGCGGCGACCTGAGCATTGCTGAGCTCTGCGAACGCACGATCCGCTTTCTTGCGCCGACACTGGGCTGCCAGATCGGCCTCGTGTACGTGAACGAGGGCGAGCTGCTTCGCCCCGCCGCCGCCTATGCGCTGCGACTCGACGAGGTGAAGCCGGTTCCGCGCGGGCAATCGCTCGTGGGCCAGGTCGCGCAGAGCGGCCAGCCGGCGTTGCTGCAGGATCTCCCCGACAACTATACGCGCGCCATCGTCGCCGGCAGCGCCACGATGCGGCCGCGCAATGTGGCCATTCTCCCCGTACTCCACAACGCCGATCTCGTTGCCGTACTGGAGCTCGGCACGACGACTCCCTTTGATGACGAAAGACTGTCGCTGATCCGCCGTTGCAGCGAAGACTTTGCCGTCGTCCTCAAGGTCGCACAGGCGCGGTGGCGTACTGCAGCCGCTGCAGCGACAGCGACAGCCGCTGCGGCGGGAGCCTCCACGTCCGGCGCCGCGTCTGCAGGCGCCGAGGCCGTCTTGCGCCTGGCGACCCCTTCTCTCGCCACCTGAATCTACCGACGATCAAGGAACCCCTTACATGTACCGACTCCCGCGGATGACCCCTGCCCGCCTGCTGGGCGCAGCCATCCTGACCGTCTCCCTCCCTGCGACTGCCGCGAACATCGACTTCAGCGGCTTTGCCACCCTTACGGCAGGTGACGTACTGAGTGGCTCGAAGCACGACAAACTGAACAATTTCCAGTGCCCGTGCTTCATCGCCAATTACGAGTACGCGGGACTCTATGAAAACACGGGCTGGACGGCCGGCGTCGAGAGCACGGTGGGTGCACAGGCGGATATCCACATCGATGACCAACTCTCTGCCACATTGCAGGTGGACGGACATGCCGTCGACGGCTACCAGGCATCGCTGGACTGGGCCTACCTGAGCTACCGCGCCAACAACAACTGGACCCTCCAGGCCGGACACAAGCGCCTGCCGCTCTACTACTACTCCGACTCCAACTACATCGGCTATTCCTACCCGTGGGTGCGCCCGCCAGTCGATGTTTACGGCTGGGAGATCTACTCCTACGACGGCGTGAACGCGATCTACTCCAATACCGTGGGCGACTGGGCGCTGCGCACCAATGTCTGGGCCGGCAGCCAGAAGGACAATGACTCGGCCATGATGGGGCAGATCTACAACGGCGCGCGCACACAGGTCCTGTGGAGTGACATCGTCGGCGCCGCCATCGACGCCGGCAACGACATCGTCAACATGCGGCTCGTCTACATGCAGAGCGGCCTGGAGCAGACCATGTTCCCCAATGATGGCAGCACGCCCGTGCCGCAGTATCCGGACGGCGCCAAGCAGCGCATCTATGGCGCCGCTTTCAACGTCGACTACAACAACTTCCTCTGGCGCAGCGAGTACAACACCTTCATCCGCAAGGCGATCGACCAGACGGCGCCGTCCTTCTTCACCAGCGCGGGCTATCGCCTCGACGATTTCACGTTTCTCTACACGTACTCGCAGTACCGGGAAGAGCTGGATACCAACTACACCGCGCCGCAGCGCTACAACACGCACTCCGGCACGGTCCGCTGGGATTTCCGCCGCAAGATGGCCCTGAAGGCACAAATCGACCGCTTCAAGGACTACTCGACCCTTCCCTTTGTCGGCAACTCGACGCTGCTAACCCTCTCATTGACGACGGTTTTCTGAGGAGCCACCCATGATCCGCTTCCTGCTGATGATGTCCTGGCTATGTCTGGCCACTACGGCCCTTGCTGATGATGTGGTGGTAATCGTGAACCCGGCGAACACGGTCATTCTGAGCCAGAAGGACATCGCCAACATCTTCCTCGGCAAAACGTCCAGCTTCCCCGACGGCAAGCCGGCCAAGGCCCTGTCGCTGCAAGACGGTTCTCCCGTTCGCGACGACTTCAATCGCAAGTTCCTGAAGAAGACGAACCAGCAGCTCGACGCCTACTGGGCGTCGCTCATCTTCACGGGACGCGTGACGCCGCCCCGGCAGGTCGCCACCGAGGCGGAAATGCGTGCGCTGGTGGAGGCCAACCGCGATTTCATCGGCTTTGTGCGGGAGAGTACGGCAGGTGACAAGGTGCGCACCGTTCACTAGCCGCCAGGAGAGTGTGTCGGGCTGAATGAAGGACTCGCACATGGGTGAATCGAACCGGCAATTCCGCGCATAAATGACGTGGCCATGCCAGTACATCGGCATGGCCACGCTTCACCGCACTCCGCTACTGCATTTTCACTCGGTAGGTCATGTCGTCAGGGATGGGCATCTCGCTGCCCGAGACCAGCGGCACATAGCTGAACTCCCCGGTGCTCCCCGTACGAAACAGCACCCCTTCATTACAGATGCCGCCCGCGCAGGTCATGCCGTAAATCGAGGCATCGCCTCCGGTCGTGAGGGCAGGATACGGATTGGCCCCATCGGTGGCGCCATGAAAGAAATGCAACGTGTGCAGCCGCCCGCTCGTGGAGATCGCGAAGACGCTGCCACATTCGCTGGGACCGCCCTCTCCGGTCGTGCCGTACAGCAAGCCATCCCTTCCCAGCGTCAGCCCCGCCCGCGGATTGGCACCATCGTTGCCGCGGAACTGATGCAGTATCACGAATTTTCCGCGCGGCGAGACCCGGAACACGGTGCCCTTGTTCTCGGTGCCGCCATACAGGGTGGTGCCGTAGAAATTGCCGTCCTCCGCTTCGGTCAGGCAGGACGGATAAGCGCCGTCGGCGCCGGTAAAGGCATGCAGCACCTTGTGCTGGCCGGAGGACGTCAGGCTGAACACGGTGCCTTTCGCCTTCGGACCGCCCACTGCCGTGGTGCCGTACAAGGTCCCGTCCTGTCCCTGGACGAGTCCCCCCTGGGGCGCGGCGCCATCCAGTCCGCTGAAGCCGAACAGCGTCTTCAGCCGCCCCGACGGTGACATGCGGAAGATCGAGCCACGGCCATGGGCACCGCCTTCTGCCGTGGTGCCATAAAGATCGCCGTTGGCGCCTTCCAGCAGACTGCCGCGCGGCACCGACCCGTCTTTCCCGTTGAAGGCGTGCAACCGCGCCAGATGTCCCGCACGCGACAGGGAAAACACCGTGCCGCACCCTTCGTCGCCACCGATCGCCGTCGTGCCGAAGAAACTGCCGTCACGCCCCAGCAGCAGACTCGCCCGCGGCACCGAGCCATCCAGTCCGTTGAAGTCGTGCACCGGTTCGACATGGCCGTAACGATCCAGCCGGAACACGGTGCCCTGGCCGTGGCGGCCGCCGTAGAGGGACGTACCGAAGAAATTGCCTTCGCTGTCACGCGTGAGTCCGGGTGAGAGTGCTTTCCAGCCGGCGTTCTGACGATTCCAGTGATCGACGTACATCGCGTTGCTCATGACCTCCTCCCTGGTGGCACCGACTTCGGGCTCCGCCCGTGGTGGCCGGCGTCGACCTTTTCCTGGTTGTCCTTGCTGGGTGGCGCCCTGCGCCTGATGGTCGCCAGCCTTCTTCGTGACGGATGCTGTCTGCCTCGGCAGCTCCACACAGCCGTCAGTGGGCCGGTGGGATCAGTGTATTAGCTGAACCGTAAAGCAATACCGGACTTAAGTACGGGAGCGGTGGCCTGCATGAGACGAGGGGTGAACACCCTGAGCGGTGCGACTTGAGGTGCTAACGACAGGATGTGTGCAGCGGCGCGACAGCGGTTCAGCGGTTCAGCGGTTCAGCGGTTCAGCGGTTCAGCGGTTCAGCGGTTCAGCGGTTCAGCGGTTCAGCGGTTCAGCGACATGTGCACCAACATCAGCATCAGCACAAGCGCCAGAACCAGCACTGGCACTGGCGGCAGCGGCAGCGGCAGCGGCAGCGGCAGGATGCCTTGTCCTCTACACGGCGCACGCAGACAAACGGCAAGTTTCCTGAAACAGACGAGTTTCCGATTCGCGGTCACCGATTTTGTTGCAGGGTTGGCAAAACCATCTAAGTGTTATCAGTGCGACACGGACGTGGTTTTTCATCAACCCCGGCAGGCCCCATCCAGGCTCCGCCGATGCAACAGGGAGCGCCTGCTCATGGAATTTCAGGATCTGCTGCACCTGATGGTGGAAAAGGGAGCCTCCGACCTCTTCATCTGCCCGGACGTACCGCCCTCGCTCAAGCTCAACGGACAGGTGGTCCCGATCACCCGCACGCCACTCACGCCCGACATGACACGCGATGCCGTACTTTCCGTGATGACCGAGCAGCAGCGCCTCGATTTCTCGCATGACCACGAGTGCAATTTCGCCATCAGCGCGCCGGGCGTGGGTCGCTTCCGTGTCAGCGCCTACTACCAGCGCAACATCATGAGCATGGTGCTGCGCCGCATCGAGACGCACATCCCCACCATTGACGAGCTCTCGCTTCCGAATGTTGCCAAGGACCTGGCGATGTCCAAGCGCGGCATCGTTCTGGTAGTTGGTGCCACCGGTACCGGCAAGTCCACCACGCTGGCGGCAATGGTCGGGCACCGCAATGCAAATTCGCACGGCCACATCATCACGCTCGAAGACCCGATCGAGTTCATGCACCACCCGGATGGCTGCATCATTTCGCAGCGTGAAGTGGGCTTCGATACCGACAGCTATGAAGTCGGCCTCAAGAACACCCTGCGGCAAGCCCCCGACGTGATTCTCATCGGCGAGATCCGCACTCGCGAGGTGATGGACTATGCCATCGCCTTTGCCGAAACCGGGCACCTGGTCCTGGCCACACTCCACGCCAACAACGCCAACCAGGCGCTGGACCGCGTGATGCACTTTTTCCCGGCCGACCGCCACCACCAGCTCAGCCTGGATCTGTCCCTCAACCTGCGCGGCATCGTGGCGCAGCAGCTGGTCCCCACGCGTGACGGCAAGGCACGGCGCGCCTGCGCGGAGGTCCTGCTGAATACGCCGCTCGTTGCCGATCACATTCGCAAAGGTGACCTGAACCTGATCAAGGAGCTGATGAAGAAATCCCGGGAGCTCGGCATGCAGACGTTTGACCAGGCGCTGTTCGATCTTTATCGCACCGGCGAGATTACCTACGAGGACGCGCTACGCCATGCCGACGCACCGAATGACCTGCGGCTGATGATCAAGCTCGGCGCCAGCATGAGTCCGCAATATCTCGAACAGGCCACACGGGGCATGTCCCTGCAAAAGGCCTAGGTCATCACTCGTTGCGCGCGGGGCGCCACAAACGTGGCGACCCAAGTGCGGCGTCTCGAACCCGGAAACCCGGACACATCACGCGCCCACGTCTTGCACACGGATGCGCCTCAGAACGCGTCGGTGTGCAAGCGTTTACCAGTCAACTTTTCCCTGCAGCGTGAGGCTGCGCCCCGGCTGTGGCAGATCGCCCGGGATGCGCGCATTGGTCTGTGGCGGTGCCGGTCCGTTGCTGGGCTCGCGGACATCGGCACCAAAGAGGTTGGCGGCAATGAACGTCAGCTCCATGCCGTGCGGCAAGCGCGTTCTCACCGTCATATCTACGGTGTCGTAACCTTTCATGTCGGGGCGCGGGTCTGGTGGCACACTGTCGACTTCGCGCTCAAATCGCCCCACATGCATGACCTGCGCGGTCATTTGCCAACGATCGGCCATATCCCATATCGCACGTAACAGGGCCGTCTGCCGCGGTACCTGTCCGCGATCCTGTCCGGTGTCCTCGTTGCGCATGTGCGCCGTGCTGAAACTGGCCAGCAGCTGCACAGGTACCGGCAACTGATAGCGCAGCTCGGTTTCCCCTCCCTTGCCTTCAAGCCGGCCCACGTTTTGCTGCCGGATGATCCCGCCCGCTGACGCGTCCGGTGCTGCCTGGATGAAGTCACGGATGCGATAGCGGAACACGTTCAGGTCCCAGGTCAGCGCGTCAGTAGGCTGCCAGCTGAAGGCCAGCTCTTCATTGCGCAGGCGCTCCGGCTTGAGATCGGGATTCCCGTTGACGCCAATATTGGTGACATACAGCTCTGCAAAGCTCGGCGCGCGGAACGCGTCCTGATACAGCAGTTTGGTGGTCAGCGTGGACGTGGTCTGCCACACGAGCGCGAGACGCGGGTTGGTCGTTCCACCGAAGTCCGAATAGCGGTCATGGCGAACACCGGCCGTGAGTTCCCAGTCCGGTGCCATCTGCCATTCGTCTTGCGCCATGACGTAGCGGTTGGTCCGCTGCGCCTCGGGCTGGAAGACCAGCGGGGTGTCGCTGAAGTCGACGGTGCGACCGAGAGGCACCGGCAGGCCCGGCCCGCTGGCGTCGAAATTCTTGCGGTCAGTGGTCCGGTACAGATCCCCCCAGTCGAATCCGGCCCCCAGGCGCAAGCGATGGGCCTCCCACTGCGTAGACACCAGCGTGAAGCGGGCGCCCGCCTGAGCCTCCTGTGTCGACAGCGAATCCTGCATGCCGTCCGGGAAACACGACGGACTCCCCGGAAAACAGAAGCTGCCGGGTGGCAGGATATACAGCGGCCGTGTCGTGGCGAGTTCCTTGTAGGCGGCATTCACGCCGCCCTCGAGCGCCCAGCCAGGGACGAGGGTGGCATCGTTCCAGGCGAGATCCAGATTGCCGAAGCGGTCCTCCAGACGCCCGTAGGGATCCAGTGCATCAAAGAGTCCCTGTGCCGTACCGAGGTCCCACACCTGCTGCCACGATGCGCGCAGGCGCCAGTCGCCCAGCACCAGCTCGGTGCGGGCATCGAGCGTGCGCGAACCGTCGTTCAGGGGACCCGGTGCCTGTGAGGAATGCGTTCCGAAGAGCTGGTCGAAGCCGGTGGCCCAATCCGCGGCCACGATGCGCCTGTCGCCCTCCGTCTGCCGGTAGTCCACCGCCCACAGCGCATGGAGGTCGCCGCTCGTGGCGCGCTGCAAAAGGCTGGCGTGACGGGTATCGAACGACCCGTAGGCCACGCGGGCTTCATCCGGCCCCTCGTCAAGGGCGCTCTTCGTGATGATGTTGATCACGCCGCCAAAGGCATCGGCGCCATAAACAGCCGATCCCGGACCGCGGACAACCTCGATGCGCGCGACATCGGCCACCGGCACCCCCTGCCACCCCGGGAGACGATCGCCCACGAAGAGGCTCGTCATGGGGAGGCCGTTGACCAGCACCAGCGTGTGAGGATTGTTGTTGGCGAAGATGCCGCGAAAATAGTAGCGGGATTCGTAGGTAATGGCGCCGTGCGACACATGCAGGCCGGGAACGGCCTTGAGCGCATCGTCCATGTGCTGCGCCCCGATGGTATCGAGCTCCTGCGCCGTGATCACGCTCGTCGCCGCAGGCGCATCATGCACCGTGCGGGGTGTGCCGGTCGCCACACTGACCTCGAGCTGCGCCAGCTCCTCCAGCGGCATTGCGAGGAGATCGGGCTCGGTGGCGGAGAGTGCCGGTCCGCCCCACAGCAGGGCGACCACTCCCGCCAGCGGGATTACTCGCATCAACGCTACTCCTTGTCCTGTTCTGCTCCTTCTGGGGGCAATCATCACATGCCTCACCTGGTGACACATCCCCCTGGCGTGGCAGGGACATTGCCCCGCTGTTCCTCGCCTCGCCGTCGCTGGCTGCCTGCCCGGTGGGTTGGTTGATGAATCATCCGTTTCATCTCCGCCAATGACCGCGCAGGCGGTCAAAGTGGCAGGTCGCCATGGCGCTGCTACGCTGGAAGCGGATAGTCCCCACGCATGGAGCACACCATGAAATTCCTTCCCGTCGCATCCTTTTCGCTTGCCGCCCTGCTTCTGGCCGCGGCCCCCCTGCGGGCGGCTGACATGTCGAGCATGGGCCAGGCCATGGACAACGCCATGGACAAGGGCGAGCGCGCCCGTACGGACATGCACAAGGCCATGACAACGCAGCAGAATGCCCAGGGCGAAATGGGCAAGGGCATGGGCATGTCGATGCACAACCCCGACCAGCTGAAATGGGGTGACGCCCCTCCCGCCCTCCCCAAGGGCGCCAAGGTGGCGGTTCTCGATGGTGACCCGTTCAAGCCCGGCCCCTACGTCATCCGCATCAAGATGCCCGCGGGCTACAAGGTGCCGGCGCACTGGCATAGCCGCGCCGAGAACGTCACCGTCATGTCGGGCCTGCTGTTCCTCGGCATGGGTGACAAACTGGACCAGACGAATGCCGAGGTTCTGAAGCCCGGTGGATTCCATGCCATTGGCGCACAGGTCCACCACTACGCCTTCACCAAGACCGGTGCCGTGATCCAGATTCACGGCGAAGGCCCGTTCGACATCACCTACATCAACCCGGCCGACAACCCCGATCCTGCCGCGAAGAAGTAGGGACACCCCCTGCCGACGCAATGGCGCGCCGGCAGGGGCCTGTTCTGGCCCTCTCGCGGAAGGCCGCGAAAGAAAGCCCCGTTGGTACGGGGCTTTTTTTCGGCGAATTGCTGACGACGGCGGAAAGCGCCGCCTCAGACAGAAGCATGCCCCGGGATCCCCATGACGGGATCCGCTGACTCTTCCGCAAACCGGTCGCGCACTTCGAGCACCTGCGGGACGATGGTAAAAAAGACATCCACCAGCTGCGGATCAAAATGATTGCCCCGTTGGGCGCGCACATAATCCAGCGCCATTTCCACCGGCCATGCCGGCTTGTAGGGACGACAGGATGTCAGGGCATCGAAGACGTCGGCGAGCGCTGCGATGCGACCGGCCATGGGAATGGCTTCGCCGGCCAGACCGCCGGGATAGCCGCTGCCATCCCATTTTTCGTGATGCGAGAGCGCGATGTCACGGGCCATCACCATGAGGTCGGAACTGTCACCGTCGAGCAACTGCCCCCCGATGGCGGCGTGGGTTTTCATGACTTCCCACTCCGGTGGCGTAAAGCGTCCCGGCTTCAGCAGGATGGCATCGGGAATGCCGATCTTGCCAATATCGTGCATGGGGCTCGCGTTGAGAATGAGATCAATCTGGTATTCGCTCCAGCCAATCTTGCGGGCCAGCAGCGCACAGGTATGACTCATCCGCAGGATGTGATTGCCGGTCTCTTCATCGCGGTACTCGGCGGCGCGACCCAGGCGCTGCACGATCTGCAGCCGGGTATGGTGCAGCTCTTCGGTGCGCTGCCGGACCATTTCTTCCAGCACCGATTTCTGGTCATGCAACAGGCGATGCGCCATCTCCGCCTCCAGGAGATTGCGCACCCGCATCATGAGCTCGTGACGATCGAACGGTTTGGCCACGAAATCACGGGCCCCCGCCTCGAGCGCACGCAACAGGAAGTCACGTCCACTCTGCGCCGTCAGGATCACGATCGGCGGCAGCAGCGGATCGTTCAGGGCCTTCAGCTGCGCCATCACCTCGAAGCCGTCGAGGTGCGGCATGTTGAGATCCAGCAGCACCAGCGCCGGACGACGTGCCTGGTAGCTCGCGACCACTTCCCGCGGATCGCTCACCAGCGTGACGTTCTCGAATCCGCGATTGCGCAGGATACCGTCGACCAGCTTGAGATTGGTTTCTTCGTCGTCCACCACGAGGATATGGGCGCGGCGAATGGCTTCGATATTCAGGTAAGGCATTTGAGAATTCTGTTCAGGTCTCAGGAACTTGCTCACGACACTTTCCCCCTGCTTCCGGCAGACAGATGCCAGTCGAGCAGCTCCAGAAAACGGCGGATGTCCAGCGGCTTGGCCAGATACCCGTCAAAGCCCGCTGCCTTGACCCGTTTTACATCATCCGGCATCGCCGAAGCGGTGATGGCAATCACGGGGATCGATGACAGTCGCTCATCGCCACGCAGTACCTCCCGCACTTCGTACCCGCTCATTCCCGGCAGGTTGATGTCGAGAAGGATGATGTCGGGCCGGTGGATGCGCGCGAGATCAAGGCCGAGCTCGGGGGTATGCGCCGCCAGCATGCGCGTGTGCCGGCGCTGGGCCAGCACTTTTTCCACCAGCTTGAGGTTGGCCGGATTGTCCTCGATGTATAGCACGCAAAAAGGATCCGTGTCCTCGCCGGGCATGGCAACGGGCAAGGAATCGGCCGACTCGGCAACTGACTGGGCCTGCGTCGTCACACCCGGCAACTCAATCCAGAAGCGGCTTCCAACGCCCACCACGCTCAGAAGCCCGATCTGCCCGCCCATGAGCTCGACAAGGCGCCGCGAAATCGTGAGGCCGATGCCGGTTCCCTCAATGTTGGTGGACTCCGCTCCGAGACGGCTGAACGGCTTGAACAGGGCGGCCTGCTGATCGGCCGGAATGCCGGGACCGGTGTCACTGACCGTGATGCGGATACGGCTGACCTTCTCATACAGCGTGCCCCTCGCTGATGCCAGCCAGGACCCACTCCCCGCCTCGCCGGATGCGCCGGGCTCCTCCATCACCGACTCCACCAGCAGGGAGACACGTCCCCCGTCCCGGTTGTACTTGATGGCGTTGGACAACAGGTTGAGCAGTACCTGCTTGAGCCGGATGCGATCCGCGAGGACGGAAAGCGACGGCACGCTGGGCCGCTCGATCTGTATGCCCCGGTCCTCTGCAATCGGGCCGACGAACTTCAGGCACTCGTCGATGACCGAACCTAGCTCGACCGGTTCCATGGAAAGATCGAGGCGCCCGGACTCCACTTTGGCAAGGTCGAGCACTTCATTGATGAGGCCGAGCAGGTGATCGCCCGCCTTCAGGATCTCGCGCACGAAGTCGAGCTGTTCTGCATTCAGTGAGGTGTCTTCCAGCAACTGCGCAAAGCCCAGGATCGCATTCATGGGAGTGCGCAACTCATGCGACATGCTCGAGAGGAACTCTGATTTCGCCTGACTTGCCTGTTCGGCCAATTGCCGCGCGAGTCGCGTTTCGGTGACATCGGTACGAATGGCGATGTACTGATGTGGCTTGCCGGTTTCATCGAGAAAGGGAGTGATGGTCGAGGCGACCCAGTAGAGATGGCCGTTCTTGGCGCGGTTGCAGATTTCGCCATGCCAGACACGTCCGGAAGAAATCGTGCGCCACAAGTCCCGGTAAAATTCATCCGGGTGGGCGCCGGACCTCAGCAAGCGATGATTATTTCCCAGCAATTCCTCGCGCGAATAACCGCTGATTTCACAGAATTTGTCGTTGGCGTGCGTGATCACGCCACGCCTGTCGGTAATGCTGACAATGGCGTGTTCATCAACTGCCCGTACGAAATCGCGTAGCTCCATCATTGCCACCACTTTCGGGGCGGCGGCGCTGACAGGCATGTCATGCCCGGCAGACCAGCCGCTCCTGACTCTCGACCGCCTGCCCGCCGGAGTGACTGAAGCGGACAGGCCGCGACGGGTCTCCGGTGAACCCCTGGCGAGGACAACGTTGGCCGGGCTGATTGGACATACCCTGCCGCTACCATTATCCCTTTGCAAATTGTGGCATTGACTTTCGCAAACGCGTTGCCGGCCATCAGGAATTCGCTGCCGTTGCGAGGCTCGTGCATGTTGCCGGCATTTCCGCTCCTTTGCAGATAGCCGACACCAAACCGTGCCGCCGGTTCGCCCTGGGGAGTTCAGGCACAGCCCCGTCGCTGACGGCCGACAGGGGCCGTGCTCATCCGGATCACTGCGCCCGCCCAGGCCCGGCGCCCCAATGAAAAGCCCCGCCAGAGCGGGGCTTTTCATTCATTTACGGTGTCACCGGGACTCTGGCTTTACCGGCCGCCGTCCCGTGTGCCCGCCGGGCCGCCGGGGTTGCCCGGGCTTCCCTGCTGCCCCCCCTGACTGCCGCTCTGGCCGTCGCTCTGCCCTTGCGGGGCGCGACGGCGATCGGGCTCCCCCCGCCGGCCACGCGGTGCCGCCCCTCCCGCCTGCGGCGATGACTGCGGTTGCATCTGCCCGCCTTCCTGTTGCACGCGGACCGGCGCACGCCCACCGTCTGACGATCCGGGCGGCATGGGGGCCGGCGCTTCCATGCGACGCCATTGCGGCGCGGCCGGGGCATTGTCGCTTCCAGGCGCCCCACGTACATGTGTGCGCGGCGTACGCGGCTCAGGAGCCTGCGAACTCCACCCGCCATCACTGTCCTGTCGCAATTGATACTGATAGGGCCTCGTGTTTGCCGGGACCTCCTGGCGATAGGTACTCCAGCCCCCGGCCGGTGCATTGTCATTGCCACGAGGCGGCGGATTGCCCTGGTCACGGATGTCAGGTGCGGCGGGCTGCTGCCGCCACTCGCCCCGCCATTGCCGCTGCTGTCCCTGGGTCTGATTTTGACTTTGGCCCTGGCTTTGACCCTGGCCCTGCTGGAACCGCGGATCCATGTCCTGTTGCCGCTGCCGCCAGCGATCGTATTGGTCCTGCGGCGGCACATTTCCCTGCTCACCCGCCGGTGAGCCCTGGTCGTAGCGCCACTGTGGCCGGTCATCGCGCCCCGGGGCCCGATCATCCCGCTGCTGACCCGGGGGCATGCCCCGGTCATCGCCTCTTTGTCCAGGGGGCACGCCGCGATCGTCGCGACCCTGGCCCGCTGGCTGGCCACGATCATCGCGCCACTGCCCGGCAGGCATCCCTCGGTCATCACGCCCGGGCGGCTGATCCGTGCGCTGCCGGCGATCCTGGTCCTGCTGCTCCTGACGACGCTGCTGCCATTGTTCCTGCTGCTGTTGCCACGTTTCGGGCGCACGATTGCCGTTGCGCAGCCCCTCGATCCGCTCGCGCGGCTGATACGGGTAGTAGCGCTCCCTCAAGCGCGACTGCTCGTCCGGTGAGGGATAGCGGCGACCGCCGTAATTGCGCTGGTAATCGGGACGTGGTGCCGGTGGCGGGACCGCACCCTCCGTGCGCATCCATCCCGGATGGCGTTCTTCCCAGTCGTGCCCCCACCGCTCGCCCCAATGCGGTGGATCGGTGCGGCGCCACGGCTGGAAATAGGGTGGCGGACGACGGTAGTAATAAACAGGAACCCGCAGGATGTAGACCGGAACGAGGTCGATACGGACAAACGACCACGGCCCGTTGAACCAATAGCTGGCGTACCAGTTGTCTCCCTGGAAGACCCAGTACATGCCGTCATAGAAGAAATAGTTTTCGTTGACGCCGGGCGCGTAATAAACCGGCGTGCCGGGCACCACGGCGAGATCGGGGTAATTGCTGACTTCGAGTCGGACCCGCGTGTCTCCGTACGCCGTATCAGCCGTCACCTGGCCCATTGGCGCCACTTCGCCCACCGGGGTCACCACGCAGCCCGCCGACATGAGGCCGAGCAGCACCACCGGAAGCACTTTTGCAGTTTTCATGGTCATCCCTCTTGCGCGTCCGGGCATCCGGCGCGCCACGCTATGGTTCTCGCTTGCCAGACGCCAGGATTCAAGTGCCTGCGTCAAAGTTTAGCGCCGTCGGGCGACACATCTCCCTCCCCGGAACCGCGGCACGCGTCTCCGCTCCCTGCCAGAGAAGGATAACGTCCGGCCCGCAGCAACGGTTTACCGGCATCCCCCCGACCCCGGGCCACGCCATGCGCCGGCCACCTCATCCGGGCCTCGCCGCCCGCCGTGACCACCCCCGTACCGAGGGAGGCGGCGCCCGAAAAAAAAGGGGGCGGACACTCAGTCCGCCCCCTTTTTCATGCTCCGCCCTTCACCATCAGGCGACTTGCAGCGGACGCGCCAGACACACCCGGTTGCGTCCACTTTCCTTGGCGTCGTACAACGCCTTGTCGGCCGCCTTGAGCAAATCATTCAGCGTCGCAATTTCATTGGCAGGGTAGCAGGCCACGCCAAAACTTGCGGTCATGGGAATCACACGCCCGTCGACCTCCACCGACGCACTGGCAATCCGCGCGCGGATGCGTTCGGCGACATGGGCGGCATCATCGAGCGACGCGCCCGGCAGCAGGATCGCAAACTCCTCGCCGCCGTAGCGCCCCACTTCATCATATTGCCGCGCACTTTCCATCATGATGGCGGACGCCGCCACCAGTACCTGGTCACCGGCATGGTGGCCATAGGTGTCATTGATCTTCTTGAAGTGATCGAGATCGACCATGACGCAAGCAACCGGGCTCGGCCCCATGCGTTGCGCGCGCGCCAGCTCGCTGTGACCGCGCTCGATGAAGGAGCGGCGATTGGTCAGGCGGGTCAGGCCGTCGATGGTGCTCATTTCACGGTACAGGTTTTCGCGGTCGACCCACCGGTTGATGGCCGCCATCGAGATGGCGCTGATGGCCAGCAGGACGATTACGAGCTGAACCTGTGCAAACAGCCATCCCACCATCGGCGAGCCGTCCGCATGCACGGGCAGGCGTGCAAACAGTGGGGCATACGGCGCAATGCCGGTGAAATCCGCGATGGCCAGGACGGCATACAGTGCGCAAACGACGAGATAGGCCACCCGGATCTTCTTGATGTCGGCCAGTGCGGACGTGATGTTGATGCCGAGGAACAGCAGCAGCAGCCCCTGCGTGTAGTGAGTGCCGACCATCCAGGTGCTCAGCATCACCACCGCCACGAAGGAACCGATGATGAAATTCTCGAAGGCAGGCCAGTAGTCGACGGTGGCCCGTCGCTTCCAGGCCTTCACCAGAAAGAGACTGAGGCAGAGGGCATGCAGCGCGTAGAACGACAGCAGCGCCTGCAGGGGGCCGGGCCGGAAGAACTCGGGCACTCGATGCCCGGCCAGCCACAACACCACGCCAAACAGGCAGGGAGCCAGCATGGTCAGTGCGCCCAGCAGGATGAGGCGGTCTATCGTTCGCCAGTCGAGGGGATTGGACAGCAAGGCAAAGCCTTCTGGTTCTGCGGCATCCTTGGTCATCGCGGCCGCTTGTGTTTCGGACATCATGGTCTCTTCCTAAGGCGACGGGTCGCCGGCCGGAAACGCCGGCACTGCCCCAAGGATGACCAGCCCGGCGCCCTCGGGAAAGGCAGGCCCTCGCCCCAATTCACCATTCAGCACCTTGCACACGACACCGCGTTGACTCGAGAGCGTCCGGGGGTATGGTTAGGGCCTGCCTTGTCCGAGCTCCTTTTCATGCCCCGCGCCACCCCTCCCGCGCCGACTGCCCGCCCTGCGCCCGCCCGCCGACCCTCTCCCCCCCGCGGCCGTCCTGCGGCCACACCAGAGGCCCTGGAAACGCAGCGACGGCGCCTGCTGGACGCCACGCGGACGGTCTACGGCCTGACGGGTTATCACGGTCTCACGCTCGACAAGGTGCTCGCCCTCGCGGGCGTCTCCCGCCCCACTTTCCACAAGCACTTTCAGAACGTGCGTGCCGCGGTCGACCAGGTATTGCAGGAGCTGGCGGAACGACTCATCGCCGGCCTCATTGTCGCCGTGATCGATCTCGACGACGGCGTGGCCGCCATCGAGGCCGCGCTCGAGGCCTGGCGACGCTGGTCCGGCGAACTCGGCCCCCTGTTGCGCCCCATCTTCGCCGAGCTGCACGATCCCCGCTCACCCGTGTCGGCACAGCGCGAACGCGCCCTGACGCTCATCGCCGACTCCATGGCCCAGGTCGCCGAGCGCGTGGGCCGACCCCGGCCGACACGACTGCAAATGGATGCGCTGATCCACGGCGTCGAATACCTGGGCTTCCGCTTTCACCTCGAGCCCGCCGGCGATGCCACCAGCTGGAAGCAGACGCGCGACGCCATGCTGCGCCTCGCCATCGGCCTGCTGGGAACGCGTGAGGAATGGGGGCACGCACTGCAGCTCGCCCAGGCACTCGATGTCGAGCTCGAGCCCCGCGACCCCGCCTGAACCGGCGGGCGGCGGTCCGCATCGTCCGATTGCCCGGACCGTCCCTTTTGCCTAGGCTTGTCGGCCCGTGTCACTGCCCCGACGCCTTCATGCATATCGACCCCGCCGAACACTCCAGCAGCGCCAACTACAAACTGCTGACCAATGTCGTGGTTCCCCGCCCCATTGCCTGGGTCACCTCGGTCAGCCCGGCCGGCGTGGTCAACCTGGCGCCGTTCAGTTTTTTCAATGCCATCGGCTCTGATCCACTCCTGATCATGATCAGCGTCGCGCACAACCCGGACGGCAGCCTCAAGCACACCGGCCGCAATATCGTGGCCAATGGTGAATTCGTGGTGAATCTCGTCACCGAGGAACTGCTGCCGGCCATGAACCTTTCGGCCGCCGACTTCCCGGACGATGCCAGCGAGCTGGAGGCAGCGGGCCTGGCCGCAGCGCCATCTTTGTGTATCGGGGTTCCGCGCGTTGCCGCGGCGAAGGCCGCGCTGGAATGCCGGCTGCACAGTACGCTGCCGTTCGGCAACTACTCGGTACTGGTGGGTGAGGTGGTGATGTTCCATGTCGCCGATGAGTACATGGGCGACAACCTGCGCATGCACGACTTCACGCCCGTGGGGCGAATGGGATCTCCCGCCTGGTATTGCCGCACAGGGGACCGCATGGAAGTGCCGCGCATGACGTATACGCAGTGGCAGGACGAGCAGGACTGAGGCGAGGTCACTCGCGCACAGTCCCTCGCCATCATTTTTTCTGCGCGTTGCGGGCCTTGAAGGCCTGTTTGCGCGCCTTCTTCTTTTCTTCTTCCAGCCGCTGACGTTCCGCGATGGCAATCGCCACCACGGCACGCTCCTGCTCGGCTTCTTCCGGCGATTCCAGCGTAATGCGGCCCAGCATGGCGGCCCGGAATTCGGTCAGCACGATGCTGCAGACCTTGTGCAAGTCGACACGTCCGCCGCTGCCGAGGCAACCGCGCTGCCGCCCCACCGCTTCCAGGAACTCGATTTCGGTGTCCGGCCACGGTTCGAGCGTGAAACGTTGCCGCAGCATGTCGGGATAGCGTTTGAGCAACAGGGCGATGCCCCAGAACACGATGTCGTCGTGATCGATGGCCGTGTCCTTGATGGCGCCGGTCAGCGCCAGCCGGTAGCCGCTCGCAGGATTGTGGATCTTGGGCCAGAGAATGCCCGGCGAATCGATGAGCACGAGACCATCACCCAGGTCGATGCGCTGCTGATGCTGCGTCACGCCCGGCGTATTGGCCGCCTTGGCGACGGTGCGGCCGGCCAGCGTATTGATCAGCGTCGACTTGCCGACATTGGGTATGCCCGTGATGAGCGCCGTGATGTTGCCAAGTGCGTCGGTGCGTCCGCCCATCAAGCGGCGCACGGCATTGCCCACCGCGAGAATCTGCTGCGGCTGTTCCGTGGACACCGCCACCGCCTTCACACCGGGTTGTGCGTCGAACCAGGCCAGCCACTGCTCGGTGAGCGCCGGATCGGCAAGGTCGGCCTTGGTCAGCACCTTGAGCGAGGGCTTGCCCTGCCGGAACTCTTCGATCACCGGATTCGAGGAGCTGTAGGGAATGCGTGCATCCAGCACCTCGATGACGAGATCCACCCGGGGCAGGAGATCCTTGATGTCTTTGATGGCCTTGGCCATATGGCCAGGGAACCAGTTGATGCTGCTCATGGGGCACACGCTGTCAGGAAGACGGGCCGGGATTGTACCCGTGAAGAGGCCGCGGCCCTAAGGCAGGCCGCCGGAAGGCGCGATGACCGAAGATAAAAAATCGCCCCGGGAGGCGGGATTCCCGGGGACCGGCTCCGTGCCGGTCCGGCGTCAAGACGGAGAGAGGAGGCTCGGACGACCTCTCCCGGGGCGATGCGTGTCCGTGGACACAAGGCGACCGGGTGGAAGGATTCTCCCCCCGGACCGCGCGCAACGTAGCAACGTTGGTGTTCAATGCCTATGCGTAGAAACCGCAAGTCACGTCACAGTGCAGGTCACTGGTCGGCTAACGCCTGGGCTATGGTGATACATCCAGCTTCAGCCCGGTCCGGCGCTGGGCGGGGATCACGCCGCGGGAGTTCCGTAGCGGCACGCTCCCGGAATGACAGCCCCACACCACAACATCGTCAGGAGCATTCTGAATGATTCGTTACGGCCGCTGGCTCTTGTGGCTCGCCCCCCTTCTTGCCGGATGCACAACGCAGGCGTGGTATGAAAGCGCGAAGGTGAGCGCGGAGCAGCAATGCCGCGACCAGCCGGCGGGAATGCAGGAGGCCTGTCTCTCGCGACTGAACCAGAAAAGCTACGACGAGTATCA
>DASSUO010000188.1:0-22436 GCA_035706925.1 Moraxellaceae bacterium
GACCAGAACCTGATCGACAACTACCACAAGGCCGACCGCCGCGGCCGTTCCGCCGTGCTGAACATGGTGATCACCGAGACCGGCGCCGCCAAGGCCGTCGCCAAGGCGCTGCCGCAGTTGCAGGGCAAGCTCACCGGCAACTCCATCCGCGTGCCGACCCCCAACGTCTCCATGGCCATCCTGAACCTGACGCTGCCCAACGCCGTCACCAAGGAAGAGATCAATGAATACATGCGCCAGGTGGCGCTGTACTCCGACCTCCAGGGCCAGATCGACTACACGAACTCCACCGAAGTGGTGTCCACGGACTTCGTCGGTTCCCGCTCTGCCGGCGTGTTCGATGCCCAGGCCACCATCGTGAACGGCAACCACGTGACGCTGTACGTGTGGTACGACAACGAAATGGGCTACAGCTGCCAGGTCGTGCGTATCGTCCAGCAGATGGCTGGCGTGAAGTACCAGAGCTTCCCGCCTGCGGACGTGTCGGTGCACTGAGTGCGCCTCGTGTCATGAGTGAACATCGGGCCGGCTTTTGCCGGCCCGATGTTTTTTGGGGTCTGCCTCCGGTACAACGGGGGGGCTGTCCCGGCGAGGGCGGGTCCTGTTTCCGGTAGAACGGGAAGTGGCCCGGGTAAGGCGGGAACAGCTTCCGGAAGAACGGGGAAGGGCCCGCGTAGAGCCAGGCTGTCGCCAGTAGAACGCGGGCCTTCTCGGATTGGCAGTGGGATTGTCCCGGGCGAGGCAGAATTGTCCGATCGAATTGTCTGGGCGACGGGACATTGAAGACAGGAGGCGACCCATGATGAGGATGTGGCGGATTGCCGTAATGGCGCTGACAGTGACGACGGGGCTGGCCGGTTGCGTCTTTGTGGCACGGCCCGCAACGTCGCTTGAGGCACCCCCTGTCACGCTGGGGGGCATCGCCTATCACAGCATGCAGTGGCGTGTGCGGGTGGCCGCCTTGCCGCCGGGCGTCAGTGTGCTCACCCTGCATGCCTCCCTGCAGCAGGCGATCGACGAGGTCGAAGACACGCTCACCACCTGGCGCGACAGCGAGTTGATGCGCTTCAACCTGGCCCCGGTCGGCGAGTGGCGGCCGGTATCGCCCCTCCTGATGCAGTCGCTGCAGGTAGCGGCCGACGTGAGCCGGTTGTCTGGCGGCGCGTACGATGTGACGGTAGGGCCCCTGGTGGAGCTCTGGGGATTCGGCGCCACGCCGGCCCCGGTCATCACGCCCACCGCGGCGGCCGTCGCGGCGGCGCGGGCACGCGTCGACTGGACCCGTATCGAGCTCGATGTTCCCCATGGTCGTGCCCGTCGTACCAGCGACGTTCGCATCGATCTTTCTTCCCTCGGGGAAGGCGCGGGGGTCGATGCCATGGTCGCCGTGCTGGAACGTGCGGGAATTCATGATTACCTGGCCAGCGTGGCAGGAACGTCTCTGCAGCAGGGACAACGTCCCGGCGGGGGCGCGTGGGCCTTGGCCATCGAGCCACTGGACGCCACCGGTCAATCAGGGCGCACGCTGCTGGCCGCCAATAGCGCCGTCTCCACCTCCGGCGCCTACCGCAATGTACGGGTGCTGGGCGGGCACACCTATACACACACGCTGGATCCGGTAACGGGCTATCCCGTCACGCATGACGGCGTGTCCGTCACGCTCGTGCTGCCGGCGAAGGAAGGAGCGACCCGGACCGATGCCCTGACGACGGCACTCAATGTGCTGGGGCCTGAGCGCGGGCTGGCACTGGCCGAGCGTGAAGGGTTTGCCGTCCGGTATGTGGAATCGCACGAGGGGCATTTCCGCGAGCGCTGGAGCACGGCGTTCAAGCCCTATCTCGGGAATTGAGGAGCGCACCTGGGCTCCCGGAGAATCCGGCGTAATTCTGTGGCGGCGTCGGCAGTGCAAAGGGTGGGTCCCTTGTCGCCTCGCACCGGTGTGCTAAGGTCGCGGAGCAGGGCGCGAGGCAGTCATCCGGTTCGCCATGCGGGTGGAACTCCGCACGTGATGTCCACCTTCGCAGGGGCGGCATTCCGGCATGCCCCTCCGCCTGCCTGAGTCCACAACAAGGGAAGTTCCGTGTCCGAATTCCTGCAACGTCTCAAGACCTGGCTTGCGCGTACTGCCGACACCCTCGGCCGCCGGCTGCGCCAGAGTTTCTTCCTGTACCTGGCGGTTGTCTTCACGGTCATTGCAGTGGTCGATGCCGGCACCGTGAATTATTTCGGCGGCATGCGCCAGAGCACATTCGACCTCATGCTGCGCCTGCGTGTGAATGTGCCCAAGCCCGATCCCGACATTGTCATTGTCGACATCGATGAAAAATCCCTGGCCGCCATGTCGGCGGATTACGGACGCTGGCCCTGGCCGCGCCAGGTGCTGGCCGAGTTTCTCGAGAAGGTCAATGCGCAGCAGCCGAAGGCGGTGGTCTTCGACGTGTTGTTCAGCGACCCTGACATCCAGAACCCTGACAGCGACGCCTACTTCAACGATGTCCTGGCCAAAAGCCCGGACGTGTTCCTGCCCATGCTGCGCCTCGACGAACAGCATGACGCCCTGTCACAGCTGGACGCCTCGCGCATTCCGGGCGTCGTGGCCTCGCCCGATGCTGAAAACGGCACCAAGGTTGCCATGGTGATCCCGCCCTTTGTCGGCGCACAGCGCGCCGGGCATCTCGGCACCCACAATGTCTATCCGGACAGCGATGGCGTGGTGCGCAGCTATCCGGTCTGGATCGATGCGTCCGGCTGGGAAATTCCGTCTCTCCCCAACGTTGTGGCGCAAGCCGAAGGAAAGGGAAAGGATGCGCCGGATGACCTGCTGCTGAACTGGCGCGGCAAGCCTTTCACCTACCATTACGTCAGCTTCAGCGATGTCTATCTCGATTTGCTGAAAGAAAAGCCCGCGCGTCCGGCCAACGAGTTCCGCAACAAGACGATCATCATCGGGTCGACGGCCGCAGGCCTGCTGGATGTGCGTGGCACGCCGCTGGACCGCAGCTTCCCCGGTGTGGAGATCCTGGCAACAGCCATCGACAACATGCGCCATGGCGACTGGTTGCGTGCGCCGGAAGCCCGGCTGTTCTACCTGGGCATGGGGCTGCTGATCATCTGGGGCACCGCCTTTGCGTTCTGGCGCAGTGGCGCCTCCAACAAGCTCGACCGGGTCTATGGCCTGTCGCAGTTCGGCTTGCTGGCATTTTCCTATGCCACGGTCAACGTAGGAAATGTCTACATCAATCTGACGGGCCCGGTGTTCATTGGCGCGCTGTATTTCTCGGTCGCGCGCATTTACGCCTTTGCCACGGCGCGCGCGCTCGACAGCTCGCTGGTCGCGCGTAGCGACGCACGGGGTGGTGCGCTGCGTGGACTGATGCTCGTCTTGCGCTTCCGGCTGGAAACGCGTGAAGAGGCGGCGATCGCCAAACTGGCCGCACGCCTGGCCAAGGTGGGTCGACACGACAGCAGCGTTGAGTACATTCAGGGGCGCCAAAGCGGACTGTGGCGCTTGTTTGAAAACACCCTGGTGGTGTGCTGGGCGCATCCCGTGGATGACGAGAGTGGCTGGGCCGCGGTAGCTGACGAAGCGGCGACCATGCAGCGCGATCTGCGGCAACTCATCAGTGAGTCGGGTGTGGCCGCCGCGTTGCCTGTGGAACGCCTCACGGTGTGGCGTGCCGAGGGACGTATCCGCAGCGAAGCCCCCGAAGACTGGCAGGCCCTGCTGGCCACCGCGCTACTCGAAAAAGGAGAAGAACACTCATGAACCTGAAGACGTTACGTCCGCTGGCTGTTGGCCTGCTGCTGGCGTTGCCGGCGGCTACGCTGGCCGCCGACGCTGGCACGCTGGGTCGCGCCGATTCCCTGCGCGCCAAGCCGTTTGCCGACGCCAAAGAAGTGGCCAAACTCCCGGCAGGGGCCAAGGTGAGCATCGTCACGCGCAGTGGCGGCTGGTACCAGGTAAAGGCCGGTACGCGCACGGGCTGGGTGCGCATGTTGAGCGTGCGTCATGCGACCGCGCCGGCGGGCAGCAACCTGGCGGGCCTTGCCAATGTGGCTTCGGGACGGGCGGGCACCGGGACGGTGAGTACGACCACGGGCGTGCGCGGGCTCGATTCCGCCGACCTGGCGACGGCCAGCTTCAACGAGGCGCAAGTTGCCAGGGTCGAGACCTATCGCACGAGCCGCGCCGACGCCGACGCCTTTGCCCATGCCGGCAAGCTTACGGTTCGCACGGTCGAGCCGTTGCCGGCCCCGGCCGGAAAGTAAGGAGAAGACACATGACTCGTTCTTATCGTAGGGGTGCGTTGCAGGCGTGCTCTGCGCTGGTACTTGCCGTCGCCTTCATGACGCCCCCTGCGGATGCCGTGGATCTGGGTGGCATTGTTGACCGCAAGATGCTGGACCAGATGGCGCGCGAAAAGCTTGGCGTGACGAGCGATGCCGCCAACGCCTCTGACACGGCCATTCCGCTGGTTGGCAATCCCTCCGACGCCGACGAAGAAAAACTCGGTCGCGAAGTGGCGGGGCGACTGTTGGGCGCCGCTCCCCTGGTGCAGGACGATGCCCTGCAAAAATACGTCAATCGGGTGGGTCGCTATGTCGCAGCGCAGAGTGGGCGTCCGGACCTCAACTGGACCTTCGGCGTGATTGAATCGTCCAGCGTGAACGCCTTTGCGGCACCAGGTGGCTATGTCTTCGTGACGCGAGGGCTGTACGCCATGCTGCAAAGCGAGGCCGAGCTGGCCGGCGTGCTTGCACATGAAATCGGTCACGTGAATGCGCGTCACCACGTGCACCTGATGCAGAAGCAGCGGGCCGTGTCGATGGGCCAGGAATTCCTTACGCGCAAGGCCGGAAACGACACGGTCAAGGCGCTGGTGGGCAATGGCGCGGAAATTTATTCGCGCTCGCTGGACAAGGAGTCGGAGTTCGAAGCCGACCGCCTCGGCATCTATTATGCGACGCGGGCAGGCTATGACACCTATGGCTTGCCCGCGGTGCTGGATCGCCTGCAGGCCAGCGGTCCGAGCGACCGCTTCTCGCTGCTCTACAAGACGCATCCCTTGCCTGCGGCGCGACTGGCCGCCATCGATGCGGCGCTCGATGGCCGCTATGACAAGGTACCGCCGGGATTGTCACTGGAGAAGCGCCTGGTGAAGTTGCCGCCCGCACCGGCGGCCGCCTCCGCAGCGCCGGCGGAGAGCGGTACTGCCACGCCGGGTGCATCAGCAAAGTGATACCCGTGCGGACACTCGTGATTGGCCATGTGACCATGTGACCGTGCGACCGAATGACTGGATGACCGTATGACTGCTTGACCGCAAGCGGAACAGTCTGATTCCAGACAGCTGATGCAGCAAAACAATAACGCCCCGAATGGGGCGTTATTGTTTTGAACCAAAAACTGCCGGCCGAATCCCCGCCAGGGTCGCCTCGCTTGTCGTGCGGGCCGTCAGCAGAAAATCCTGAAGGAAGGCGAGGTCGGCGTCCTCCTCCCGAATCGCCGCATACAGCGTGCGCCACGTACCGTGGGCACCCAGCGGAAGCGTGCGTATCCACCCGCGTTGCTCAAATTCCTGCGCGGCCCAGCCGGGCAGGGCACAGACCCCGCGCCCGCTGGCGGCGAGCTGCACCATCATCAACGTCAGCTCGCTGTGACGGAGGGCGGCCGGACGGATGCCGGCCGGCGTCAGGAAGTGGGCGAACACGTCGAGCCGTTCCTCGTCGACCGGATACGTAATCAGGGTCTGGTCCGCCAAGTCGCCCGGCACCACATGGTCGCGCGATGCCAGCGGGTGCTGCAGTCCGACCACAAGACGTGCCTCGTAGTCGAACAGCGGCACGAAGCGCAGTGACGGGTCGGGCCCCGGATTGGAGGTCACGACAAGATCCAGCTCGCGACGTCGCAGCAGGTCCTGCGCATCGGCATGAAATCCGCTGGTGAAGTCGAGCTCCACCTCAGGCCAGTCCTGCCGGAAGCGGTTGAGGGCGGGCATCAGCCATTCAAAACAGCTGTGACATTCGATGGCCATGACCAGTCGCCCGCTGCGGCCGTCGCGCAGGCGGACCAGATCACGTGCGGCCTCCCGCAGGGCGGGAAGGACAAGATCAGCCAGGGCCAGCAGGCGCTCGCCCGCGCGGGTGAAGCGCGGCGGCTGGCTCTTGCGCACATACAGGGTGAGGCCCGTATCCGCCTCCAGACTCTTGAGCTGGTGCGAGAGGGCCGATTGCGTCAAGTGCAGCCGTTCCGCCGCCTCTGCCAGGGAGCCCGCCTCACGCAGGGTGGCCAGGGTGCGCAGATGGCGCAGGTCGATGACTGGATGATGAATGGAATTCATGAAGACAATTAAATAGTTGATTTTGATTTGAGTAAAGGCCATCCGAGAATCGCCTCATCGCATTCGAGGACTGCATCATGAAGACACATATCCTGGGGTTCCCACGCATTGGCGCCGATCGTGAGCTCAAGCGCGCGCTGGAGGCGTACTGGGCCGGTCAGCTGAGCCGGGACGAACTGGAGTCCACCGGTCGGGACCTGCGGGCCCGTCACTGGCGCCTGCAGGCGGATGCCGGCCTGGATTTCGTGACGGTGGGTGATTTCGCCTTCTACGATCATGTCCTGGAAACCTCTGCCCTCCTGGGCGCCATTCCCGCCCGGTTTGCCGCCCCCGGGGAGGACATCGAACTCGACACCCTGTTCCGCATGGCGCGTGGCCGGGCCCCTTGCGGCTGCGATGCCGTCGCGCAGGAAATGACGAAATGGTTCGACACCAACTATCACTACCTGGTGCCCGAGCTGACGGCAGACCAGGAGTTTTCGCTGCGCAGTTCACGCCTCTTCGATCAGGTGGAGGAGGCGCGTGCGCAGGGACATCAGGCTAAGGTCGTACTGCTGGGGCCGCTGACCTGGCTCTGGCTGGGCAAGTGCCAGGGTGAGGCCTTCGATCGACTCGACCTGTTGCCGCGCCTGCTCGGTGTGTATGGCCAGATCCTGGACCGCCTGGCCGCACTCGGCGCGGAGTGGGTGCAGGTGGACGAACCGATCCTGTCACTGGATCTGTCTCCGGCCTGGCAGGCTGCGTTCGAGTTCGCCTACAACCGACTGCAGCGCCGCGACCTGCAGTTGCTGCTGGCCACCTATTTCGCTCCGCTCGACGATAATCTGTGGACCGCCGTACGCCTGCCTGTCGCCGGGCTGCATATCGATGTCCTGCGCAGCGGCGAGGAGTGGCGACGCGTCATCGATCAGCTCCCCGCCTACAAGGTGCTCTCGCTGGGCGTCATCGATGGCCGCAATGTCTGGCGCGCGGATCTCGGCCGCACGCTGGAGACGCTGCAGGAGGCGCGTGCCCGGCTCGGCGATCGTCTCTGGATTGCGACCAGCTGTTCCCTGCTGCACGTGCCGGTGGATGCGGAACGCGAGCAAGGATTGCCGGAATCGCTCCGCGACGGATTGTCGTTTGCCGTGCAGAAACTCGACGAGGTGAGCCTGCTTCGTCGCGCCCTTGAGGCGCCAGCCGATCCAGCGGTGATTACTGGACTGCGGCAATCCGCCACGGCAGTGCGGGCACGGCGGGCTGCCCCTGGCGTCGTCGATCCCGCCGTACGCGCCGCCGTTGCGGCCCTGACGCCGGCGCATGCGGAGCGACGCAGTCCTTTTCCCGCGCGTGAGTTGGCGCAGGCCGCTGCCCTGCAGCTGCCGCTGTTGCCGACAACGACGATAGGATCATTTCCGCAGACGCCATTGATCCGTCAGGCGCGGTCGGCCCTGCGCGCAGGCGATTGCACTCTTGCCGAGTACGAGCAGGCCATGCGCGAGGAGATCGCCCACGCGATTCGCGAGCAGGAGGCATTGGGTCTCGACGTACTCGTGCACGGTGAGGCCGAGCGCAATGACATGGTCGAATATTTTGGCGAACAATTGTCCGGCTTTGCGTTCACCCGGTTCGGCTGGGTGCAGAGCTACGGCAGTCGCTGCGTGAAGCCGCCGCTTATTGTCGGCGATGTCAGTCGGCCCACGCCGATGACAGTGGAGTGGGCGCGCCACGCGCAGTCGCTGACGGACCGACCCGTCAAGGGCATGCTCACCGGGCCGGTCACCATGGTGTGCTGGTCCTTCGTGCGCGACGATCTCCCGCGATCGGAGGTAGCCGCGCAGCTGGCCCTGGCCATTCGCGAGGAGGTCGTGGACCTGGAGCGCGCCGGCATCGCGATCATCCAGGTGGACGAGCCGGCCTTTCGCGAGGGTCTGCCATTGCGGCGCCGCGAGCAGGCGAACTACTGGGCATGGGCGGTGCGTGCGTTTCGTCTCGCGGTCAGCGGCGTAGAGGACTGCACGCAGATTCATACGCACATGTGTTATGCGGACTTCAATGACTGCATTGAGCACATTGCGGCCATGGATGCAGACGTGATCACCATCGAAACGGCGCGATCCGCCATGGAGCTGCTGCGGGCCTTCAGTGCGTTCGACTATCCGAACGCGATGGGCCCGGGGGTTTATGACATCCACTCTCCGCGCGTGCCGCGCGCAGCCGACATGCAGCATCTGTTGTCGGCCGCGCAGGCGCACCTGCCGGTGTCGCGGCTCTGGGTGAATCCCGATTGTGGTCTCAAGACGCGTGGCTGGCCCGAGGTGAAGGCGGCGCTACAACAGATGGTGGAGGCGGCGAAGACCCTGAGGGCGCAACTGGCCTGAGATGGCTCGAAATAAAGGCGTGAAGTGCGACATCGACCGACGCGATTTGCGCTTGCATGCGCCCGCCGATGGGGAGATCGACCCGGTGCGCCCCGTGGAACGCACCGGGTCGGGTTCATGTGGCATTGCGACCGCGGCCACCATGAGAGGCTTCTCCTCCCTTGCGACCGGCGGCCCGTGCTTCTTCGCTCGTGAACTCGTGGGCTGTGCCTTTCAGATGGGCGGCATGACCGCCCTTGCTGGCGATTTGCCGCTGCTTTTCCTTGTCCATCGAGGCAAACCCCTGCTTCCCGGTCGGGCGGGACTCCTTGCTCCTGTCGATGCTTGCCATTTTCCATTGCTCCTGCACATGAGAGGGTGCTGTGCGGCTCAGTCAGTATAGTTGGGCTGAAACAGCGGAAGGCCGCAGGTCGGATTGTTGTGTAGGGACTTGGTAAGCGGAGTCTGGCGCACGAATCCACACGCATCGGCATGTTCAATCGCGGCGTTCGGCTTCCGCCGTGTGGTCGGGATGATCAATGACCGGGACGGCAGCGACCGGCGCATTGTCGGCTCCTTCCAGCCCGGCACGGTCGTGCAGAGCGGCGTTCATCAGGGCAAGCGGGCGATAGCGGACAACAAAGCCGGTGAGGACTCCCCACAGGAGCAGAGAGGCGAGGCATAGCGGACGCAACACCGCCGTCGTTTCCCAGCCGATGAGGAACATGACGCCGATCATGACCGCCCCCAGCGTAATGATTCCCCACCGCTGCCGGTGCCGGTCCAGCGAGCCATAGAGGATCAGCCCGAGCAGGGTGGTGATGGGCATGATCAGCGCCCCGAAATAGTGGGTTTCCGACACCGGCGGCACGAGCAGGGTCCAGACCATGAACGCCGAGGCCAGTGCGAGTTCGGTGGTGGTATCCACGACCGCCTTGCTGGCCAGCAGCATGGCCGCCATCATCAGGGTGGCGCACAGCACCACGCCATACTTCACCAGCGCGGGCGAAAGACTGGCGGACAGGAGCAAGGCCTCGAGCGACTGGTTGCGCGGTTTGTAGGCATCCAGCAACTGGCCGAAAAGGGGGGACGCGAGCGCGCGACCGGGGTTGGATATCAGGGCCGTACGGCCAACCACATCGGTCCAGCGGGCGATCATGTCGAGATTCGTGTGCCAGCCCCAGAACAGGGCGGGCAACAGCATCAGCAAAACGATGCCGCCCAGTGTCACCATGACCGTTCGCCATTGCCGACGGGCGATGAAATAGAGCAGCAGGGTGATCGGGAACACCTTGAGCACGGTCGCCGCCGCAAGACTGAGACCGGCGAACACGGGCTTTCCCCGGAAATGCCAGTGAAACGCGGCCACCATCAGCGCGATCATGAATCCGGATGCCTGACAGCGCATGGCGCCCGACACCAGCAGCGTGGCCAGCGAGAGTATCGGCAGCGCGTACAGTAGGTCCTTGTGGTGGTCGGGAATGTCCCGCTTCAGCATGAAGACTGCCATCCAGGACGTCGCGACGAGGCTGCCGATTTCCAGCAGGTACCACAGCAGGGCACCCAGGGTTCCAGGCAACCGCGCCAGAGGGGCCAGCAGCAGGGCAAACGGGGGCGGATAGACATAGCTCCAGCCGCGTGCGTTATGCGCCCGGTAAATGTCGGTGTGATCCAGTACGGCCTGCCCGGCCGCCGTGTACACCGTATAGTCCGTGCGCTGGATATCGTCCCACGCGGCGCGGTACACCGCGGAAAACCCGACAGCGAACACGACCAGCCCGAGAATGATCCACAGGAAGATTCTGACGCGTTGGCGCGATTGCGCATGAGCTGACAACATTCCGCTCACTATCCACACGAAGGCTTGCGAATGAGTTAAGTGCCGGGGCGGCCTTTCCGCCATGCGAGATTTGTATGGGAGCGAAACAAAAGGGGCAGTGGCGGTATCGCTGACGATCGGCCTGCCTGACGAGAGGAGGCGCTTCAGCTGCCGGGACGTACCCGTCCGACAGGAAGGAGGGCGCAACGGACCCCGAGGGAGCCGGGACAAAGGTGTCGGTGGCGGGGGAGGCATGATCCGGCTGGGCTGCCGGAGTGGGCGGTCCGGCGCGAGTACCGGAAAACCGCTGGAATATGGTGGGTCGTCCGCGACTCGAACGCGGGACCAACGGATTAAAAGTCCGCTGCTCTACCGACTGAGCTAACGACCCGTTGCGCCAGCGGGGCTGGCGGCAAGAGCCGCGTATATTACTGAGCGCCGACCGTTTGGCAACCCTTGGCAGAGCTATTTTTCCAGCTCGCCTCAGGTCGCGTCGGCATCGGCCCGGATCGGCTTGCCGTCCTTGTCGCTGAGGGCCAGGAACTCGCCCACGGGGTCATCTTCCGCATACACGTGAACCGTGACTTCCGCCTGCTGGAGTACGGCCGCGAGGGGAGAGTTCTCGTTCCGGGCTTTGCGGAAGACATCCAGCACGCGACCCTGAATCCAGGGGTGGGCCTGAACGCCAATCTGCAAGGTACGGGCTTTCTTCCCCCTGCGCTGCAGCCAGTCGGCCAGCTCGCCCTGCAGCGTCTGGAGTTGCGTCTTGAACTCTTCCCAGTCGTCGCAGGAAAACGCGGCCGTGGCGGCAAAACGCCGGCTGAGCAGACCACCGCTGCTGGTTTCTTCGCTGCGGTAAAACGGTTCGTAGGCGCGCGGGGGCGTGATGGCCGTGGTCGCGCCCTTCGGAGCGGGCGCCGGCGCCGTGGCGGTGTCGCGCAAGGCCGGTGCCACCACGGTAGGTGCGTCAGCGGCGACCTTGTCGGCAACCACCGGGCGGGTAGTAAAAGTGGCGGGGCGGCCCGGGGTGATCAGGGCGTCGAGCGTGGCTACCAGGTCGTGACCATTGGCCGGACGCTGCGAAGGCACCTTGGCCAGGAGGCTGTCCATCAGCGGCTGGAATCGCGCCAGCTCCTGGGGCAGTCGCGGCACCGGCTCCTGGCAATGCTTGATGGCCAGCGTCACGGCTTCCTGGGCCAGAAAGGGCGGCTGTCCGGTCAGCATCTCGTAGAGCATCACGCCCAGGCTGTAGAGATCCGAGCGACCGTCGATGCGCTGTCCGCGCGCCTGTTCCGGGCTCATGTATTTCGGCGTGCCGACGGTGGCACCGGCCTGCGTCAGCTGGTTCTCGTCGTTGTTCAGGCTCTTGGCAATGCCGAAGTCGGTGAGGATGGCGGCGTCGTCCACCTCGCGGAACAGCACGTTGTCAGGCTTGATGTCACGGTGGACGTAGCCCTGGTCGTGGGCGAAGGCCAGCGCATCGGCAATCTGGCGGGTGATGCGCAGGGCCTCCTGCGGTGTCAGTCCGCCACCGCGGATGCGTTGTGTGAGGTCGCCGCCGTTGTGGTACGCCATGGCGTAGTAGTAGAGCGATCCCGTATTGCCCACGTCATGCACCACGATGATGTGCGGGTGTGACAGGCTGGCCATGGTCCGTGCTTCACGCAGGAAGCGCTCGGCAAAGTCCGCTTCCTTCGCCATCGACGGCAGCATGATCTTGATGGCGACATCACGCCCGAACGATTCCTGGACGGCGAGAAATACCGCCGCCATACCCCCCTGGCCGAGCTTGCGCTTCAGGGTGTAGCCGGGAATCTGGATCTGGGTCATGCGCGCTCCGTTTGCATGGCGATGAAAGGGAAGTGGGGCCCACTATAGCGGGCCGTATCTGCATGTCGATGGCACGCTCGTGCCGGTCGGCCGGCTGGCCGCAGGGAGCAGCCGAACGGACGCCATGGCAGCCCTGCCGGATGCCGTACAACCGGGCCGTTGCGGGTGGGGCGAAGGCGACGCAAGACCCGCGACGGGACGTGTGGCGCGGCGCCAACAAGAAAGGCGCCACAGGGGGCGCCTCTCCGTGTAACGGCCGTGGTCAGTCGGTGCCGGTGGAGCGCTCGTCCGGCCCGCGAACGGGCACCACGCGCAACTGGTCCTCGCGACGACGCGCGCGCTGCTTGTGCAGCACCTGGATGCTGTCGGTCAGTGTTTCGCTGATCCGCGTATGTGTGCGGATCATTGCGATCTTGGGCCACGTTGCCCGCTCTCCCTGCAGGCGGAACCAGTTCCAGCGTTCCACATTCGGTTCGGCCATCACATGCCGGAAATGCTCCACCGTGTAGCGACGCGGGGCAATGGTGACGTCGCCGTAGTAGCGCTGCGAAAGAATGGTGTAGGCATGCCCCAGCAACTGTCGCGAGGCCTCGTGCTTTACCTGGGTACGGAGGAAGTTCATCAGTCCCGCACCGTGGAACTTCAGTTCTTCGCGGACCACGCGCTTCGGCCAGGAGGTAAAACGCTTTTCCAGACGGCGCTTGTCGCTTTCCATGAACGGCACGATATGCGGATTCACCTGCACGGCGATGAAGAAATTCACGTTGTACAGGTGCATGAGGCGTTCGCGCGGCAGGTCGCTTTTCACGGAGCCGTCCACCCAGCGCTCGCGCGGCATGTAGGGCAGGTAATCACCGCCCTCGTTCTTGGTGGTGAGGGTGACCGGCGGGAACAGCACGGGTACCGCACAAGAGGCAAGCACGGCGCTCCACAGCAGCAGGTAGGGCGACGTCAGTTCATTCATCAGACGGGCCTTCTGGTGCTCATGCACCGGGGAGACCGTCACGTTGACATGGCGCCCCGTGCGTTCGAAGGCTTCTTCAAAGCTGTATTCGCCGATGTTGCGGCGCAGGAAGGTTTCCAGCTGCTTCTGGTCGGCAAAGCCTTCGCCGAGGAAGCCGCGCAGGGGATTCTTCCAGTGCCAGGCATCGCTGTACCAGCTGTCGCCTTCGTACATGGCAACAAGTTCTTCATCGGTATGCGAGCCCACCATGGCCGCCATGATGGAGCCGGCACTGGAGCCGGAGATCACCTTCGGGAGCAGGCCCTGTTCGTGAAGGGCCTTGCAGACGCCGATATGGAACAGGCCGAGCGTGGCGCCGCCGGAAAGCATCAGGGAGGGTTGGCCAAAACTGCGCGACGTGTCTTCGAAGAAGCGCAGCTTCTCGTCAAAGGGAACGACGGTAGACGGTTGGTCGCGCACGTACGAAAGGGCCGCACAAACCTGGTCCACATACTCTTCGATCAGGCGCTTTGTCCCGACATAGGCGCGGCAGTAAAGGTCGGGGTTCCCCATGTTGCCGAGGTCGTGGTGCAGGCCTTCGCGCAGGGAGCGGATCAGCTCTCGCGTACGGCCCTGTTCCTGCAGGGTGCGCAGCGACACCAGGCGCTCGTGAATGAGCTCGTAATTGTAGTCAGGCGAGGTGTTGTCGAGCTTCCACAGGTCGAGCCCGGTCAGCGCGTCGAGCTCCATGCCCAGCTGTTCCCACTCCGTGTAGGTCGTCGCGTTGTCGCGGGCCCGTTCCAGTTCACCGATCTTTTTCTTGAGCTGCATGGCGGCCTCAGGCTGGGGGGGATTGCCCGAATCTAGCACCCGAAGACGCGACTCAGGTACGGATTGCCCGACAATCGTCCGCTATTTGTACAATCGTCCGGTAACTTTAGTCGCTGGCAGCGGGCTGATCGGGATTTTCGGTGGAGCGGGGCGCGGCGAAAGCCGCTCCTGTAGCAGGGGTTTCGCAGGAGCGGCATTTGCCGCGATCCCCAGCCATTGATCAGTACCAGGTGGAAACCGAACTCCTCGGCAAAGGGCGCTGGTCTCCTGAAATGGCCCTTCTCCGCCGGTTTGTTAGACTTTCCGAGACATTCCCGCTTTTTGTGAAGCCGGTCAGGGTGGACTGGGAGTATCCGATGCAGTCTTGGTGTCCTGAATCGTGATCCCCCGTCAGGGGAACTGTACGAGCCGGTCAACCCGGGGTGGGTCTGGCGCGTTGACCCGGATAGCCCCATCAAGGAGAGTCATCCATGAAGCGCATTCTTTGCACTGCCGCGGTCCTGCTGGCCGCCGGATCAGCCCCGGTGCTCGCGGCGGACGTTGGCGTCTCGGTCACCTTCGCCCAGCCGGGCTTTTACGGCACCATCGACATCGGCGGCATGCCACCTCCTCAGGTCGTGAATGTCCAGCCCGTGATCGTGCGGCCTGTCGAGGGCGTCGTCGAACCCATCTACATGCATGTGCCTCCCGGCCACGCCAAGCACTGGTCCCGCTATTGCGGTCGCTACAACGCCTGTGGTCGTCCGGTGTATTTCGTGCGGGACGATTGGTATCGCGATGAGTATGTGCCCCGTTACCGCGATCGCCATGGCGATGACTGGCGTGACGGCGATCGTGACCGACGTTACGACGAACGCTATCGTGACCGCCGCTACGATGACCGTGGCCGGGACCGTGGCGATGACCAGGGACGTGGCCGCGGTCGCGGACATGATCGCGACTGAGTCCGTCGTTGACAGTACGAGGCCCGGGGCAGGCGACTGCGCCGGGCCTCTTGTTTTGGCCTCCGGATATTGATGTGAACACACCGCCTGCCCGCCGCATTGCCCATCTCGACATGGATGCGTTCTACGCGTCTGTCGAGTTGCTGCGCTATCCGCAGCTCAAGGGACTGCCGGTGGTGATCGGCGGCCGCCGGCGCCGCGAAGACGACGTGCTGGCGCCGGCCGATGGTGCGCTCGACCGGATTCCGCTCGATGCCTTTCCCCGCCTGCGCGAGTATGTCGGCCGCGGCGTGATCACGACGGCGACCTATGCGGCGCGGCAGTTCGGCATCGGGTCGGCCATGGGCCTGATGAAGGCGGCCCGGCTGTGCCCGGAGGCCATCCTGCTCCCGGTGGACTTCGATGAATACCGCCGCTATTCGCGCCTCTTCAAGGAGCAGATCCTGGCCATCGCGCCGCTGATGGAAAATCGCGGCGTCGATGAGGTCTATATCGATTTCACCGCCGTCGAAGGCGGACAGGAGGAGGGCGGTCGTGTCCTCGCGGCGCGTCTGCAGGCCGCCATTTTCGCCGCAACGGGACTGACTTGCTCCATCGGCGTGGCGCCCAACAAGCTGCTGGCCAAGATGGCCAGCGAGTTCAACAAGCCCAACGGCATAGCCATCGTGCAGCCGGACGATCTTGAGCGGCTCATCTGGCCGTTGCCCTGCCGCAAGATCAACGGTATCGGGCCCCGTACGGATGCGCGCCTGCAGGAGGCGGGCATCACCACCATTGCCGGGCTCGCCGCATGTTCGCCCGAGTGGCTGTGTGAACGGTTCGGCCGCAGCTACGGCCGCTGGCTGCACGACGCCGCGCATGGGCGTGACGACCGCGCGGTATCCACGCACAGTGAGCCGGTCTCCATGAGTCGGGAAACGACGTTCGGCCGCGACTTGCATGCGGTGCAGGACCGCGACGAACTTGGCCTGCTTTTTACACGGCTGTGCGAGCAGGTGGCGGCGGATCTCGTGCGCAAGGGCTATGTGGGGCGTACCGTGGGGATCAAGCTGCGCTACGACAATTTCCGCAGTGTGACCCGCGACATGACTGCAGAGGATTTTACCGCCGATGCGGCCGTGATCCGGCAACTGGCCGGACTCTGCCTGAAACGGGTGCCGCTGGACCGGCGGCTGCGTTTGTTGGGTGTGCGGGTGTCATCCCTGCGCCGTGCCGACGCGGCCGCACATGAACCGCCGCCCGCGCGCCGGCGTCTTCGTGAGCACGACGATGGAATGACGCTGCCGTTGTTCAGTGAAGCGGAATGAGACCTGCTACAGGGCGACTACGGCGTTCAGCAAGCGCCGCCTCATCCGGAACGTCCCCGGGGGAGATCCGGACAAGGCAGGAGGAGCGGTCAGGCCGTTTCGCCGCGGATGTAGCTTTCCAGCGTGCGGATCATGGATTGCTGGTCGGAAATGATGTCCTTGACCAGGTCGCCGATCGAAATCAGGCCGACCAGCTTGCCATTGTCGACCACCGGCAAGTGACGCAGTCGCTTCTCGGTCATCAGCTGCATGCAGGCTTCGTTGCTGGTCGAGGGTGACACGGTGATCACGTCCGCGCTCATGATCTCGCTGACTTCGGTGTTGTATGAGGAGCGCTCCATCAGCACCACCTTTCGCGCGTAATCGCGCTCGCTGATGATGCCGGCGAGCCGCTCTCCCTCCATGACCACCAGCGCCCCCGCATTCTTCTCGGCCATGAGCGTCAGCGCCTCCAGCACGGTCGCACCGGGCCAGATGCAATAGACCTGTGAATGGGGTTTGGCTTTCAGGATCTCGGCTGCAGTCTTCATGGGTCCTCCTTGAGTGGATCAGCCAGACAGGCTGACTTCTCTTGTAGCATAAGGCTGCGGCCCCGGTCAGACGCCGATGGTCCGATTTCTGTTGTCCGGTCGGGCCGCGCAACGCGGCCTGATAAGACAAGCAGGGCCGCCCACGGCCGTTGCTATGATCCCCGTCCCCAAAACCAGAGTGCTTTCCCATGACCCAAGCGGAACCGCGGCCTCGTGCGGACAAAACCCATCACGAGATCGTCATCGTCGGCAGTGGATTCTCCGGTATCGGCATGGGCATCGCCCTGAGAAAGGCCGGCCGTCACGATTTCATCATTCTGGAGAAGGGTGGCGATGTCGGCGGCACCTGGCGCGAGAATCATTATCCCGGTGCGGCCTGTGATGTGCCGTCCAATATGTACTCTTACTCCTTCGAGCCGAATCCGGATTGGTCGCGCAGCTATTCGCCGCAACCCGAGATCCTCGACTATATTCGCCGGTGCGCCAGCAAATACGGCGTGACGCCCCATCTGCGCTTCAATCGCGAAGTGGTCGAGGCACGGTGGAGTGCGGACGAGGAGAAGTGGCACCTCACGACCGGAAACGGCGAGTTCCACACCTGCCGCTTCCTCCTGTCGGCCATCGGCGGACTGTCGCGTCCCGCCTTGCCGAAGGTGAAGGGGCTCGAGCAGTTCAAGGGCCCGATGTTCCACTCGGCCAACTGGCAGCATGACGTGAACCTCGAGGGCAAGCGCGTAGCCGTGATCGGCACCGGTGCATCCGCCATCCAGTTCGTGCCGGCCATCCAGCCCCGTGTCGGCAAGCTCGTGCTGATGCAGCGCACGCCGCCCTGGATCATTCCCAAAGTCGACATCGCGATTGCGCCGCGCGTGCAGGACCTGTTCCGCAAGCTGCCGCTGGCACAGCGCCTGACCCGTAATGGCATCTACTGGGTGTCCGAAACCTTCGGTCTCGGCTTTGTCCACCCCAAGGCCATGGCCGGCATCGAGGCCTGGGCACGCAAGCACCTGAAAAGCCAGGTGGCCGATCCGGTTCTCCGCGAGAAGCTCACGCCGAACTATGCCGTTGGCTGCAAGCGCGTGCTGTTCTCCAACAATTACTACCCTGCGCTCAGCCAGCCCAATGTAGAGGTGGTGTCGGCCGGCGTGAAGGAAGTGACCGATCGCGGCGTCATCGACGCCAACGGACAACTGCACGAGGTCGACGTGATCATCTGCGGCACGGGATTCGACGTGCAGGATCCGCTGGGCCCGCTCAAGGTCTATGACGAAGAAGGCCGGGAACTGCGCGAGCGCGGGTCCATGAGCGGCTATCTCGGCATTGCCGTGCCCAAGCTGCCGAACACCTTCTTCCTGCTCGGCCCGAACAGCGGTCTTGGCCACAACTCCATCATCTTCATGATCGAGGCGCAGATCAGCTACATCGTGAAATGCCTCGACGAGATGGATCGCCGTCGCGTGTCCACCATCGAAGTGACGGAAGAGGCGAGCCGTGAATTCAATGAGGACATCCAGCGCCAGCTCAAGAAGATGGTATGGAGCGCCGGTGGCTGCAAGAGCTGGTACCTCAATGAGCGCGGTGAAAACAACACGCTGTGGCCGGGGTTCACGTGGAAGTACTGGTTGCGTACCCGTCATCCGGACTTTGCGCACTTCGCGATGGCGCCCAGCCGTGTGAAGCAGGTGAGCTGACGTCACGGCGCGCAACCGGTCCCTGACATTGCCCGTTGTGCCTCGGGTGCGATGTCGCACAGATAAGCAGGTGCACTGCCCATAAAAAAACCCGCCTGATGGCGGGTTTTTTTATGGGCTTGGTAATCAGGCCGATGCCTTCTTGCCCCGCGCCCGGGCAGTGGCCTTTACATGAACCTTGGCGGGCTGCTGCACGGTCGCAGGCTTGTCGGCAACCAGCGCGTCGAGCGTGCCGTTCTGGTAGTCGGCAGCGACCTTCTCCGCCAGCTCCTTGTACTGTGCCTTCAGCTCGTCCTTGCGCTCCGGATCCCAGTTGATCTTGTCGAGATCGCCCTTGTAGTGGCGGATGACCTTTTCATCCATCAGCTTGTACCACCAGCCCGGAATGTAGGCCGGCAGCAGCATGGAGGCGTAGCCACCCGGCAGCTGTGGTGCTTCCGGGAAGTCGCGCAGGGCCTGGAAGGATCGCGCCGGATAGGCATGGTGGTCGGAATGGCGCTGGAGTTGGTACAGCACCAGATTGGTCACCACGTAGTTGGAGTTCCAGCTGTGTTCGGGCTGGGTGCGTTCGTACTTGCCGTTCTCGTCTTTCTGCCGGAGCAGGCCGTAGTGCTCGATGTAGTTGATCACTTCGAGCAGGCTGGCACCGTAAGCGCCCTGGGCCAGCAGGAAGGGAATGGCACGCGGGCCGCTGACCAGCACGTTGGCGGCGGTGAAGGCGGCCGAAACGGCCCAGCCCTGCAGCAGCTCATTCTCGAGGGTCCAGAAGCTCTTGCCCTTGCGCTCCAGGCGCTTGGTCTCGATCTCGATGGCCGACTTGATGCCGCCGATCACCGTGCGCGGCAGGAACTTCCAGAAGGACTCGCCCATGCGGGAGGAGGCGGGGTCTTCCGGCGTGGACACGCGCTTGTGGTGGCCGAAGTTATGCTCGACGGCGAAGTGCGTGTAGTAGGTGGGCGCCAGGGCCAGCATGGCGCCGATGCGGTTGTGGCGCTCGTGCTTGTGGCCGAGTTCGTGACCAGTGACGATGGCGATGCCGTTGAGGGCGCCGACCGATACGGTCAGGCCGATGCGGTCGGCCATGGGCACGTTGTCGCGGGTGGCGAGGTAGCAGCCCATCATCGTCATGAGGTACTGCGACGGGATGAAGGCCTTGCTGATGATGTTGTAGTAAGGATCGTTCTCGAGGTCGGCAATCGCGTCGTCAGGCGGATTGCTGTTGTCTTCGCCGATCATGCGGTCGAGCGCCGGAATCACGCCGTGCACCAGGAGGGGACCGGTCCAGGCGAGCGCACGCAGTTTCTTCGGGGCGATGGCGTATGCGCTCATGGCCGCAATGCCGATGACGGGTAACGCGGGGCTCAACAGCCACTTGTAGCGCTTGGGGTCTTTCCACTTGCTTTTCTTCTGCGCGACGTCGTCGAGAAGGTTGTCGGGAGTCTTCGCGTTCATGGCTCACCTTGAATTCCTGATTGGAAGTGGGGTCATTTTTTGCGGGCGGTAAGAGACCGGCCAGCATTCAAAATCCGGCAAAGCTGTGTGAAACGCCGGCCAATGCCACTGATTGATGTAAACATTGTCCTGGATCAAATGGTTCAGGACCGGCCTGACCGGCAAGGGTCGGTGCCCGCCGCCAGGGGCAACTCCGCCCGGCCGGGCGCGAATTACCCTAGAATAGGCGCCCGATGCCGGTTCTGCCGGCGGAGTCGAATCGCAGTAGTGGAGACAGCAATGCAGGTGGACTGGACCGCCTTTACGCCGTTGACGGCGCTTGCCGGAGGGGTCCTTATCGGGATCAGCGCCGGCCTCATGATGATGCTTAACGGGCGCATCGCCGGAATCAGCGGCATTCTGGGGGGACTGATTCGCCCGGTGGCGGGTGAGCGCGGCTGGCGGGCGGCGTTTCTGGCAGGTCTCGTTCTGGCACCGGTGGCCTGGGGGCTCGTCGCCGCGGCACCCGCCATCGTGGTGGCGACCCCTTTGCCGGTGCTGGTTGTGGCAGGGCTGCTGGTCGGGGTCGGCACCCGGTTCGGATCGGGCTGCACCAGTGGCCACGGCGTCTGCGGGTTGTCGCGCCTGTCCCTGCCGTCGCTGGTCGCCACCCTGTGTTTCATGGCCACCGGCTTCGTTTCCGTGTTCGTGGTCCGGCATGTGCTGGGGGCATCGTGATGCAGAAGCGCGGATTCATCGTTGTGAGCTTCCTCATCGGTTTGCTGTTCGGCGTGGGCCTTCTGGTATCCGGGCTGGCCAACCCGGCCAAGGTGCTGGCATTCCTCGATCTGGCCGGGGCCTGGGATCCGTCGCTCATGCTGGTCATGGGCGGGGCCGTCGTGGTGGGCCTCCCGTTTTTCGCCCTGGCCCGTCGTCGTCGCACGTCCTGGCTCGGGGCGCCGCTGCATTTGCCCGCGCCACGCCGGGTTGATCGTCGCCTGGTGATTGGCAGCCTGGTATTCGGCATTGGCTGGGGACTCGCCGGGTTTTGCCCGGGCCCCGCCGTGGTGGCACTTGGCCTTCTGAACGGCAAGGCGGCCGTTTTCGTTGCGGCCATGATCGCCGGAATGGGTCTTTTCGAGTTGTGGGAGCGCCTGACGCGAGAACAGGGTGCGCCGCTCCTGGCGGATGACGAGGACTGACGCCCACCGGGCCGGCCAGGGAGGGCCGGCTGTCCGAGCCGCCTGACGGTGGCAATGAATGGCGGGCGGCATGGCAGGGGGAGGCGGGGACGACTAAGTTTCCGGCAGGCCTCATCGCTGGCGCGGCCGGCCCATAATTATAAAAGGATAGTGCCCGGGAGCGGGCCGGCGAGTGCCGACAGGGGATGTGATGAAACAGCAGGATGACAAGGTCGCCCGGAAGACACGTCCGGGTGTTCAGGCGCAATCGCCGCAATGGGATGCGGCGCGCTACCGGCTTATCCTCGAAATTGCCAACGAAGGCGTCTGGTGTATCGACGCCGAGTCCCGTACCGACTACGTCAACCCCAAGATGGCGGCGCTGCTCGGCTATCGCGTGGAAGAGATGCTGGGCCGTCCCATGGTCGACTTCCTCGATCCGGAGATCGTGGTGCAGGCCAACAGCAATGTCGAACGCCGGCGGGCGGGTATTGCCGAGGAGCATGAATCCCGCCTGGTCCATCGTGACGGCACACTGCTCGACGTCCACATGTCCACGAGTCCCATTCAGGACGAGAAGGGCCAGTATGCGGGCGCGCTTGCCATGGTGACGGACATCAGCGCCCGCAAGCGCGCGGAGCAGGCATTGCGTGTCAGCGAAGAGCGTTTCCGCGCCCTGTGGGAGGCCGCGGTAGACGCCATCGTCGTGCTTGATGCCAAAAACCGGATTCTCTACGCCAACACGTCGCTGTTCGGCATGTTCGGCTACCGCTCGGAAGAGTTGGTCGGCAAGGACATTGCCATGCTGCAGCCGGAGCGGCTGCGCGAACGTCATCGCCGGGCGCTGCGCAATTATCTGTCAACCGGGCATCGTCTGCTGGACTGGCGGGGAACGCGTGTAATCGGACTGCACCGCGACGGCCGCGAGTTTCCCATTGAGGTTTCCTTCAGCGAGATCCGGATAGGGGGCGAAATCTATTTTGCCGGTTTCATTCGCGACATTTCCGAGCGCGAGCTGATGACCCGGCGCGAGAAGGCGCGTACCCAGGTCCTCCAGATGATTGCCGCCGATGCGCCGCTGCGCGACGTGCTGCATGCCATCGTGGCCAGCATGGAGGCGCAACACACCGGGACCATGTGCAGTGTGCTGCTGCTGGACGACGACGGGGTGCATGTACATGCGGGCGCGGCCCCGTCTCTCCCGGTGGCCTACACCAACGCCATTGACGGTGCACCGATCGGCGAGAGG
>DASSUO010000189.1:0-12989 GCA_035706925.1 Moraxellaceae bacterium
CCAGTGGCCTGTCGATCGCCACCGGCTCCACCGCTCCGCCGGAGCAATGCGACGCGGCGACGCCGGAGACGACGCCGGCTCCGCCCTCTCCGACCGCCGCCCTCGCGGCGGTGGCGAATCCCCCGCCCCCGGCGCCCGACTACGCCGCCCGGCTGCGCACCCAGACCGCGCAGGTGCTGGCGGGTCCCGACTTCCGCCAGCGCGAGACGCTGCGCTATCCGGTATTGCGCGACTGGCTGCGGAAATGGCTGCACCGCGGCGACAGCAAGCCGGCGCCCGCTGCCGGCCCCGACCTGCGCCTGCTCGCCACGGTGTTCCAGTACCTGGCAGCGGCCCTGCTGGTGCTCGCACTGGGGTGGCTGCTGTGGCGCGGCTGGCAATGGCTGGCGCCGCAGGTGGCACGCAGGGCGCCGCGCGCGCGCGGGCGCATCGCCGAGGCGCAGCACCTCGCGCTCTCCGACACCCCCCTGCCCGATTCGGTGGCCGCCGCCGCCGCAGCAGCCTGGCACGCCGGCGATGCGGCCCTCGCGCTCAGTCTGCTCTACCGCGGCGCCGTGCGCGGCCTGGCGCGCGACCATGGCATCGAACTCCCCGACAGCGCCACCGAGGGCGAATGCCTGCGCCAGGCCCAACGTGGAAGTGCGCCCGTGATTCGCGCGGCCTTCTCTCCGATCGTCAAGGCATGGATGGCGCAGGCATACGCCGACTGCCCTCCCGATGACTTCGCCGCGCTGGTCGCACTCTACGAGGTGCATTTTGAGCCGCCGGGAGGCGCGACGCGATGAAGCGCCGTCTGCTCCCTCTTTTCGCAATTGCCGTGCTGGCCTTTGTGCTGTCCGCCTTCCGCCTGGAAACGCAAACACGCGACACAGGTCCGGGGCGGGAGGCACGGCTCAATCCATGGCTGGCTGCGGGTCGTCTGCTGGAAAGACAACATCTGATCGTCCGCTTCAGCCCTGAATATGGGGGCCTGCCCCCACATGCCGCCATAGTGGTCCTTGCCACTCCGCTCGACTCCCTCGACGCCAAGGAGCAGACCGCCCTGCTCGACTGGATCCAGCGGGGAGGACACCTGATTACTGCACTGAAAGATGTAGCGTCAGGACATGCAGCTTCATCAGAGGATCTTGCCCGACGCTTTGACGTTCGCTTGCGTCAACGGCAAGTCGAACGTCGCAAGGACGACGGGAAGGACAAAGCCTGCCCCGTCGACCGGAACGAGGACAAGGTGAGCCTTGGCGGCGACGAGCTGGCCGACGCGCATTTCGACGCTACGCTGTTCCTCGAGCCCGGCAAATTCCATCCGGAATGGACCGCCTTGGATACCGCAGGAATTCACCTTTTGCGCCTTCCGTTCGGAAACGGACACGTCACGCTGGCGAGCGATCTCGACTGGATGGATAACCGCCGCATTGGCGAGGGTGATCACGGGCTCGTGCTGTGGCGCATGGTAAATGCCGGGGCACCTGTGGAGATCTGGCTTTACCACGGCGTTGGCCGTCCTTCACTGCTGTCGATTCTCTGGACCAATGCAGCGCCCCTTCTGACCGGCGCGGTGCTGCTGGTAATCGTCTGGCTCTGGCGCATCTCCGGGCGCTTTGGCCCCACGATTGCCTCGATACCGCCGGCCCGCCGCAAGCTGTCTGAACACCTGACGGCAAGCGGGCGCTACTTCATGCGTTACGGAGGTGCAGGCCACCTGTACGACGCCAGCCGCCAGCGACTGCTTGCCCAGGTCCAGCGTCGACACCCGCAGTGGCGGCATCTTTCTCTCCCTGCCCTTGCCGAACAGATTGCACGCCGCGCCGGCCTGGAAGCCGGCGCCGTGCAGCGCGTCCTGGAAGGCGAACCCCCTCTGCACCCCCTGCAATTCGCGGCAGACATTCGTCTGGTCAACCGCCTGAGGAAAGCCCTATGAATGACACTCCCCTCGCCTCCGCAGGCCGCCCCGAATCCGGAAACGGAAACGGAAACGGAAACGGAAA
Source organism: Moraxellaceae bacterium (assembly GCA_035706925.1). GTDB lineage: Bacteria > Pseudomonadota > Gammaproteobacteria > Pseudomonadales > Moraxellaceae > UBA2031. Next base: position 1,986 of record DASSUO010000189.1, read on the forward strand.
CGGAAATATTGCCCGGGCGGCACAGATCCTGACGCGACTGCGGACAGAAATTGCCCGCGCGGTCGTTGGCCAGCAAGAGGCCGTGGATCTCGCGCTGATTGCGCTGGTCGCTGGCGGCCATGTGCTTGTCGAAGGGGTCCCGGGCCTTGGCAAGACGTTGCTGGTGCGGGCACTTGCGCGAACATTCGGCGGCGGATTTGCACGTATCCAGTTCACGCCCGACCTCATGCCCTCCGACGTGACCGGGCACGCGCTTTACGAACTGAAGAGCCAGGAATTCAAGATCCGGAAGGGTCCGGTGTTCACGCACCTGCTGTTGGCGGATGAAATCAATCGCGCGCCCGCCAAGACGCAGGCCGCTCTCCTCGAAGTCATGCAGGAAAACCAGGTCACCATCGAGGGGCAATCCTTTCCCTTACCGCGACCGTTCATGGTGCTTGCCACGCAGAATCCCATCGAGCAGGAAGGCACTTATCCCCTGCCGGAGGCCCAACTGGACCGCTTCCTGCTTAAAGTGCTGATCGATTACCCCGCCGAGCAGGAAGAAAAAGCCCTGCTCAGCCTGGTAACGCAAGGCCGGATCGGCGACGTGCTGGATGTCGACAGCCTGGCCACGCTGGTATCGCCCGACACGATTCAGAGCCTGCAGCGCCTCGCGGCGGCAGTACGTATTGAGGATCGCGTACGCGATTATGCGGTGACGCTGGTGCGATCAACGCGTCAGTGGCCCGGCATTGCCATCGGTGCCGGGCCGCGTGGGGGAATCGCCCTGCTGCGGGCTGCCCGCGTCGCGGCACTGATGGAAGAGCGAGACTACGTGACCCCTGACGACATCAAGCGCCTCGCGCCAGCGGCCCTGCGCCATCGCCTCGTGCTGTCGCCCGAACTGGAGATGGAAGGACTCGACAGTGACGACGTACTCACACAGATCCTGACGTCGGCGCAGGCGCCGCGACTCTGATGCGTATCGCATTGCCGCACTTCCGTCCGGGCCCTCGCCTTTTGCCCCTGGTCGCTGCCTGGACACTGTTCGGTGCCGTCGCCATCGTTTTGCCGGAGGCCGGCGAACTCTGGGCCGGTGCCGGACTGTTGCTGGCCGTTGTAGTGATGGCAGAGGCGCTGCTGCTGTTGCGCGAGCCCTTGCCCGCCTGCAGGCGTGACATTTCGCCAGTGGTCCCCCTCGGCATGTGGCGGGAAGTCTTTCTGGAATTCACGCATGCGGGTTCGCGACCGCTGGTGCTGCAGGCGGCCGATCATCATCCGGACCATGCCGACACCGAGGGCATGCCCCTCCCCGGCATTCTCGCTCCGCATACCCGGACGCGTCTCGGCTATCGCCTGCGCTGCAATCGTCGCGGTGTAGCGCAATTCTCCGGCGTTGACTTGCGCCTGCCGGGAAAGTGGGGGCTTCTGACACGACAGTCGTTCATTCCCCTGGAAACGTCACTGCGTGTCTATCCCAATTTTGCGGAAGTGGCCCGGTACGCGCTGCTCGCGCAGGACAATCGTCTTTCGCAGATCGGTATCCGGCTGCGCCGCCGTCGTGGCACCGGCCTCGAGTTTCACCAGCTTCGGGAATACCGCGATGGCGATGCCATCCGCCAGATCGACTGGAAAGCGACCTCCCGCCTGCGCAAGCTGATTGCGCGTGAATACCAGGACGAGCGCGACCAGCAGGTGGTCCTGATGCTCGACAGCGGCTTCCGCATGCGTTCCCACGACGAGCGGCTGTCTCACTTCGACTCCGCACTGAATGCGCTACTGCTACTCGGCCACGTCGTCATCCGTCAGGGCGATGCTGTCGGGCTCATGAGCTTTGCCAACGAAGAGCGCTATCTTCCGCCAGCGAAGGGCCATGCGACACTGGCGCGGATGATGAATACCGTGTTCGACCTTGAGCCCGGCCCTGACGCTCCCGACTTTGTTGGCGCAGCCACTGCGCTGCTGCAACGTCCGCTGAAGCGTAGCCTGGTGGTGATCCTGACCAACGTGCGCGACGAGGACGGGGAGGACTTGCGGGAGGCCTGCGCGCTGCTGGCACGCAAACACGTCGTGTTTGTTGCCAATCTTCGCGAAGCGATTCTTGACACGCTTGACGAAGCCCTCCCTTCAGACTTCGATGCAGCCCTCGCAACCGCCGCTACCCACCAGTACCTGCAGGCAAGGGACCGCACATTGCGATACCTGCAACATGATGGTGTGATGATCCTCGATACGCGGCCCGAAAAACTGGCAGTGGGCCTCATCAACCGCTATCTGGAGATCAAGCGCAGCGGCCGCCTGTAGGCGCGCCACATCGCCTTTCGATTACGCGAGGATTTCCGTAAGCGCCTGCACCAGCGCCAGATTCTGCTCCGCGGTGCCAATGGTGATGCGAAGGAATTGGTCGATGCGAGGCGCGCGGAAGTGGCGCACGATGATGCCGCGTTCTCGCAACTGCAGGGCGAGCCAGCCCGCATCATGCCCCGGCAGGGTCGCGAAGACGAAATTGGCGGCAGACGGCAGAACCTCGAAGCCCAGCGCGTCAAGCTGACTGGCCAACCAGTCACGCTGCTCCATTACGGCGTGCCGCGTCTTGTCAAAATGATCGCGGTCGGCAAAGGCGGCCGCCGCACCGGCAATGGCCATGCGGTCGAGCGGATAGGAATTGAAGCTGTTCTTGATACGCTCCAGCGCCTCGATGAGAGCCGGATCACCGATCGCCAGACCCACCCGCAGTCCGGCCAGTGACCGCGACTTCGACAACGTCTGCGTCACGAGCAGGTTCGGATAGCGCTGCACCAGCGCAACGGCCGTCTCTGCACCGAAGTCCACATACGCCTCATCCACTACCACGACGGATCCGGTATTCCGTTCGAGAAGGGTCTCGATGGCCGGCAGCGGCAACGCAACGCCCGTGGGGGCATTGGGGTTGGGGAAAATGATGCCGCCGTTGTCGGCCGGATAGGCGTCCAGATCAATCCCGAACGATTCAGTGAGCGGAACAGTGGCGTGTGGCACGTGATACAGGCCGCAATAAACGGGATAGAAACTGTACGTGATGTCCGGAAACAGGATGGGCTTGTCGTGCCGCAACAGGCCGTAAAACACGTGCGCCAGTACTTCGTCCGAACCATTGCCCACGAAGATGAAGGACTTGGGAACGCCATAGTAGTCGGCAATCGACTGCTTCAGGAGATCACTGTTCGGATCCGGGTAAAGCCGCAGATTGTCGTTCAGCTCGGCCTGCATGGCGGCGATCGCTTTGGGCGAAGGCCCGTAGGGATTTTCGTTGGTGTTGAGCTTTACCAGATTCGCGATCTTCGGCTGCTCGCCCGGGACATAGGGCACCAGCTTGTGTACGAAGGAACTCCAGAACTTGCTCATGTCTGCCCCTGAAATTGGGTTGGGCCTTCGCCCCGAATGCGGCGTGTGGCAGGTCGGAGCGGGGCCCGGCCTGCATGCGGATCACTTGAGGAGACGGTATTCCGCCGAGCGCGCGTGCGCTTCCAGGCCCTCGCCGCGCGCCAGCACCGACGCAATGCCGGCGAGCGTCGAGGCCCCGCGAGCCGAGCAACCGATCAGGCTGCTGCGCTTCTGGAAATCATACACACCCAGCGGCGACGAAAATCGGGCCGTGCCTGACGTCGGCAACACATGATTGGGCCCGGCGCAGTAGTCACCCAGCGCTTCGGGCGTATAACGCCCCATGAAAATGGCCCCCGCATGCCGGATGGAAGGCAGCAATGCCTCCGGGTCCTCCACCGACAACTCCAGATGCTCCGGCGCAATGCGATTGATGAGCGCCAGCGCTTCGTCACGATCGCGAACCTTGATGAGCGCACCACGTCCGGCAAGCGACCGGGCAGCGATCTCGCGACGGGCCAGCGTGGGTAGCAGGCGTTCGATGCTGGCCTGCACACGCGCCAGAAATTCGTCGCTCTCGCTGATCAGGATGGCCTGCGCATCCTCGTCATGCTCGGCCTGCGAAAACAGGTCCATCGCGATCCAGTCCGGATCGGTCTGGCCATCACAGTACACGAGAATTTCCGACGGCCCCGCGATCATGTCGATTCCGACCTGGCCGAACACCATGCGCTTGGCCGTGGCCACATAGATGTTGCCCGGTCCGACGATCTTGTCGACGCGCGGAACCGTTTGCGTACCATACGCAAGCGCGGCCACGGCCTGTGCGCCACCCAGTGTGAACACGCGATCCACGCCGGCAAGCTTCGCGGCCGCGAATACCAGCTCGTTCACCTCGCCACGCGGCGTCGGCACGACCATGATGATTTCACGCACGCCGGCGACCTTGGCCGGCACCGCATTCATCAGCACCGATGACGGATAGGACGCCTTTCCGCCGGGAACATATATGCCGACGCGGTCCAGTGGCGTGATCTGCTGGCCCAGCACCGTGCCATCGGCCTCGGTGTATTGCCAGGACTCCTGCCTCTGCCGCTCATGATAGGCGCGCACGCGTTCGCAGGCGGCCACCAGGGCATCCCGCTCTGCGTCAGAGAGGCGGCGCAGGGCTTCATCCAGTCGCGCGGGCGAGACCTCCAGCGTCGTCATGTTGGCGGCATCAAGGGCGTCGAAGCGGTTGGTGTATTCCACCAACGCCGCATCGCCCTCCCGGCGGACACGCGTGACGATCTCGGTGACCGCCTGCTGGACGCCGGCATCACTCACCGTATCCCAGGCCAGCAACTGGTCCAGACGCTGGCCAAAGTCGGCATCGCTGGTGGTGAGTCGGGCAATCGTGTCGGTCATGGCAACCTCGGGGGCCGGTCTTGCCGGCTCTCGGAAAGTCTGGAAACGGCTTCAGGCGGCGGCTGTCTGCCGCTTCGCCACAGCGGCTTCGAGCTGGTCGATGATGGGCTGGATGAGCGCATGCTTCATCTTCATCGACGCCTTGTTGACGATCAGGCGGGAGGTCACGTGCGCAATCAGCTCCGTCGGCTCGAGGCCGTTCTCCTTCAGCGTCTTGCCTGTATCGACGACATCGACGATGCGGTCCGCCAGCCCCATGAGAGGCGCCAGCTCCATGGAACCATACAGCTTGATCAGCTCCACCTGCTCGCCCTTCTGGGCGTAGTAGCGGCGCGTGACGTTGACGAACTTCGTGGCGACGCGCAGACGGCCACGCACCGCCGGCGCATTCACCGGTCCCGCGACCATGAGGCGGCAACGCGCAATCTGCAGATCCAGCGGCTCGTAGACACCGCCGGCGCCATGCTCCATGAGGACATCCTTGCCCGCCACGCCAATGTCGGCGGCGCCGTTCTCGACGTAAGTCGGCACGTCGGTGGCGCGCACGATCACGATACGCACGGACGGATTGGTCGTCGGAAAAATCAGCTTGCGCGATTTCTCGACGTCATCGAGCAGGTCGATGCCCGCCTCGCGCAGCAAGGGCAGCGTGTCGTTCAGGATGCGGCCCTTGGAGAGGGCGATGATGATCTGGCTCATGCGAACTCTTTTCCCGTGACGCGGCGGATGGTGGCGCCCAGGCCCTGGAGTTTTTCCTCCACGCGCTCGTAGCCACGATCGATATGATAAATGCGGTCCACGAGGGTGTCGCCCTGCGCGGCAAGCGCGGCGATCACCAGCGACATGGAGGCACGCAGGTCCGTGGCCATCACGGGCGCCGCCTGCAGGCTGTCGACGCCGGTGACGATGGCCGTGTGGCCATCCACGGCAATGCGCGCGCCCAGGCGATTGAGTTCGGGCACATGCATGAACCGGTTTTCAAAGATGGTCTCGATGATGGAGCCGGTTCCTTCGGCCAGCACGTTCACCGTCATGAACTGGGCCTGCATGTCGGTCGGGAATGCCGGGTGCGGTGCCGTACGGAAATTCACCGACTTCGGGCGCTGCCCCTGCATGTCGAGCTCGATCCAGTCGGTCCCGGTGGACACTACCGCACCGGCCTCGCGGAATTTCTGCAGCACGGCATCCAGCAGCAGCGGATCCGTGTTCACCGCACGGACACGCCCGCGCGTAACGGCGGCGGCGGCGAGATAGGAACCGGTCTCGATGCGATCGGAAATGACGCGGAAGGTCCCGCCCGACAGGGACTCGACACCATGGACCGTGATGGTGTCGGTGCCGGCGCCTTCGATCTTCGCCCCCATGCCGGTCAGCATGTCGGCCAGATTCACGATTTCCGGCTCACGCGCCGCGTTCTCGATGATGGTGGTGCCTTCGGCCAGCGTTGCTGCCATGAGCAGGTTTTCAGTGCCGCCCACGGTGACCATGTCGAACACGAAGCGGGCCCCCTTCAGGCGCCCGTGTCGCTTGGCATGAACATAGCCGTTCTCGACCTGGATTTCGGCTCCCAGCGCCGCAAGGGCCTTGAGGTGCTGGTCCACCGGGCGCGACCCGATGGCGCAGCCCCCCGGGAGCGAGACAGAGGCTTCACCAAAGCGCGCCAGCAGCGGCCCGAGCACGAAGATGGAGGCGCGCATCGTCTTCACCAGCTCGTACGGTGCCACGGCACTTTGCAGCGTATTGGCATTGACCAGCACCTGACACTGGTCGCCGATCTCCACCGTCACACCCATGTTGCCCAGGATCTGCAGCATGGTGGTGATGTCGCGCAGTTGCGGAACATTGGTCAGGGTCACCGGGGTCTCACCCAGCAATGCACCGGCCAGCAGCGGCAGCGCCGCGTTCTTGGCGCCGGAAATCCGCACCTCGCCCTCAAGGCGCGTGCCGCCGGTGATCAGAAGCTTGTCCATAGTCCCACTCAGAAAACGTCGGTTCAGAAACAAAACATCCGGCAAGGGAGCCGGATGCCAGCGGCCGGCACAGCGGCCGGCGGCGGGAAGAAACAGGGTGCCTATTGTAGGTCGGGCATCTGCCTGACGGCGAGGGTTACCGTCGGCGCCGACCCTGACGGGGCAGGGGCAGTAGCCGCCCTTACCCGAACAGACGCGCCTTGCGCCACTCTTCCGGGGTAAAGAGTCGCATGGTCACGGCATGGATCGCCCCGGTGGCGATATGCGGGTTCAGCGGAGCGTACACAAGCTGCTGCTTGGCCACAGGGCGCATGCCCTCGAAGCGCGGGGACACGACGGTAACCGTAAACTTGGCCCCCTCCCCCTGCACCTCGACTTCGGGTGACTCCGGGAAAGCGGCAACCAGCAGGGCACGAATTTCATCAGTCGTCATGCAGGACTCACTCGGGACGGACTTCGGACAGGGCCGCGGACAGACCGCTGACGCCCAGAATGGCACGGCACTTTTCAGGGACATGGGCCAGTTGCATCCGCCCCCCCCTGGCCGACAGGGAACGGGCCCAGCTCAGCAGCACTGCCACCGTCACCGTCGTCGCCGACTCCAGACCCGCCAGATCCAGCGTCACGACAGACGGCATGGAAGCAAGGGCCGTGATCCCCTCGGCGCAGGCGGCGTCGGCGTTATCAAAGCCGACCACGCCCTCTACGCGAAGCACATCGCCCGCCACCGCCAGGCGCAGGCTCACTGGGCCGTCGCCTTGGCCGTACCCGGCCCCTTGGACGCATCGATGGCCTTGGCATCCGGAGTCCAGCCGGCAATCGCCTTGTCGATGCTGCCGCGGTTGGCTTCGACGGCGGAGCCGAACTGGTTACGGAATGTCAGGCCCAGGTTGATGCCATTGAGGATCAGGTTCTGCACCTTCCAGGCGCCCGTCTTGTCCTGCTGCATCTGGAACGTCACCGGGTAGACCTCGCCGGTGCTGCCATACACTTCCACGTCGACCTGCGCCTTCCTGGGATCTTCACCCGGCTTGTAGGGCTTGAAGACGATCTTCTGGCCATCGTAGTTCGTCAGGCCCTTCGCGTACGTACGAATGAGGCTCTGCTTGAACACCCGCGTGAACTCCGCCTGCTGCGCCGGCGTGGCCTGGCGGTAGTACTGACCCATCACGCGACGCGCAATCCCGTCCACATCCATGAACGGAGTGATGTTCTGGTCCACCAGACTGTAAAGGGCCTGGGGATCCTTTTTCAGGGAGTCCTTGTCCTTCGTGATGCGTGCCAGCAGCGTGTCGGTGGCCGACTGCAGCACCTGCTGCGGGTTGGAGTCGGTCGCGGTGGCCGCCAGGGGCAGGACCAGCAGCAGGGCGGTGGTCAGGCGTTGCCAGAACTTCATGTCTTCACTCCTCTCGCCAGGGGCTTATTCAGCAGCCTTGGCAGGCTCATTGGCCTTGTTGAACAGGAACTTGCCGATCAGGTCCTCGAGAACGAGGGACGACTGGGTCTGATCGATCTCGCTACCCTCCTTGAGGAAGGTGTCGTCCGCACCCGGCACGATGCCGATGTACTTTTCGCCCAGAAGACCGGCCGTCAGTACAGAAGCAACGCTGTCGGTACTGATTTCGTTGACGTCCTTGTTGATGGACAGGGTGACGCGGGCCTTCAGGGTCTTGGGATCCAGGCGGATGTCGGTGACGCGGCCGATGACCACACCGGCCATCGTGACCTTGGCGCGCAAGGTCAGGCCCCCGGCATTCTGGAAGCTGGCATAGACCTTGTAGCTGGGCTTGTCGGTCTCCTCGGAAAGTCCGCTCACCTTGATGGCAAGGAAGAACAGGGCGGCGATGCCCGCCACCATGAACAGGCCGACGGCCATTTCGATAAAGCGCGTGCGCATGCGTCAGAAGCCTCCAAACATGACGGCGGTCAGGATGAAGTCCAGACCGAGAACCGCCAGGGATCCATAAACAACGGTACGGGTGGTCGAGCGGGAAATGCCTTCACTGGTCGGTTCGCAGTCCCAGCCCTGGAACACGGCGATCCAGGTCACGGCCATGCCGAACACCACGCTCTTGATGATGCCGTTGACGACATCTTCATGAAAATGCAGCGAATTCTGCATGTTCGACCAGAAGGATCCTTCGTAGACGCCGAGCCATTCGACGCCGACCAGGCGCCCGCCCATCACGCCCACGGCGGAGAAGATCAGGGCCAGCAGCGGAACGGAGATGAAGCCGGCCCAGAAGCGCGGGGCAATGATGCGGCGCAGCGGATCGACGCCGATCATTTCCATGCTGGACAACTGCTCGGTGGCCTTCATGAGGCCGATTTCGGCAGTCAGTGCGGAGCCGGCGCGACCAGCGAACAGCAGCGCCGTGACCACCGGCCCCAGTTCACGCAACAGGCTCTTGCCCACCAGGGTGCCAAGTGCCTGCTCGGAGCCGAAGTCGATAAGGGTGTTGTAGCCCTGCAAGCCAAGCACCATGCCGATGAACAATCCGGACACCACGATGATGGGCAGGGACAGGACGCCGACGGCGAACAATTGCTGGATTAGCAGGGGAAATCCCGTGCGCGGACGCGGCCACTGCACGATTGACTGGTAAAGGAACACCCCACCGGCACCGATGGTGCGCAGGATCTCGAGGGAGCTTTCTCCCAGGCGACGGATGGCTTCCATCAGGCATTACCTCCCAGACCCAGTTCCTCGGCGAGCGGCCTGGCCGGATAGCGGAAGCGCACGGGTCCGTCGGGCCGACCGTGCAGGAACTGCTGGACGAAGGGTGAGTCGGAGTTCCGGAGCTGCTCGGGCGAGCCCTCACCGATGACCTTGCCGCCGGCCAGCACATAGATGTAGTCGGCAATGGAAAGGGTCTCATGAATGTCATGCGACACGATGATGGAGGTCAGGCCCAGGGCTTCTCGTAGCGTCCGGATCAGCGTCACCAGCACCCCCATGACGATGGGGTCCTGCCCGGCGAACGGCTCGTCGTACATGATGAGTGCCGGATCCAGTGCGATGGCACGCGCCAGTGCCGCGCGACGGTTCATGCCCCCGGACAACTCTGCCGGCATGAGGTTCTCGGCACCGCGAAGGCCGACGGCCTCGAGCTTGAGCAAGACCAGCTCACGAATGAGGTCTTCGGACAGGTGCGTATGCGCGCGCAGCGGGAAGGCGACGTTCTCGTAGACGGACAAGTCGGTAAACAGCGCGCCAGACTGGAACAGCATGCCCATCTTGCGACGCGTGACGAACAATTCGGCACGCGAAAGATCGGGCACATTGCGGCCATCGACGAGCACGCGGCCGCTGTCGGGACGCAACTGCCCCCCGATGAAGCGCAGGAGCGTCGTCTTGCCGCAACCGGAGGGCCCCATGATGGCGGTCACCTTCCCACGGGCAATATTCACGTTCACGCCATCAAAGATGGGGCGCTTGCCGCGGTGGAAGACGAGGTTCTGGATCTCGACCAGATTGTCGGCGGAAGGAGGGATGCGTTCCGTAGTAGGCATTCGGGCGTCATTCCGGCAGGGCCGGGGTCGCTGGAAAGCGCGCACTATACCATCGTTGTCCGCCATGCTCGACCGTCTCCGGTTGCGGTGCCCACACGGTGTGTAGGGGTTCTGTAATGACTCGTCACTCTCCAGGAGTAGGTTTTTGCAGTGCGGGTAGTGGATAATGGGCGGTTCACGGGACCCCGGGTAGCGGGGCCAACTGCAGACCGGGACCCCTACATGGCCGATTTCGACTTTATCCGCGCCGGCCAGCGCGTGATCCAGATCGAGCAGGATGCGCTCGAAAACCTGAAGCCCCACATCAACGGCAACTTCCAGCGCGCCTGCCACGTCATGCTCGCCTGCCGTGGCCGCGTCGTGGTGACCGGCATGGGCAAGTCGGGGCACATCGGCAACAAGATCGCCGCCACGCTTGCCTCGACCGGCACGCCGGCCTTCTTTGTCCACCCAGGCGAAGCCAGCCATGGCGACCTCGGCATGATCACGCCGCAGGATGTCGTCATCGCCATTTCCAATTCCGGCGAGACCGCGGAAATCCTCACCATCGTGCCGCTCATCAAGCGCATGCATGCCCCGCTCGTTTCCATCACCAACAATGGCGACTCCACGCTCGCCCGGGCAGCAGACATTTCGCTCGAAATCGGCAAGAGCCCTGAGGCCTGTTCGCTTGGACTCGCCCCCACCTCGTCGACCACCGCCACGCTGGTACTGGGCGATGCACTCGCCGTGGCCCTGCTGGAGGCGCGCGGATTCACCCCCGAAGATT
>DASSUO010000190.1:0-8173 GCA_035706925.1 Moraxellaceae bacterium
GTCGCCATTGTTCTCTGCTTTCTTGAAGTAGGGCAGTACGTCGTCGAATGACCAGCCGCTGTTGCCCAGTGCCGCCCAGTGGTCATAGTCGCTGCGATGGCCGCGGATATACACCATGGCATTGATGGCAGAGGATCCGCCCAACACCTTGCCGCGCGGCTGGTAGCCCCGGCGTCCATTGAGCCCCGGCTGCGGCTCAGTGTCGAAAGCCCAGTTGTTGAGTTTGTGCGGCACCTGCAGCACCACGGCCGCCGGCGTGTTGACCAGCCAGCTGTCGCCGTTGCCGCCTGCTTCCAGCAGCAAGACCGAATTGCTGGCGTCCTCGCTCAATCGTCCGGCCAGGGTACAGCCGCTGGAGCCGCCACCTACGATCACATAATCCACTGTTTGCATGTTTTCACCTGAAGAGGATCCACGGGAGATGGGGCAGTTGCCTGGCGCCGCATGGCGAAGACCGCCACTCCTTCACGGGAACCCGCTGATTCCATTGACGAAGTTGAATGGTCAGGACTCTACGCCCGCCGGCATTTCCTGCGCAATCCCGCAGAGGTAGAGGGAGGGTCAGTGCTTCCGCTGCCAGCGATAGGCAATCGGCCGGTCGTCACCGGAAAACCACACGACAAGAACGTAGTCGCGTGACCATGCGCGCTCGGCGACCGACCAGGGACAGTAAAATGCCTCGGCAAGGCCAAGGGACACCACATCCATGCCGATCGCCTCCCGGATGTCCTCATCGCGCCGCAGGCGGCCATGGAAGGCATATTCCGCCATTCTCACCGCGGATACCGATGGGGTCTCCGGGGTGGCCGCCGCAAACACGACGAGGTCCTTCTCCGTGCGGCGAAGCAGCTCCAGCGGTACCGGATTGTCAAAGACAACGACACGCAAGGGCGCGTTCAGCTTTTCCTCAATGAGGGTTGCCGTAGAGGCGGGAGAGATGATTCGGCTCTCATGCGTTCCGGTCGAGAGGATCAGTGCAGAGCAACCCGACAGAAGCAACGGTGAGAGCAGAAGGACGACAAGTCTGGACATCAGAGTCTCCCGGGGTATCCACCGGCAAGGCGCGCGCGACCATCATCGCGGCATTCCGCAAAAGCCGAATCCGGTTACGCCGCCAAACGACGTGCATGTCCCGCTCTTGCAGTCGCTGTCCATGCGGCAGGTCCCCGACTCATGGCTTTCGGGCGTGCAATATTCCATGGCGGGAACGGCGCGCACCGTTTGTTTTCCGGACGGCATCGTATCGGCAATCCGTAGCGAGACGGGATGTACCCAGCGCTTTTTCAGGGGAACGATACAGCCAAAGGGAGCGCCTTCAATCCGGTAGCGATGACCGGGCTGCGCGTCGAGCTCGAAGCCGTAATTCCGCCAGTTTCCGACGCCCAGAATGACACCCGCCCCCCATGAATGAAAGGCTTCAATCCAGTGCACCCCCGGTGCAAGTTCTACCGTGGGTATATTTGGCTGGGGCGCGTCATCTACGCGAAGAAACAGGAAGGTTGAATACACGGAGAAAAAATTTCTGCCGCAGCCGTCATCTGTGCAGTGGCGCCACCCTTCCAGCACGATGCCCTTTTCCGGACTGGCAGCGGTCGCGCCGGAAGTGGGGTGATTGCTGCATCCTGTGCAGGCGAGTGCCGCAATCAGTACGGTGATGAAATACCGGAGCAATGTGTAAAGGAAAGGGCGCTCCATTTCCTGTGATCTCCTGACGGTGAGGAGGTGCCAGGCATACCTGCCGGCGATTCAGCCCTTGCGCTTCAAGTATCGCGCCCGAGTGCCCGCCTGAACAGCAATGCCTTCTCCGATGTCCTTGCCGCTAGCGCTCCAGACGCTGCCGCACGATTCTCGCCATTTCATCATTCCCATTGTGCTGAAGCCGCTCTGCCAGGGGGGCGATATCCGCAGCAGGCCGGTTCTGGCTAACCTTCCACTTGCCGCTGAGGTCGGTAATGGCGATCTCGACGCCTACAACGGACTGGATCATCTGATGGATGAAGTCAGCCGGTGCATCGCTGACCTGCCAGGGTGGCGACAGGGCGCGTTCCTGCTGGTTGGTCAAGGCCGTGAGGTGAGACAACAACCAGTCGGGGTCGGTGATGAACCGGATGGTGCCTTTTGCCTGCACCGAAACGTAGTTCCAGGTAGGGACGACCCGCCCGGACTCGGCCTTGGCGGGATACCAGCCAGGAGAAATGTACGCCGCAGGCCCCTGAAACACAGTCAGGACTTCTACGGCCGGAGGATGAGTCGTCCACAAGGGATTGGCGCGGGCAACGTGCCCGGTGAGGATCCCCGCCGTTCCCTCCTGTCGTGCGAGCAGCAGGGGAATGTGGTCAACGACCGGAAAGCCCTCCTTCAGCGTCACCAGCATGGCGAGCGGATAGGCCTCGATCATGTCATGCATTGCCGCTGTGCCAGGTGGCTGGAAGTGGGAGGGGACGTACATGGAGTTCCGGTTCCGTGAGGGAGTTGATGGTAGTCGCCATCATGCGATGTCAGGCTGACCGAGTGTGGCGAGCCGTCGGGACAGTCCCTTCACACACGCATCGTATGTCTCATGGAAGACGAGGCGTCGGCAATCAGGCGAGAGAACCGGGCGGATCTGATCCACCTTACAGATGGCGGGCAAACAGCGCCACGATGAGGATCAGCCCAAGAGCGGCAACGACGACGTTGACCACCTGTCCCCATCGCGGGTTGTAGCCCTGGGGAATCTCCGCCGGTGTAAGCGTGCGCAGTACGGCCTTGAATTGGCGCGCCGATGCCAATGCGCTGATGGCACCCAGCAGGATGAAGCCCAGACCAAGCAAAAAGGCAGGCGAAAGGAGCGAGTCCTGGGTGGAGCGATGCTCGAGAATCCGGAGCAGGAGGCCGGCGCGCTCCAGAACAAAACCAAAGGCGATGAGTGCCAGGCTGGTTCGGTTCCAGGCCAGAAGCGTTCGTTCTGCCGCAAACAGGACTCTCGGGTCGTTGAGATCGGACATCGCCGCTCCATTGTATCTTTAGTGGCTCCCGGCGCGCTCGTTTCCGACTCATGCCGCATTGCAGCACGGTCAAATGCCGGCAGGAAGCTTCGCCTTCATCATCTGGCGGCGATCCAGCCGCCGGCCATCGATGATGAAGGTACCGTCACCCCTCGCATGAATCATGCGCCTCTCCTCCCATCCGGGCGAGACATAGGCGGCCATGGCCTCAAGCATGACGATATTGTACTTCCTGATGAGGGCGACGACCTTGCACTCGATATTGGCGAGGCACTCCTTGATCAATGGCGCATTGACCTGCTTGCCGGGGAGGGGCGTCAGACGGAACCGACTGAACTTGTCTGTGTCCGCTCCCGAGCACATGCCTATGCCTACCACATCGTCCAGCATGTCGGATCCGGGAATGGCAATCACGCATTCCCGGGTACGCCTGAGTGCCCTGTACGAAAAGTTCCATTCTCCGGTGGTGATGGCAAAGCGCGGGGTAAAGTCATTCACCATTGTCCAGGAGAGGGTCATGATGTTGTGCCTGACCCCGTCATGGGTAGTCAGCAGGATGACCGGTCCTGACTCCATCAACGTAAATATCTTTTCCTGCTTCAACTTTCGCATGGATGCCCCTTTCAGTCCCTGGTGCACTCACTGGTCCGATGTCGGAATCGCTCCTGCGTCTCCATGGCCAGAGGCCTCCAGCGCCATTTTTTTACGCCGCGAAAGCTCCTTCTCGCTGGGCGTCTCTTGCACAAACGAGCCTGGCGGAACGGGGCCGGCCGGCACGTAGGTACTCATGACAACGCCGCTCGCGGATGCCTTTGTCGTGACAAGACGCAGTGCACCCGGCTTCGCGCCCACCTCAAACAGTCGCTTGCCCCTGCCAAGCACAACCGGGAAGGTCCACACGTTAAATTCGTCGATCAGCGACGCGGCCTGCAGCGACTGGATGAGGTTTCCGCTGCCAATGATCTGGAGATCATGCCCCGGCTGCGCTTTGAGCGCAGAAATGGCCCCCACCAGGTCCTCTCCCAGCAGCTCAGAGTGTTGCCACTGCAACTGCGTAAGCGTTCGGGAGGCAACATGCTTCCTGGCCGCATTCAGCGCCATCGCTATCGGGTTATCCGGGGCCTGGTATGGCCAGTAGGCCTCGAAGATTTCATAGGTTTTGCGACCGAGCACAAGCTCACGGTCTTTGCCGTCGAAGCCGCTTGCCGATATATCCATGGACTCATCCCAAAAGGGGAAAGTCCAGCCGCCGAAGGCAAAGCCCCCCGAAGGATCTTCCTCAGGTCCCCCGGGGGCCTGCATCACCCCGTCAAGTGACACAAAAGTGGATGCAATCAGTTTTCTCATGGATGGGGCCCTCACAGAAGTGTGGATTGGCGTCAGGTATCGTGCGTTCGCTTGTTCTTGCCCCCTGCCGCGGGTGGTTTGTCACGGCGGATCATGGGCAATTGGCAATCAGGTCCGCGCTTTTCAAAGGCCTATCGGCTGACCCGCCTCAAGGTAGCCTCGGCGGCGCCTTTTCAGGAGTAACGACTCCGGGCGGACATCAGCCGCGCCGTACGGCCAGAAATACGCCTATGGACATCAGCATGAGGCCAATGGATCGCTGCATCGTGATGGCATGTACGGGCGCCCCCAACAGGCCGAATTTGTCGATGGCCGCCATCGAGATGATCTGCCCGAGAAGAACAAAGGCCACGGCATTCCCGACACCGAATCGTGGCGCCACCCAGGTAATGCTGAGGACGTAGAACGCCACGAACACGCCGCCCAGGTAGAAATAGAAAGGCAGCGATGCTTTGGGCATTGGCTTGGGGCCGCCCTCCACGGCAAACAGGAACGCCACCGAAATGGACAGTGCGACAAAAAACAGGACCGAGGCGGCCAGCGCCGGACTGCCGTATCGGGTGCCTACCGCCGCACTCAGGGTTGCCATGACCGGAATACCAATACCCGTGGCCAGCATGAGGACGGAAAAGAACAGTTGGTTTGCCATTAGTCAGGGGGTCTCCGGTGGGGAGGGCGAATTAGGGCAAGCGGCCCACGGGTTTCAGTGTAGGCCCGGTGCCCGTCAGACGTCTTCCGTTGATCGACCCGTAGCGGCCAGTACCCTGCCCCCTGTGGCGGATCGGGGCATCATATGCGCCGGGCCCTATACGTCGACCTTGAATCCCAGATCGATTTCGGAAGCCGGAATTCCCCCTCGGAGACCCCAGTTCTCGCGGGCGATTTCATTCAGCACGATCTTTACGTGATCGGGAGGAATCCCGTGAGCCGACAGGCGTTGAACGATGCCTTGGTAGAGATGGCGCTTTGCTGCGAGCGAGCGCCCCAGGAAGGCGCTGACGGTGACTACGGTATAGCGATCCGGCTGGCTCAAGCGAAGAGGGGCAATGAAGCGGTGCGGCTCGTGGACTACCAATCGCACACACCGATCCCCCTCGGGAATCCTGAAGCCCTCGACGAGAGCCGCCTGAACCGATTCAATGATTTGAACTTCCTGCTCCGCGGTGTAGCTGCGGCGAACCTCGATAACCGTACTTGGCATGGTGATCCTGTCCTTCGGAGTGGGGCGCTGGCCGTCGCGCCGTCAGGGAAATGGAGCTCCGCCGGCGATGGCCACAAGCCATCCCTAGACGATGAGCATACTCAAGTCATTACCTTGCCGCGACCTGCCTTGACCTCGGACCGCCGCGCCTTGCCTTGCAGGCGCCGTTGTCGTGAGCCGTAGGTAGGTTTGGTCGGGTGCCGTGCCGCCCTCTGGTGTACGGCCTTGGCGATCAGCTCATTCAGGCGCGCCAGGGCCTCGGCCTTGTTAATCTCGTAGCTGCGGGAGGCCTGGGCCTTGATGACAATGATGCCCTCCCGCGAAATGCGGTGGTCGTGAAGCGAGAGCAGCCGTTCCTTTACGTCAGGCGGCAAGGAGGACGCGCGGACATCAAAGCGCAGGTGAACGGCACACGACACTTTGTTGACGTTCTGCCCGCCGGGTCCCTGGGCCCGGATGGCGCTGAATTCAACGTCGTGCTCGTGAATGGTAGGTACCATTTTTGGGGCTCTGGCTTGATCAGGGACGGGTGACTCGCGCTAGCGCCATTGCGGGTCAACGTGTCAATGGAATCGGGCAGGGATCCCGGTCAACGGGCGCCGGGTTAGTGGATATACCACGCGACGCCAAAGCCACCCTGCCAATCCGGGCTCTTCCCTGTCAATCCACGAAGAAATGACGCATCCAGTTGCAGGCGTGCATTCACCATATACGTGAGTCCTCCACCGGCAACACGTGTGTAGGCGGAGCCCGTCCCATATCCGGCTTCGACATATCCGCCATAGGTGCTGCCAACCGGGAATCCGTAGCTGGGCGAGAGCAGCCAGCCGCGACCTTCATCACCCCAGCTCCGGTCGGCATACATCGACACACTCGTATTGGCGGGCAGTGACCAACTGCCGGTGACACCAACATCATAGTCATGGCCGCCGCCTCCCACCGGCGCCTTGCCGAAGGGCAATGTTCCTGTTCCCAGTATGGCTACCGCAAACGGGCCTATAGGGGAGGGCGCCCATTTGATGCCGGCTCGACCGTCTCCTCCACTGCTGTCGCGAGAGTGCACGCCGTTTCCTTGTGTGATGATTCCGCCATAGCTATCAGCGCCAAGCTGAATCTCCATGCCTTTGGGGAGGCCGAACCGCAACAAGCTGTCGGCCACCCAGCTCGTGTTGCGTTGGCCTCCATTCCGATCCGTACTGAAGTCTGGCAGCCCTTGCTCCCAGGAAATGCCGCCCTGCGGCAATGTCGAGGGCGAGAACGCGATTCCGGGGCGGTCAAATGCGGGCGTTTCATCCGCCCCGGCAATCGATGTCGCAAAAAGTGCGGCAAGGAGAAGCGACCTGATTGAAACCTTGATCATGACGAAGTGCCTCAATGCGCCGCGGTCCGGGTCAAACGGTCCCGGCAGCAATAGTGTTGCCGATAATCTCGGCCAGCATAAGGGCCGCCTGAGCAACCACTGCCACGCTCGTTATTTCGTGCCTGGTGACGAAGGTGAATCGTGATGTGAAGTGACCGCGCGGCATTGCCATTGCACTTCGGGGCGGACCTTTTTTGCATTGTCGCCGCCTACAGGCCAGGAGAGGTCAGCCAGTGGGCGTTCCCGATTCGCGTATCTGCGGCGAGTCTGGGGCTGGATATTGCCGTGCCGTGCCGTGCCGTGCCGTCCTCCGCAGTGACAACGGAGCCTGTCGCAAATGGATCGCGACATTAAAACCGGCCGGCTACAGCAATTTTTAGCTGATGCCGGATGGTCAAGCTGAATCTGGGGGCTCGGCGTCAGCTCACCCGAGCCGCGCTGGCCCGTGCCCGGTGCAGCTTCCGGTAATTGTCGATAAGGCGTTGATGCCGATCGAGTCCTTCCAGCTTCATGCTCGTCGGCGTCAATCCGTAAAAGCGGACGCTACCGTCGATGGATCCGAGAACGGCATCCATGCGCTCGTTGCCAAACATCCGGCGGAAGTTGCCCACGTAATCGTCAAGCTCAAGTTCGTCGTCGAGCAGAACTTCCAGTACCACATTCATGCACTGATAGAACAGGCCACGATCGACCGTATTGGTGTTGTACTGCAAGAATGTCTCGACCAGCTCTTTTGCTTCTTCGAATTGCTTCAGGACGAGATGCACCAGCAGCTTCAACTCCAGAATCGTCAACTGACCCCATGGCGTATTGTCGTCGAACTCGATGCCGATCAGGGTGTTGATGTCGGTGTAATCATCCAGGTCACTGTCTTCGAGCCGCTCGATCAAGGCCGCGAGGCTGGCATCGTCCAGGCGGTGCAGATTCAGGATGTCGGCGCGGAACGACAGGGCCATGTTGGTGTTGTCCCAGATCAGGTCTTCCACCGGGTAGATCTCGGAATAGCCGGGCACCAGAATGCGGCAGGCGGGCGCCCCCAGGTTCTGGTAGACGGCCATGTACACTTCCTTTCCAAGATCTTTGAGGATGCCGAACAGCGTTGCGGCCTCCTCGGCATTCGAGTTTTCTCCGCGGCCGGAAAAATCCCACTCCACAAATTCATGATCCGGCCGGGCACTGAAGAAGCGCCACGACACCACGCCACTGGAATCAATGAAGTGCTCCACGAAATTGTTCGGCTCGGTCAGGGCATTGCTGTTGAATGTTGGCTGCGGAAGG
>DASSUO010000191.1:0-7561 GCA_035706925.1 Moraxellaceae bacterium
CTGGTCGTCGTCGCCCACGGCCGTGAGCGAGCCGCGCGAACCCACCAGCAGCTTCACCAGCAGGTACTGCGCCATGTTGGTGTCCTGGTACTCGTCCACCAGCAGATAGTGGATGCGGTTCTGCCAGCGGTCGCGCAATTCCTTGTTGTCGCGGAAGGCGACGGTGGGCAGCAGGATGAGGTCGTCGAAGTCGACCGCGTTGTAGGCGCGCAGGTGGCGGTTGTATTCCTCGTACACCTTGGCCGCGAAAAACTCCCCTTCGCTCTCGGCCTTGCCCATGGCGTCGGCGGGCAGCAGCAGGTCGTTCTTGAAGCTGGAGATCTGGTTGCGGATCAGGTCGATCTTGTCGGAGGCGTTCTCGCGGTGCAGCAGCTCGCCGATCAACGTGCGCGAGTCGTCGGCGTCGAAGATGGAAAAGCCGTTCTTGAGGCCGAACTGGTTCAACTCCTTGCGCAGGATGTTGAGGCCCAGGTTATGGAAGGTCGACACGGTGAGGCCACGGGCGTCCTTCCCCTGCACCAGCTTGCCGGCACGCTCCTTCATTTCGCGGGCGGCCTTGTTGGTGAAGGTCACGGAGACGATCTTGCTGGCGCTGATGCCGCATTCCTGGATCAGGTAGGCGATCTTGCGCGTGATCACGGAGGTCTTGCCCGAACCGGCGCCGGCGAGCACGAGCAGGGGGCCGCTGATATGGCGGACGGCCTCGCGCTGGCGGGGATTGAGATCGTTCATGGGCGGCTGGGGCACGGAAACGCGGGCCACCCGGGGACAGGGCGGCTGGGGAGGGAATTCTAGCGACGGGGCCCCGGCCCGCCAATTCTTGACGTACCTGAATCCCCGTCAATCGTGCGCTTCCCATCCCGGGACTGACCCCTCTGTCCCCGCCGCAGGAGCGGCATCAGCTGCGAGAGCTGCCTGTAGGGGAGGGTTCAGTCGCGACAGGCTCCGTTACCCCTCATGCCGCCGGTCTCCGATCGGGCGCCCGATCATTAATGATCGGGTTTGGTGGAGATTGCGGCGGAAGACGCCTGTTCGGGGTGGGGTTTGCCGTTGCCGGAGTCACGGGATGTCCGGGATTTGGTGGCGTAGTCGTCGAGGTGGAGGTCGCGCTTCCATTGTTCCAGCAAGGCGCGGGAGTCGTGCTGCCAGGGGTGGAAGTCGGGGCGGTAGTAATCCAGGTAGGCGGGGATGAGCTTGCGGAACCAGCCCTTGCGGCCCCAAAGCGTGTTCAGGCCTTTGGCCCACATCCGGAGGTTCCACAGCTTGCCGTCGGCCTTGAGCAGGCGGGCCTGGAACCAGATCTGGTGGGCAATGAAGAAGTAGGTGGTCAGCATCATGACGCGGGCGCGCATGGCGTACGTGCCCCCCATCTGTTCGTACACGTCGAAGGCCACTGCCTTGTGTTCATTTTCTTCGACCGCATGCCAGAGCCAGAGCGTGCGGGCGATGGGATCCATCTTTTCGTACATCTCGGGCGTGGTCAGGATCTGTTCGGCGAGGATGGCGGTGAAGTGCTCCAGCGCGCAGGTGATGGCGAGCTGGCGGATCGGCGGAAACTGCTTCTGGATGAAGGCGACGCGCTGCTTCACGAAGTTCTCGATAAAGCCGAGGTCGATGTCATGGGCCTTGGCGTAATCGTTGTAGGCCAGGTGCTCCTTGCTGTGCATCGCTTCCTGGCCGATGAAGTCCGACACCGCCTTCTGCATGTCCGGATCGGTAATGCGGTCGCGAAACGCCCGCACCGACTCGATGAACATGCGCTCGCCCTCGGGAAACGTCGCCGAGAGCGCATTCAGCATGTGCGTGAGAAACGGATCGTGGTCGGCCCAGTAACGCGGCAGGTCACTGAAATCGAAATCCATGCGACGCACGGTCATCGGGGCAGAGGGCACTTTCAGGCGGGCAGTCATGCAGGGGTATCCTTCAGGTCCGGGCGCTGGAGCAGAGTGGCCAGAAGGTGCAGGCCCTGGTCGCGCAGGTGGCGTTTGTCGCGTTTGGCGGGATGGAAGTCGCGCTTGTAATAGGCCAGATAGGCCGGCGCGAGCTTGCGCAGGAAGCCGGGCTTGCCGAGCAGCCAGTTCCAGCCTTCGCGGATGGATTTCCAGTCGGCCTTGTCGTCCATTTCCGCGCGCAGCTGGAAGTAGTGAAAGATCGTGAAGCCGGTGAATTCCAGCGTGGTCAGGGCCATTTCGCTGACGCGTGTCCAGTAATCGCCCACCTGTTCCTGGTAAACATCGAATGCGACGGTCTTGTGTTCGGACTCTTCCACGGCGTGCCACACCCACAGGGGTAGCAGATCCTTGTGCATTCCTTCGAAGAACGCCGGATTCTCCAGCATCATCTCGGCGAGCATGGCGGTGAAATGTTCAAGCGCGCAGGTCTTGGCGAGCATTCGCTCCGGCGACATGTGCTTTTCCTGCCAGCGGATACCGTTGTGGACGAATTTTTCCACCTTGGCGGTGGGAATGCCGCGCGTCTGCATCAGCGCGTTAAAGACTTCGTGCTCGTTGCCGTGATGCGCTTCCTGGCCGATGAAGCCTTTCACTTCCTCTTTCAGCTGCGCGCTTTCCAGCGTCGGCTGGTAGTGGCGCACGGCGCGCACGAACATGCGCTCGCCTTCGGGAAAGGTGCAGGAGAGGGCGGTCAGCAGGATGGACTTGAACTGGCTGCCGGCGAACCAGTAGCGGGGCATGTCCGGATCGAAACGGAAGTCCATGCGACGCGGCTGGATGGCGCTGCGGTTCACGCGCCGGGCAGGCGGGGCTTTGGCGTGGGCAGTCATGGCGTTCCTCCGGTACCGGTTACCCGAGTATTCCCCGCGGCCCTGAAGGGGGTCAGGGTGGGGAATGCCAAGTTCTTGTCGGTTCAGGCCAAGGCGCCTGGGTCAGATTCCGGGTGGGGCAAGCAGGAGGACGCGGCAGGGGTGGCGGGAGCCAGAAACGGGGGAGGGGGTGTTGCAGAGTCCGCAATGGTTGCGGGGGCACCAATAAAAGAGGCGGGGCCCACGCCTTTGGGCCCCGCCAAGAGCAGGAACCTCAGCCCTTCAGGGCGAGAATTTCCTTGAACTTCTTTTCGAGCGCTTCGCTGTCGTGGTCTTCCGGGTGGAAGCCGGGACGGAAGTAGTCGAGCAGGGGCAGCGTCAGTTCGGTCAGGAAGCCCTTGTAGCCGAACAGGCCCCACACACCGCGGGCCCAGGACTTCACGTTGAACAGCTGGCCGTCCTTCGCCATCAGGCGCACCTGCTGTTCCACCAGCACGAGGGCCAGGATGCTCCACGCCAGCACCATGAAGGAGGAGCGGGTCACATAGGTGTTCGGGTAGAGGCGTTGGTAAGCGTCGTAGCACACGGACTTGTGCTCGGACTCTTCCACGGCGTGCCACAGCCACATTTTCTTCATGACCGGGTCGTTCATGCGGTTGCTCCAGTCTTCACGCACCATGAGCTGCTTGGCGATGGTGGCGGTAAAGTGCTCGAGCGCGCAGGTCACGGCCAGCTGCTGCTTGTGGGTCAGGATGCGGTGGCCGAACTTGAGCAGCTTGCCCACGCGGTGGTGCAGGTAATCCACGTCGATGCCATGGGCCGTGGCGTAGTCGTTGAACGCCTTGTGCTCCTTGGAGTGCATCGCTTCCTGACCGATGAAAGCCGAGATTTCCTTCTGCAGGACCGGATCGTCGATCTGGTCGCGGATGTTGCGCATGCTGGTCACAAAGAAGAACTCGCCTTCCGGGAACAACGAAGAAAGATTCGTCAGGAAGTGAGTCAGGAATGCGTCATTGTGAAACCAGTACTTCTGGACATCGTCAAAGCCGAAATCCATGCGGCGGACGGGAAAGCTGGACTTGATCTGGGCTTGGGCGGTCATCGCACGGCTCCTGTCTGGGCTTGGGGCTGCCGGCCGTGACCTTGGCGGGTCTTTACGGCTAGGATTCCAGTCGCTTCTGGCAGCGGGGCTGACACGTCGTATTTCGTCATTGAATGTGTCATTGAGCGATGTAAGTATTGCCAGCGGCACCAAGCGCCTGCTAGGTCATTTGGGGCCAAAAACTCAACCATTCGGTCAAACAGGGCCAGACTATGTCAACGGCGGATCTGCACCACCCGGCTATCCCGGTCAGCTATGCGCGGCTCCTCGTGGACCTGTGCAAGCGCTGGCATGTGGCCCCGGAGGAGCTCATGGCAGAGACGGCTCTGGCCCGCGTGGAGCCCCATGTGCTGGACGTGCGGCTGACCCCGCTGGAGTTCAACCTGCTGGTTGCCCGGGCCCTGCGCCTGACTGGCGAGCCGGCACTGGGCTATCACTTCGGGTTGCAGACCAAGCTCTCGGCCCACGGCTTCCTGGGCTACGCGGTGATGACGTCCGCTACGCTGCGCGACGCCATCGCCCTTACCGAGAAGTTCTTCAGCACCCGCTCAGGCGCGCTGAATTTCCGTTTCTTCGTCGAGGGGGATACCGCCATCCTCCAGATCGACAACACCGCCGACATCAAGCCGCCGTTTGCCTTTCCGTATGAGAGTCTGTTGATCGGCCTGGCCCACGCGGGTGCCTATATCACGGGCGAAAGCAGTATCGACGCCGAGATCTGGATCGATTTCCCCGAGCCGGCCTACTACAAGGCCCATGCCCACCTGCTGCCCTGTCCGATCCGCTATGGCAAGTCGGTAAACCAGCTGCGCTTCCCCGCCCGCCTGCTCGACAAGCCCCTGCTCCTGGCCGACGCCACGGCCAGCCAGCTTGCTGCAGACCAGTGCGAGCGCGAGCTCGAGGCGCTTTCGTCCAAGCCCCTGGTCACGCGCGTGCGCGCCCTGCTCGGCGAAGACATGAGTACCATGCCCGACCTCGAGACCGTGGCCCGCCGTTGCTGCATGTCGGCCCGCTCGCTCAAGCGCAAGCTGGCCGACCAGGGCGTCAGCTTTTCCGAGCTGGTGGCCGAAATGCGCCACGACGAGGCGGTCCTGCTGCTGGCCGAAGGTCGCCTCAGCATCGAGCAGATCGCCGAACGCCTGGGCTACCGCGACCCCGCCAACTTCACCCGCGCCTTCAAGGCCTGGACCGGCTCCACCCCCCGCCAGTACCGCGACCGCCTCCGCACCTCCGCCCAGGCGAGGGCCTGACGTTCCTTTCTTACCCCAGCGCCCTCCCTTCACAAGAGGAGCGGGCAGGAGCCCGCAGCGGACGCTGTCGACACCTGCGCCAAACACCGCCGGGCCAGCGTCAAACGCGGGAAGTTGCCTGCCGGGTTTGGCGGGGGTACCCGAACGGGTCATAATCCGGCCCTTTCCGATTGCCTGTCCGGACGGGACCCCATGATCACCGACTCGACCCTGAGCCACTACCTCGTCGAAAAGCAACGCACCAACCCCATCGTTACCCACGAACTGCGTCTCCTGATCGAGAACATCGCCACCGCCTGCAAGGCCATTGGCGTCGCCATCGGCAAGGGCGCCATTGCCGGCGTACTGGGCCAGGCGGGCTCCGACAATGTGCAGGGCGAAGCGCAGAAGAAGCTCGACGTCCTCTCCAACGACATCCTCATCCGCTCCAAGCGCGCCAACGGCACGCTGGCTGCCATGGCCTCCGAGGAAATGGACGAGATCTACCACATCCCGCCCGAGTACCCGCGCGGCGACTACCTGCTGCTGTTCGATCCGCTCGATGGTTCCTCCAACATCGATGTGAACATCTCCGTCGGCACCATCTTCTCGGTGCTGCGCCGCCAGGCCGGTCCGGGCCGTGCGCCCACGGTCGAGGAGTTCCTGCAGCCGGGAACCGAGCAAGTCGTGGCCGGCTATGCCGTTTACGGTCCGTCCACCCTGCTGGTGCTCACGCTGGGTGAAGGCGTTGACTGCTTCACGCTCGATCGCGAACTCGGTGAGTTCGTGCTCACGCACGAGAAGATGACCGTGCCGGAAGACACGCAGGAATTTGCCATCAACATGTCCAACCAACGCTTCTGGGAAGCGCCGGTGCAGCGCTACATCGAAGAGCTGCTGATGGGCAAGGCGGGTCCGCGCGAGAAGGACTTCAACATGCGCTGGGTGGCC
This sequence comes from Moraxellaceae bacterium, assembly GCA_035706925.1. Classification (GTDB taxonomy): domain Bacteria; phylum Pseudomonadota; class Gammaproteobacteria; order Pseudomonadales; family Moraxellaceae; genus UBA2031. The sequence continues at coordinate 6,044 of DASSUO010000191.1, forward strand.
TCCATGGTGGCCGATGTGCACCGCATCCTCACGCGCGGTGGTGTCTTCATGTACCCGCTCGACAGCAAGACGAAGGACAAGGGCGGCAAGCTGCGCCTGATGTACGAAGCCAATCCAATGGCCATGCTCATCGAGCAGGCCGGTGGCGCGGCCTCCACGGGTCGCGAACGCATTCTCGGCGTGACGCCGGACAAACTGCACCAACGCGTGCCGGTGGTGCTGGGTTCGAAGAACGAAGTGGAGCGCGTGACGCGTTACCACCACGAGTGAGCCGGGGCATGCGCCGGCCCGCAACGATTTCCCACACGACAGAAAGAAGACAATGATGGTCGCTACTGCAAACATCCAGCCCGAAGTGGAGCGCCGCTATGTCGCCCTCATGATGGGCGTGGTCGGTCGTGCGCTGGTTGCTGCCAGCCAGACGGACGAGGTCATCCACAAGGAAACCCGCGCCTTTCCGGTGGGCTTCATCCTGCAGATGAAGGTCATGCCGAACGGCCCCGACTTCACTGCACAGGTGCAGGACGACGGCTCGCTCAAGCTGCTCAAGAATTTCACCGGCAAGCCCGACCTGTGTGCGCGCTTCAAGCACATGGCGCATGCCTTTCTTGTGCTGAGCTTCCAGGAAGGCACGGCGCGCGCGTTTGCCAATGACCGCATTTATGTCGATGGCGACGTGTCGCACGCCATCCGCCTCGTGCGCTGCCTCTCGCGCATGGAGGTACTGATTCTGCCCAAGCTGGTGGCCGAGCGCGCCGTGAAGCGCTATCCCGCCATTTCCATTGCCGACAAGGTCGGTACTGCTGCGCGCATCTATGGTCGCGTTGCCGTCAATTTCCTGAAGGGAGCCTGAGAAAATGTCCAAGCCGTACTATGAGTTTTTCTGCCCGGTGAAGGTTGTGGCCGGACACAAGGCCCTGGAACACATTCCCTTCGAGCTCGCCACGTTGCAGGCCAAGCGTCCCATGGTGCTGACCGACAAGGGCGTGGTGGCCGTGGGTCTTCTGAAGCATGTTGAAGGCGCCTTTGCCGACAGCGATGTCAGCATTGCCTGCGTGTTCGATGACGTGCCGCCGGACAGCTCCATGACGACGGTGCGCAATGCTGCCGCCATGTACCGCGCCAACAACTGCGACGCCATCATCGCCGTGGGCGGTGGTTCGGTGATCGATACCGCCAAGGCCACCAACATCCTGGTGACCGAGGGCGGCGACGATCTGCACGCGTTCTCCGGTGCGCACAACCTCAAGCGCCCGCTCAAGCCGCTGTTCGTGGTGCCCACCACGGCCGGCACCGGCTCCGAGACGACCTCGGTGGCCGTGGTCTCCGACACCGAGAAGGGCGTGAAGGTGCCCTTCACCTCGTACTTCCTGCTGCCCAATGCCGCCGTGCTTGATCCGCGCATGACGATGACGCTGCCGCCGCACATCACCGCCATGACGGCGATGGATGCGATGACGCATGCCGTCGAGGCCTTCACCTGCCTCGCCGCGAACCCCATCAGCGATGCCTATGCCA
>DASSUO010000192.1:0-4073 GCA_035706925.1 Moraxellaceae bacterium
CCACTCGATGAGCTCGTAGACCAGCGAGGTGGCCATGATGAACTCCAGCGGGAACCAGTAGCGCCAGCCGCCGCGCAGCTGGCTGGAGCCGCCCGTGAACCACTCCTGGACGGGCAGGTAGAGCAGCAGGCCCCAGAGGAAGTGCACGACACGGTCGAAATTGTTGCGCTCCCAGCCGGCCAGTCCGTTGAGCGACACGCCGAGGTAGCGCCGGCCCCACTCCTCGTAGGGCACCAGGGAATAGGTGTAGTGCGCGCCCAGGGTGTGCAGCAGGGCGAAGGCCAGCAGCAGGGTGTAGGACGCGTCCGAGAGCGGATAGCGCCGGCGGCCCAGGAACAGGACGAGGGCAAAGACCCCGGTCAGGGAGTTTTCCAGCAGCCAGTCGGCGCGGGAGACCGGAGCGATGGCCAGCCCCAGCCAGGCGACGGCAAGGATCCCGCACAGGGTCGGCACGTAGCGAGGATTGCTCATTTTTTGTCCGTTTTCGGGGTCGGGAGGGCTTGCCACGGGCCGGCGGCAACCGTCCATTCGACCTTTGCCGCATCCTATCAAATCCCCCCCGGAATTCTTGATTTGCCTCAGTTTGCAGTCGAAAAGGATGCAAATCAGGCGCTTACAAGGCTAGAATTCCCGCCCAGCAAACTTCCGCCCGGTGTCCCCGGCCCGGAAGCGTGGCGCTTCGCTCACAAAGGCGTGTCGAGAGCTCTTCCACACCTGGCATGACGAAGGGCCGCCCGATTTTCGTTCTTGCCAGGACTGTCCACCGTGACTTCTTTCTCCTTCCCGCCCGAATACTGGGCCCTCGCGATCTTCATCATCGGCGTGATCGGCATGTGCTGCTTCATGCTCTTCGTTCCCGTCTGGCTCGGCGGCCGCACCTGGGGTCGCGCCAAGGGCGAGCCCTTCGAGTCGGGCGTCGTCGGCCAGGGCACGGCGCGACTGCGCTTCTCCGCCAAGTTCTACCTGGTCGCGATGTTCTTCGTGATCTTCGACGTCGAAGCGCTGTTCCTCTATGCATGGGCCGTTTCCGCCAAGGAAGCCGGCTGGCCCGGGCTGATCGAAGCCACCATTTTCATCCTCGTCCTGCTCGCGGGCCTCGTCTACCTGTGGCGCCTTGGCGCGCTGGAGTGGGCGCCGGAAGCCCGTCGCCGTCGCGCGGAGCAGCACAAGTCCGAATCTGCCGGCATCTACTGAATCGAGACCCGTCATGAAATACACCCTGCATCGTGTCGATCCCAACGCGCCCAACCAGCGCTATCCGGTGGAGCAGAAGGAAACCGTCAACGATCCCGTCGAAGAGCAGGTCAAGAACTCCGTCTTCATGGGTCGCCTCGAGGAGATGATCCACGGCGCCGCCAACTGGGGCCGCAAGAACTCCCTGTGGCCGTACAACTTTGGTCTGTCTTGCTGCTACGTGGAGATGGCGACAGCCTTTACCGCGCCGCATGACCTGGCCCGCTTCGGCGCCGAAGTCATCCGCGCCTCACCGCGCCAGGCCGACGTCATGGTCGTGGCCGGCACCTGCTTCATGAAGATGGCCCCCGTGGTGCAGCGCCTGTACGAACAGATGCTGGAACCGAAGTGGGTGATCTCCATGGGTGCCTGCGCCAACTCCGGCGGCATGTACGACATCTATTCCGTGGTCCAGGGCGTGGACAAGTTCCTGCCCGTGGACGTGTACATCCCCGGCTGCCCGCCGCGCCCCGAAGCCTTCCTGCAGGCGCTGATGATCCTGCAGGAATCGATCGGCAAGGAGCGCCGCCCGCTGTCGTGGGTGGTGGGCGACCAGGGCGTGTACCGCCCGCAGATGCAGCCGGAACGTGACCGCAAGAATGCCGAGCGCATTGCCGTCACCAACCTGCGCACGCCCGACCAGATTTGATTGATGCCGCCGGCGCTTGCCGGCGGCCCCGTGGGTCGGGCTTCAGCCCGACAGGTGCGAGAGGAAAGTCGGGCTGAAGCCCGACCTACCGACCTGCGGAAGAAAGATTGCGGACGGGGAGCATCGCGCTCTCCGTCCAAACCGTTTTTTGATCTATTGCGACGACATGACGATGGCCGACAACGCCCCGCTTCCGCCCAGCACTCCGGGCACCGAGTACGAAGTCGTGCGCGAACTGCAATCCCGTTTTGGTGAAGGGATTGTGTTCCAGCCCACGAAGGATTCGGTCCCGACCCTCTGGGTTCCGCGCGAACAGCTGATTGAAGTCCTGCGCTACCTGCGCGAGGCCCCCAAGCCCTATGTGATGCTCTTCGACCTTTCCGCGGTCGACGAGCGCCTGCGCAAGAATCGCCAGGGCCTGCCCCAGTCGGATTTCACGGTGTTCTACCACCTGCTCTCGATCGAGCGGAATTCCGACGTGCGCATCAAGGTCGCGCTGAAGGAAGGCGACCTGTCCGTGCCCACCGTGACCGGCATCTGGCCGAACGCGGACTGGTACGAGCGCGAAGTCTGGGACATGTTCGGCATCGACATCGCCGGGCACAAGCGCCTGTACCGCATCCTGCTGCCGCGCACCTGGAAGGGTCACCCGCTGCGCAAGGACTACCCGGCGCGCGCCACCGAGTTCGATCCCTTCGAGCTGACCGCCCTGCGCCAGGACCAGGAACAGGAAGCGCTGCTGTTCAAGCCCGAGGAATGGGGCATGGAGCGCGGCCGCGCCGACGAGGACTTCATGTTCCTCAACCTCGGCCCCAACCATCCCTCCGCGCACGGCGCCTTCCGCATCGTGCTGCAGCTGGACGGCGAAGAGATCCTGGATTGCGTGCCGGACATCGGCTACCACCACCGCGGCGCCGAGAAGATGGCGGAGCGCCAGAGCTGGCACTCCTACATCCCCTACACCGATCGCATCGACTACCTGGGCGGGGTGATGAACAACCTGCCCTACGTGCTGGCGGTCGAGAAGCTCGCCGGCATCAAGGTGCCGGACCGCGTCGACACCATCCGCATCATGATGTCGGAGTTCTTCCGCATCACCTCGCACCTGCTCTTCCTCGGCACCTACATCCAGGACGTCGGCGGCATGACGCCGATCTTCTTCATGTTCACCGACCGCATGAAGGCCTACGACGTCATCGAGGCCGTCACCGGCTTCCGCATGCACCCGGCCTGGTTCCGCATCGGTGGCGTGGCGCACGACCTGCCGCGCGGCTGGGACAAGCTGGTGCGCGAGTTCCTGGACTGGATGCCGAAGCGCCTCAAGGAATACGAGAAGGCCGCCATCCGCAACCGCGTGCTCATGGCCCGTACCCAGGGCATCGCCCAGTACAACACCGAGCAGGCGCTGGCCTGGGGCGTCACCGGCCCGTCGCTGCGCGCCACCGGCCTCGACTACGACCTGCGCAAGAAGCGTCCCTACTCCGGCTACGAGAACTTCGAGTTCGAAGTGCCGCTGGCCCACAACGGCGACGCCTACGACCGCGCCATCGTGCGCATCGAGGAAATGCGGCAGTCGCTGCGCATCATCCGCCAGTGCCTGGACAACATGCCGGCGGGCGCCTTCAAGGCCGACCACCCGCTGACCTGCCCGCCGCCCAAGGACCGCACCCTGGCCGACATCGAAACCCTGATCACGCACTTCCTGAGCGTGTCCTGGGGTCCGATCATGCCGGCGGGCGAGTCGTCGCAGCTGGTTGAAGCCACCAAGGGCATCAACAGCTACTACCTCACCTCGGACAACAGCCAGATGAGCTACCGCACGCGTATCCGTACGCCGAGCTATGCCCACCTGCAGCAGATCCCCTCGGTGATCCGTGGATCCATGATCCCGGATCTGATTGCCTACCTGGCGTCTATTGATTTCGTGATGGCCGATGTCGACCGTTAATTCCTCCAAGATCATTGCGACCAGCCGCTACGAGCTGTCGCCCGAGGTGCGTGCCGAGATCGAGCACGTGAAACACCACTATCCGGACGCGCGCGCCGCCAGCATCGACGCGCTCAAGCTGGTGCAGAAGGAGCACGGCTACGTGCCCGACGGCGCCATCTACGCGATCGGCGAGATCCTCGGCATCCCCGCCGCGGACGTGGAAGGTGTCGCCACCTTCTACAGCCAGATCTTCCGCGTGCC
>DASSUO010000193.1:0-4862 GCA_035706925.1 Moraxellaceae bacterium
ATTCAGCCGCAGACATTCAGCCGCAGACATTCAGCCGCAGACATTCAGCCGCAGACATTCAGCCGCAGACATTCGGGCACGGGCGATCAGGCTCTGGACTGTGGGCGCTGCAGGGTGAACTTCTCACCGGCTTCGGGAACGATCACCGACCACCCCAGCTTGTCCTTGATCTGCAATCGCAAGGCATCTGATGCCGCCGGTTCGCCATGCGTCACGAAAACTTCGCGAGGCGGTTGCGGCATCGTCGCAATCCAGTCCATGAGCTCCGCCTGGTCCGCATGCGCCGACAGTGCGTCGATGTTCAGCACGGGCGAACGGACCGGTACATATTCGCCGTGAATTTTCACGGAGGGAGCGCCCTGCACAATTGCCTCGCCACGGGTGCCGGGCGCCTGGAAGCCCACGAAAATGGCCTGGTTGCGGGGTTCCGGTAGCAGGCGTTTCAGGTGATGAAGAACGCGCCCGCCAGTGGCCATGCCGCTGGCCGAAACAATGACGTGGGGTCCCCGCCGGTGATTGAGGGCAATGGACTCCTCGACTGAATCGATATAGGTCACCTCATTGGCCAGCGCACGGCACTGCGCATTGGTGAGGTGATGCTCATCGCAGAATTCAAGCAGGACCTCGGTGGCCTTGCTGGCCATCGGGCTGTCCAGAATGATCGGCATGTCCGGTATGCGGCCTTGCTGCTTCAGGCTGACGAGCAGGTGCAGAATCATCTGGGCGCGTCCCACGGCAAAGGCGGGCATCACCACGACGCCTCCCCGCTGGGCGCATCGGGTCACCGACTCGGCCAGGATGGCGCTGGCATCGACGCTCGGGTGCAGGCGATTGCCGTAGGTGGACTCCGTCACCAGCCAGTCGCAGGCGGGCAGGGGTTCCGGCGGATTCAGCACAGGGTCATTGCGACGTCCTACGTCGCCGGAAAACACGATACAGCCGCTGTCTGTCGCGATATGCACAGATGAGGCGCCGATGATGTGCCCGGCGTGGTGAAAGGTAATGCGCATGCCGTCGATATTGACGGGCTGGTGCCAGTCTACCGGTCGCAGCAAGCCCAGGGCCTGCTCGGCATCGGCCAGTGTATAGAGAGGTTCAGCTGGCGTGTGCTTGCTGAAACCCTTGCGATTGGCGTACTCGGCGTCTTCTTCCTGCAGCTTGGCGGCGTCACGCAGCAGGATTTCTGCCAGCGCGCGCGTGCCTCGCGTGCAATAGACATGGCCGTTGAAGCCGGCGCGTACCAGTGCCGGCAGCCAGCCCGAGTGGTCAAGGTGGGCATGCGTGAGCACGACGGCATGCAGGGTGCGCGGGTCGACGGGGAAGGGCGCCCGGTTACGCTCGCGCAGCCGCTTCACCCCCTGGAACATGCCGCAGTCGATCAGGATCTTGTGGTTGCCGCGGCGCAGCAGGTAGCGGGAGCCTGTGACCGTGCCGGCTGCACCGAGGAACTGCAGTTCCATGAGAAAGTCTCCAGAGCGGAAATGGGACCAGCATACGCCAACTCTGCCTGGACACGTGCCGCGATGAATCGGGCATCGGGCTGAGGGCGATTGGTGCGCCGGTTAATCGGTAGCGTGTACCAGCAGTACTGGACGTCGCGCATCACGCAGCACGGCTTCGGCCACGCTGCCCATCAGCAGGCGGCGCAGGCCACGGCGTCCGTGGGTGCCCAGTACGATCACATCGGCGGGCCATGCCTCTGCTTCCGCGAGGATGGCGCCGGGGATGGAGTTGTCGCGCTCGAACAGGTCGAGCAGACGGGATTCCGCCGTGATGCCTTTCTCGGCTAGTTGGCGGACGGACGCCGACAGGATCTCCTTGCCGCTGCTGACCAGCGCCTGGTGTACCAGCTCCACGTCATAAACCACGCCCTGTTCGAGCGGCACGCTCCACATCGGGTTTTCGACCACACAGACCACGCGCAGCGCCGCGCCGGGCGGGGACATGTTGGCCGCTTCCGTCAGGGCACGTTGCGAGGTCGGGCTGCCGTCCACGGCCACCAGGATGTTCCTGTACATGGTCATCTCTCCATTTTTGCGTGATGCGGGCATCCGCCCGCGTCATGCGTCAATCGTTCCATAGTGTGCCCTGACCGGCTTGACGCAGGTCAAGGAGAAGGGCCCTCCGTCCCGGCTTACGTACCGATGGGGGTAATCCGGCGGAATACTGATGCATGTCAAGGAGACGGTCGGGCCTTTGGGTAATTATCGCAAACTGAAGAAATTTGTCTGGGTATTGCCCCAGGAACGATTCGTAAATGGAAGTTTTTACGCACTCTGCCGCCGAGCTGTTGCTGACGTTCAATATGGGCTCGACCACTCTCAAGGTCGCCGCCTTCAGTCTGTCGTCACCTGCGCAGCCACTATTCCGCCTGACCGTCGAGGTGGCGTCGGGCCATTCCCGCGGGGAAGGGCAGGTGCCCGCCACGCTGACGTCCTTTGAGCCCCACCTCGACGTCACCGATATCGTGACCCTGGTGGTGAGCCACGCCGCCGGGCAGGGACAGCGGGTGGCCGTCATGGCCCACCGGATCGTGCATGGCGGCCGCTTCGACGCCCCGCAATGGGCCACGGACGATGTCCTTCAGGAACTCGAGGATCTCGAGCCGCTGTGCCCGTTGCACCAGCCACCGGCGCTCGAGATCGTCTGGCATTTGCGGGCCCTGTGGCCGGATCTGCCGCAGCTGGTGGTATTTGATACGGCCTTTCATCTGCATCAGCCGGCACTGGCGACCACCTACGCCTTGCCGGCACCCTTGCGTGCCCAGGGCATCATTGCCCATGGCTTCCATGGCATTTCCTGTGAGTACGTGATGCGGGTGCTGCGCGCGCAGCAGGGCGATATCGCCGACGGACGCGTGCTGATTGCCCATCTGGGAAGCGGCGCGAGCATGACCGCGGTCCGGCAAGGTCGCAGCGTGGCGACCAGCATGGGATTCAGCACCCTGGACGGGCTGCCCATGGGGACGCGTGCCGGCCAGCTCGATCCGGGCATCCTGCTGTACCTGCTCGACCTCGGCTGGAACAAGTCGCGATTGACTGATCTGCTGTACCACCAGTCCGGACTGCTGGGCCTGTCGGGGATCAGCGCCGACATGCGCGAGTTGATGGCCAGCCCCGGTGACGCGGCCCGTTTCGCTATCGATTATTTCTGTTATCGCGCCGCCCGAATGGCGGCATCGCTGGCCTGTGCCATGGAAGGGCTGGATGCGCTGGTGTTTACCGGGGGCGTTGGCGAGCACCAGCCGCTCGTACGGGAGCAGATCTGCCAGCGCCTGGGCTGGCTGGGCGTCGCGCTCGACGCCCCGGCGAACCGGACCGGACAGTTGCTCATCAGCACGCCGGCATCGCGTTGCCGCCTCCTGGTGATCCCCTGCGACGAAGAGAGCGAAATCGCCCGACAGGCAACCGCATTGTTGGCACGCGAGCCGCAGCCTGTACCGTACCTGCAGAAGACCCCTGCCTGAGACAGGGCCAACGGGCAGTCAAGACCGCAGGGCAAGTGCTCACAGAAACGTCGCGCAGCGCAAAACCGCCATCACCAAAAGGAAAACCCGCCGTTCCTCAGGAGCGGCGGGTTTTCTTTTTGCGGGCAACCCCTGCCCGTTTCATCGGGGTGCCGGTCGAGGCCGGCGGCCCGTCAGCCGTGCTCGGGACAGTTGGCGACTTCTGTGTCCCCGTTTGCCAGCTCCCGCAGGCGCTGTCGATTGCTGATCTCCACATCGCGACCGTTCACCTTGAGGACTTCCATCTGCTGGAAGCGCGTAAAGATGCGGCTCACCGTTTCCAGTGCCAGGCCCAGGTGGTTGGCGATGTCGGAGCGCGACATGGGGAGATGCAGATGATTCTCGGACAGGTGGCGGCGCTTGTAGCGTGCCGACAGCGTCAGGAGGAAGGTGGCGATGCGTTCGTCCGCCGTGCGTCGACCCACCAGCTGCATTACCTGCTGGTCGGCACGGATTTCCGAGCTCATCAGCCGGAACAGATGATGCTGGAGATTGGGCAGTTTGCCCGCCAGGTCCTGCAGGGCGTCAAAGGGCAGGGCACACACCGCGGTGGTTTCCAGTGCAATGGCGGTCGACCCGTAATTGCCGGTCGGATTGCCGATGCTGTCCAGCCCGACAATCTCGCCGGGCAGGTAGAAGCCCGTCACCTGCTCTTCGCCGGAGGGCGTGCTGCTGCAGGTCTTGATGGCACCAGAGCGCACGGCGAACACGGCCTCGAAGGGAAGCCCTTCGTGGAACAGGACGCCGCCGCGAGCCAGCGGGCGGTTACGGTTGATGATGTCGTCAAGCTGCTGGATCTCGCCTTCCTCGATGGCAGGGGGGAGGCAGACCGGGTTCAGTGCGCAATCCGAGCAATGCGTCTGGCGCAACGACTTGATGAGGTTGTGGCGGCTGGGAATTTCCATTTTTGGCATCTGGGCAGGTCATCCGGAACATGCCAATCATCCTAGCAGATCGGCCGGACCTCTTTGATGCACATCAACAAATCGGATGGGTAGCACGACCTTGGTCGCCAACGGCAGGTGGCCTACCCCGGTTCCGCGGGTAAACGCGGCAGGGGAGGCGGTTGCCCGTTGATGCAAGTCAACACCGGAGAAGTCTCCATTGACTAGGCTTTTGATATCAGGAATCCAATGCCGAGGTGGCATATGTACAGCAAAGTGCTGGTTGCCTACGACGGCACCGGTTGCGCCGAACTGGCCCTGCGCGAGGCAATCCGCATGGCCGAGGAAGGGTCGCACCTTATTGTCGTGGCGGTGGCCGACAGCAAGTCATTGCCGGTCCGGGTCGCCAAGGGAGAGGCGGCGGATTCGGGCGAAGCCGGCTTCGCGGCGGTGGAGAAAAGCCGGACGATTCT
>DASSUO010000194.1:0-4127 GCA_035706925.1 Moraxellaceae bacterium
GGAGACACGCGCCTCAGCGTGAATGATCCAGTCGTTGGCTACTGGTATTTCTATGCCTATCGGGTCGGCAAGCCTCGGGAACTGCTCATGGGCCTGATGATAGGCAAGGGCGATGCGGGCAGGGAGCAGGCGCGCCGTGTCGCCGATGCCTTCCTGACACTACGGGCGGCGAATACACCGGAAGGACGCGCGCGCGACTACGAGCGCCTGCAGAAGCTCGGCGAGGCACACAGGGCCGCGGGTACAACCCCGGGAGAGGCAGAGGCCTTGAGGCGCAGCGAGATCCAGGCGGAAACCGCGATACGCAACAACCAGTTTGCCCAGGCGGTCGCCATCTATGTGTCCGCGCTGGATGAGTCGCCCTGGTGGGCGCAGGGACACTTCAATCTCGCCCTCCTGGTTGGCGCCAACCACGATTTTGACACTGCCATCGATGAAATGCGGCGCTATCTCGTCCTGGCGCCCGATGCGCCGAACGCCCGTGCGGCGCAGGACAAGATCTATGAATGGGAAGCCGGGCTTTCCCGAGGTAATCAATGATGGAAAAGATGATGTCGACAAATGCCACGATGCGGAAGCTGCTCCTGGTCGCCGGGACCGGACTGATGCTGGCCGGATGTGTCGTGGCGGTGCCGCTGGATGCGCCGACCACGCCGATGAATGTCATCGCGGCGAGGAAGACCCTGCACAACCTGGCGAATCCCAAGGGCCACTTTTATGTTACGGATGATGCGATGCAGGGCTACGGGTATGGCTCGCCGGTACTTCGACATGATGGCCTCCGCTTCGGGCCTATCGATATTCCCTACGACCAGATGGGCGCCATGTCGATCCGCTACATGCAGGCAAGCCCCATGATCAATCTCCGGATCACCCTCAACAGCCCGGGCCATCCGCATACGGTCAGCATTGATCAGCAGAGTAACTTTCCCTATGTGGATGAGCACCAGCTTGCCTCGGCGCTGATCGTCCTGAAGCAGGCCGCCCGATCCTACCCGGACGAAAGTGCACGGCTGGAAAAGGCGATTGCCGACTACCGTGCCACCGATCCGAAACCGGCGCCGTCGGAGTCCATGCGACGCTTCCAGATACAGGCCGAGGAGGCCGTGCGCAGCCAGCACTTCATGCAGGCTGCGGAAATCTACACCACCGCGCTCAACGAAGTGCCGGCGTGGCCGCAGGGCCACTTCAACTTCGCGCTGGTGCTGGAGTCACTGGGCGACTATGAGCTGGCCATCGAGGAAATGCAGCACTATCTCGCCCTCGAGCCGGACGCCCCGAATGCGCGCGCGGCCCAGGACGGGATCTACCGTTGGCAGGCCCGATTGCAGGGGGTCTCAGCGTCTCCGGCGCGCTGAGCCTTGTCCGCCGCTACGGCCCGCTACTGCCAAGGAGAATTCAATGTCGTTCCCGCGTGTGCTTTTGGTCACCCTGACGCTGTCCGGCTGCGCCGCGACGCCGGTGCCGGTCGGGCAGCCTGTCGCTACCCTGGGGCTGGCCGAGGCGCGCCACGTGATCGATGAGAAGAAGAACTGGACCTATTGTTACCAGCCCTCGGGCTTTTCCTGCCTGCATCCCTACACCTTCTCGTCGGTACGGGTGCGTGGCGGCGCCCTCCAGCTCGATAACTACAGCCTGCCGCTGGCCGGTCTCGCCGGGCTCGGCATTGTCGATGCCGGACATGGCGGTGGCACGGCCTACCTGACGTTGCAGGAGGGCATTAATTTCCCGATGGGCAGTGGCGAGGCCGGCACCCGGGCCGCGCAGCGCCTGGCTGATGCCTTGCTGGCGCTGAAGGCGGCCAGCTCCGATGAAGCCGTCGCCGCCACGGAGGCCCGTTTCGAAGAAACCGCCGCACACTATCGTGCCGCGGATCCGAAGCCGGTGCCGGATGAATCCGTGCGCCGCCTTGAAGTCCAGATCGAGGACGCCGTACGTGAAAAGCGCTTCGAACAGGCGGCGGCGCTCTACGACAATGCCCTGGAGCTCGCGCCGTGGTGGCCGCAAGGCCGCTTCAACCATGCCCTGCTTCTGGAGGCATTGGGAAACTACGAATTCGCCATTGAGGAAATGCAGCGCTACCTGATGCTGGTTCCCGAGGCACCCAATGCGCGCGCCTCGCAGGACAAGATCTACTCTTGGCAAGGACGATCGAGGAGGTAGTTCCCGGCGCGGCGGCGAGCCTTATTTCTGCTCGACCGCCGCATGTGCCGGGGCATGCGTTTCCTGGTAGCCCTGGTTGTAGGCCTGGACCCAGTCGATGCGGCATTCGCCGCCGGCGCGGGTATCGGAGGCCGCATTCGCTGGCTCGTCGCGCGCGCCGGCCTGGCGTCCGGCCCGGTAGGCCTCGACGATACGCTGCTTGCGCTCGCCACTGCCCACCTCGAAGCCGCGGCTATAGTCGCTGACGCAGCTGGCGGCGTCAGCGGCATTGGCGCAAAACGGTCCGGCATTGGCGGAGCCGCAGCCCGCAGCGTCGTCATGGCCGCGGTTGTAGGCGTCGGAGTGTGTCTCCGCGGCAGGCTTCGGTGTCGTCATGGGTTGCAGGGCGGCCTCCCCCGTCAGGAGCTGCAGGGAGGCACCCGACGTCTGCAGCCCCATCATGGACAACTGGTCCGGCTCGTTCGATTCGCCCAGGAGGCGCGCCCGGGCTTCCTCCGCCTTGCGCTCCCTTTCCTCCTGCTGCCGGCGCAATTCGGCTGCGCGTGCGGCCTGTTGGGCAGGATTGCCGTAGAGCGCGTCGTGGATGGCCTGTTGCACATAGGGTGATGCCGCTTGCAGAGCGTTCATCAATAGCTGGTTGTTTGGATTGGGAGAGGAGGTCGGTGCTGACCGGCTGCCCCCTCCGCCGCCGGAGCCGGAAGCTCCGGAGCTATCCGCATCATCGGGTACCTCAGCGCAATGGCGGGGTCCGACATCGTCGAAGCAGACCTGACGGGCTTCTGCCCGCGTCACGCAGCAGGTAGCCAGGATAGCCAGGCCGGCTGCCAGGCAGGTTTTCGCTTTCATGTTTGTCCCGTCACGTCTCGGAAGAGGACCGTTCGGTGCTGTCTTTGCGCGGCCCCATTCGGCAAGAATACCACCGGTGACCTGGGGCGGCGGTCAAGTGCGGCTGCTGGTGCTGGCCCGCCCGGCCAAATGAGGCAGCCCGCCGGGAAATGCCGGACGGGTCAGACGAAATGGTCGGCAGCGGTGGACAGTAGCGCTAGCGCACCAGTCCCAGCCGGAACTTCAGATAGGCGAGCAGCCCCTCGCTTTCGCGCAGGCGGAGCGCAATGTAGCGCCGCAGAAGCTGTCGCGCATTTTCCCCGACGCTGGCGAACTGCACACCGAAGGTATCGTTGCCGGCATGGCGGATGCGCCCCTCCAGCCGGAACGGCGGGGTGTCCGACAGGGGCAGGCTGATGACCAGCGTGACCAGGTTGTCGATGTGGCAGCCTTCGAAGCGGTGGGGAACGCGCAGGCGGACGCCTCCTTCACCGATGTCGACGGCTTTCTGGATCTCGATGAAGTCAGGGCCGTTGATGTGCACGGTGACGTTGGCCCGGGCATCGGGGGCGACGCGTATTCCTCTGCGCTGGTTGATCCCGGGGGCCTGGACGGCGGACGTCATGGGGGATCCTCCCTTGTCATGGTTTTTATCAGGAGAAGCCGCTGGCTTGGCCTGGTCAGGTTCTGACCAGTTGGCTTACAAAGCAATTACATTTCGACGGATTGCAGTCCGCAAGCACATGACAGGCAAGGGCGCGAGCCGACCGCGCTGATTCCATGCCCCTGCAAATGCCAGTACCGCCCCAGCGGATCCGGGCAGACTCCCTGCCCCTTGCCCCTGCTCTTCGAGGGGCCTGCTTCTGAGTGACCTGGGGGAATTTGCGGGCGTGCCGGATCAAGGCCGGATCCGGCGTTGGCGGCCCGCATAGTAAGTATGCGTATACTTACGGCTGAGGGCCAGGAGCACCAGTGCGACGGTGCCTCCCAGGGTCGCCAGGAACATGTCCTTCTGGGCATCCCACACATCCCCCTGGGTGCCCAGGTAGGCCGCCCCCAGCTCGCCCCCGAAGACCTCCGCCGCCGCCCATTCGATGAGTTCGTAGACCAGGGAGGTGGCCATGATGAACTCCAGGGGG
>DASSUO010000195.1:0-10283 GCA_035706925.1 Moraxellaceae bacterium
CGCCTGCCACTCCATGCCGTCCGCCTCGAAGCGGGCCTGGCGATTGAGCGCCAACCCGAGGAGGGCCGTGTCTTCCAGCAGGTTTTCCGGTACAAAGACCAACATCTGGCGCGCAAGCAGATCGCGTAGCGCCGCGATCAACTGGCGAGCCAGGACGCGATCCATGCCGGCTTCCAGCCTCGCGACCGCAAGATCGGCGCGACCCTGAAGACGAGCCTCTGCCAGGGCCTGGCGCTGAGTGAGGACATGGGGCTCTGGCGCCCCGGCAGGCCAGGGCAGGGTGCCTACGGCAATGACGGAGGCTGCTTTCGTGGCCTGAAGCGTCTCGGCGATCAGGGGCTGGAAGGGATGGGAAGACGTCATGGAAGCCTGAAGTAGAAAATGAGGTAGCAATGCTGGGTACTTTACGAAAAATGCGGGTGGAAAAGAACGAACCCGTTTCCTACTCCCTTCCGCTGGGGGATATGTCCGTGCCCCTGGCACCGTTCCTCGGGAACACCCTGCATCTCCATTACCAGGGCAGCATCTTCTGTACGGCATGCGGCCGCAAGACCAGCAAGTCCTACAATCAGGGCTATTGTTTCGTTTGCTTCCGCAAGCTGGCGGCCTGCGACATGTGCATCCTCAAGCCTGAAACCTGCCACTACGCGGCGGGCACTTGCCGTGAGCCTGAATGGGCGGACGCGAACTGCAACATCCCGCATATCGTCTATCTGGCCAATTCCTCCGGACTCAAGGTTGGCATTACCCGCGAGACCCAGGTGCCGGTGCGCTGGATGGACCAGGGAGCGACACAGGCCCTGCCGGTGTTCCGGGTCGGAACCCGTTTCCAGTCGGGCCTCGTTGAAGTCACCTTCGCGCGACACATCGCCGACAAAACGAATTGGCAGGCGCTCCTGAAAGGGGACAGCGCGCCCATCGACCTGCAGGCTGCCCGTGACGACTTGCTTGATCGCTGCGCGCCAGAGCTGGCCGAATTACAGGCGCGTTTTCCCGGACAGCTTGAGTTGCTGTCCAGTGCCGAGGAGCAGACCTTCCGCTATCCGGTGCTGCAATATCCGCAGAAAATCCGGTCTTTCAATCTGGATCAGGACCCCGATGTGGCCGGGACGCTGCTTGGCATCAAGGGCCAGTACCTGATGCTCGATACCGGGGTCATCAATATCCGAAAATTCACGGCCTACCAGGTCGAACTGCTGACGGTGTAGTCATGTCTGCTGAATCCGCGAAGCCTGCCATTTTCCTTGCCGACTACCAGGCACCTGCCTATCGGGTGCATACCGTCGATCTCGTGATCGACATCCACGATGGCCATACCGACGTTGCGGCGACTCTCGATATGGAGCGGGCGCCAGGAGTGCCGGTGGATGTCCCGCTGCGCCTGCATGGCGTGGACCTGGAGCTTCTCGAGATGCAGATCGACGGTCGGGAACTGATGGCCGGCGAGCGATTGCAGCGCGGCGAGGAACTGGAAGTGACGTGCGCTCTGCCGGACCGGTTCACGCTTCATTCCCGGGTCCGCATTCATCCGGAGCGCAATACGGCACTGGAGGGTCTCTACCGCTCCAATGGCATGTTCTGCACTCAGTGCGAGGCGGAGGGCTTTCGCAAGATAACATTCTATCCGGACCGGCCCGACGTCATGGCACGGTTTACGACGACCCTGCGCGGCGATCGTGCGCGCTTTCCTGTCCTGCTCGCCAACGGCAATCCGGTGGCCGCGGGTGACCTCGGCGAAGGGCGTCATTTCGTGACCTGGGAAGATCCGTTTCCCAAGCCTTCCTATCTGTTTGCCATGGTCGCAGGCGATCTGGCCTGCCAGCGCGGCACCTTCGTCACACGGTCTGGCAGAACGGTCGACCTGCGAATCTATGTGGAGTCCCACGATACCGACAAGGTGGACCACGCCATGGATTCGCTCAAGCGAGCCATGCGCTGGGACGAGGAGGTCTACGGTCGCGAGTACGACCTCGATATCTACATGATCGTCGCCGTTTCTCACTTCAACATGGGTGCCATGGAGAACAAGGGGCTCAACATCTTCAATACCAGCTGTGTGCTGGCGCACCCGTCGACGACAACCGATGCAGGATTCCAGCGCGTTGAATCAGTGATTGCCCATGAGTATTTCCACAACTGGAGCGGTAACCGGGTGACTTGTCGTGACTGGTTCCAGCTCAGTCTCAAGGAGGGATTCACGGTTTTCCGGGACCAGCAGTTCTCCGCGGACATGCTTTCTGCCAGCGTGCAGCGAATCGAGGACGTGAACTTCCTCCGGGCCTACCAGTTTGGTGAGGACGCGGGACCATTGGCCCATCCGGTCCGGCCCGAGTCGTTTGTCGAGATCAACAACTTCTACACAGCGACGGTCTACGACAAGGGGGCAGAAGTTGTCCGCATGCTTCATACGGTGCTCGGATTGGCGGACTTCCGGCGCGGGACCGACCTTTACTTCAGTCGACACGACGGCCAGGCAGTGACGGTAGAGGACTTCATCCAGGCGTTGTCCGATGCCAGTGGTCGTGACCTGTCGTCGTTCATGCAGTGGTACCGGCAGCCCGGCACCCCGGTGCTGCATGCCCGCGGGGAATATGTTCCCGAGCGGCTCGAATATCGCCTGCACCTGCGCCAGGAGCATCGGGAGGTCGACGGCTTTCCGGCATCCCGACCAGTTCCCGTGCCGGTCCGCATGGCCTTGCTCGGTCGTGACGGACGCGAGATGGTCCTGTCCGGAAACGGCGGTGGCGTCGAGACGGTCATAGTCCTCGAGCATTCGGAGCAAACCTTCGTCTTTAGCGGGATTCCCTTTGCGCCCGTTCCGTCGCTGCTGCGCAATTTTTCCGCGCCCGTTAGGCTGGAGCAGTCGCTGTCCCTGCAGGACAAGTTGTTCCTGATGCGACACGACAGCAACGGCTTCAATCGCTGGCTGATGGCGCAGGACCTGTTGAGCGCGGAATTTCTTCGGCTCGCCGGGGAGGCAGCCGCCGGCAGGCACTTGCTGCCCGATCCCGCATTACTGGAGGCACTGGTCGAAGCATTGCCCCTTGTGGCGGAAGAGGATCCCGCACTGGCCGCCAAGCTCATGCAGGTGCCGGGACTGCAACAGTTGATCGATGCGGCACCGTGTCCTGATCCAGAGGCGTTGCACATGGGACGACAGTGCTTTCGCCACGCTCTGGCCCGTCGCCTCGAAGGCTGGCTTCTCGGCCTGGTGGAACGGGGAGGGCACAGTGACTATGCCTATGGTGCGCAGGCCATTGCGGAACGCAGCTTGCGCAACACCGCACTCGCACTGCTGGTGGATCTGGCGCCCGATCATCACCGCCTGGCTGTTGCGCAGATCAATGCGGCCCGTCACATGACGGATGAGGCCGCGGCGCTTGTCGCCCTTGTTCATGCCGATGCGGCGGAGGCACCAGCTTGCCTTGAGCGCTTTGCTTCGCGCTGGCAGCACGAGGCGCTGGTGATGGATCAGTGGTTCGGCATACAGGCGAGCGCCCCGCTAGCGGGCACAGTCCAGCGCGTAGGGCAGTTGAGGGACCATCGGGACTTTCATCGGGACAATCCCAACCGCGTTCGCGCATTGCTCGGGCAATTCGCCAACAACAATCCCCGAGCCTTCCACGAAAAGGATGGCAGCGGCTATCGCCTGCTGATCGAGGAAGTGGCGCGACTCGATGTCCTGAATCCACAGATTGCCGCACGGCTCCTTGGGGCAATGAGCTCCTGGCACCGGTTCGACGCCGGACTCCAGTCACATGCCCGTTCTGCCCTGACGCAACTGGCAACGCGAGAGCTCTCGTCAGATGTCAGGGAAACGCTGGAACGGCTTCGCGCCGCCGATCGCATGGGCGCCAACCGGTAAGAGTTCGACGCCAGCTGGCCTCATTCGGCTGGCGTCCCTCATTCCATTCTCATTCGTTCGCCACCATCCGGGGCGGGCGGATGCTTTTCCGAAGTGTATTGACTGCTGTCATTCGTTCGCACTCCCCGTGCTTCCTTGCTGTCGCTGCCGTTACGTAGTGTTTCATTGCTTGATGGCGTTTTTTCTCCTTCGCTAAGTCCTGCATTCAAAAGAGGAAAGTTGCTGCCTGACCTCTTTTAAAGCGTCAGAACAACCGGGTATTCTTCTTTTCATTCGCACACGGCAATATCCGTGAACCACCGGTCATCCGCTTTTTGCCTTGCAAAACAGGCATAAGACCCACGTTTACTAAGCTGTAAACGACCTGTGCAGTGGTGTCTGTGCCAGTGATGGCATAGAACGCTGAATAAGGCGGGCATTCATTTTCGGCGCCTGGCAGGAATAACAGGTCATGCGGCGGTTTGTGTTGTGAGTGATGCGTTTCGGGTCTGGGGCCGCTGTCGGGCACTGCTCGTGGCGGTCCCCGGTGTCGGCAAGGTTCCGGCATCAAAAAGAAAAACTTAACAACTCTCTGCTGGAGAACAAGAAATGAAAAGACGCGAGTTTATCCGTCTTGGAGGCTTCCTCACTGTCTCCGTTGCGGCCATGGGCATGACCGGCTGTGACATCGTCGGCGACAACAACAATGCCTCCACCAGCGCCCAGGATCCCAACCTCTACCCCAATCCCGTCCGGCCAATGCCGGCTGCGGCTGCCGGGGCAAACTGGTCATTTCCGCAGAGTGTTGCGACTGGCGACCCCAAGAGCGACAGCATAATTTTCTGGACGCGCGTGCTGAACGATCCGGCTCCGGCAGACCCCACCGTCGCCGCGTCGGTCGATGCGGCCATCACGCTTCAGGTGACAGCCGCAGATAACAGCGCTTCGCTTGGTTCCACCACGGCGCTCACCGGTACGCTTGTAGCCAATGTGGCTGTACCAGCCTATTTCGATTTCGACGGTACGGTCCGCCACAAGCTGACCGGCCTTGCTCCGGACACCGTTTATTTCTACCAGTTCGTGGCAGGAACAGTGCTCAGCAAGGTGGGGCGCTTCAAGACGGCACCCGCCGCTACGTCCAGCCGCAGCATCAAGTTTGCAGCCCTGACCTGTCAGGACTGGAGCACCAACCACTGGGGATCACTGTCCGACATCGTCGCCAATGATGTGCCTGCCACGCCCAGCCTTGATTTCGTGGTCCATCTTGGCGACTACATCTACGAAACCGACAATGCCAACGTCGCCGGCCTTGAAGGCGTGCACGGGGTGCTGACACTGCCTGACGGCACGGCGATTCCGCCAGAGCGCACAACGGGCCTCAATCCGCCGCCAGCCCCCCCGGGCATGTATGCAACGACCAATGCGGATTATCGCTATCTCTACAAGAAGTATCGTTCGGACCCCCGTCTGCAGGCCCTTCATGAGCGCTTTCCGTTTGTGGCAATCTGGGACGATCACGAGTTTTCCGACGACTGCTGGATGGACGCGGAAACCTACTCGAATGACAACGCACTGCAAATCGACCGCCGTCGCAGTGCCAACCGTGCCTGGTTCGAATACATGCCGGCAGATGTGTCGTTCCAGGAAGTGAATCCCGGATTCCAGAACATCCAGCTTTATCGCGACCTCAAGTTCGGAACGGTCATGCACCTGGTGATGACGGACGAGCGTCTCTACCGTCAGGATCACCTGATTCCCGAGAACACGCTCAATCCGCTTTATCCCGCCAGTGCCGGTGTAGAGCTGGGCAGGATCAATTCCCGCTACCTGGCGCCCGAAGGCTCGCTGAAACTCGCCGAGCAGATCAAGGATGCAGCGGCTCCCGACCTGGCCCTGATTTCCATGCTGGGATTGACCCAGCGCCAATGGTGGAAGTCCACCATGTCGGCCTCCACGGCAACCTGGAAAGTGTGGGGCAATGAAGTGTCGTTGCTGCGCATGGGCCTCAATGGCACCAAGGCAGTGGGCACGTTGATTGCCTTGCAGACGATCCAGGGGACCGCGGCGCTCATGAACGCCGAGTTGTCCGATCCCAATGTACAAGGCCTGCCAAAGGTCGAGGCCGGTGCGAAGGCGGCCGTTGGCCTTGGTGCGACGCCTCCGGTCGCCATTGCGGGCAGCTTTGCCATCGCCACTTACATTACGGCCAATCCTACCGACCCGAATGGGGCCATTGCAGCGGGCGTGAGTGCAGGGCTGACGTCGAACCAGGCAACGGCCGCCCTGACCGCCATCAGCACGACTGTGCCTACCTCGGCGCAGATCGGCATATGTGCGACGACTGTCGTTGCGGCGACGCAGGCCTACATGACGACCAACATGGCCCAGGCTACGGCCCAGCAGACGGCGGCCGTCAACGTCGTGGCCGCACTGCTGACGGATGATCTGGCGAGCAATGCAGCTCCTGATGCGGCCCTTTTGGCGGCGCTCAAGGGCACGGTCCTTGACGACACGGCCGGTACCGTTGTGCTTAACGTCTACAAGGCAGCAAAAGCGGCCGGGGCTTCCGGTCAGTCTGCGCAGGTGGCGGCCGGTGCGGCGGCGTTTGCCGCGGCACCCTACACCATGTTCGTGCGCATCCGGGCGGAGGTGGAAACCTATACCGTCACCTCGTCCTATGTGATTGCCTCGGGACAACTGGCCTCGCTGGCGCCGTTCTTCCGCAAGTTCATCATCAATGCCGACCAGTGGGACGGCTATCGCAAGGAGCGTGCCGACCTGACCGGGTATCTGGCGGCCAACGGCATCCAGAACGTCGTCGGGGTCACGGGCGACATCCATGCGTTCTTTGCCGGCACAGTGCATCCGCAGTTCGCGAGTGAAGTGCTGACTGTCGACGCCAGTGGTAATGAACTGACGGCTGCATCGGCCAGCGCTTCTGCGGCAATGGTCGACCTGGTGACGGCGGGCGTGAGCTCCACGTCGTGGTACCAGTACCTGAATGCGGCAGCCGCGGCGCTGTCCTCGTCCCTGACCACGCTGGTGTCATACACCATCCCGTCAGCGAGCACGGGCCTTCCGTTCAACCTCAACCTGCCCGTGCTGGATTTCTCGCTGGGCAAGGTCTTCTCCCCGGCGGCGCTGGTGACCATGGTCACTGATGCGATCCGCGATGGTGCTGCCGGTGCCGGAGTGCCGGAGTCTGCATTGGGTGGCACTGCGGGTATCGCCTCCATCGCCAATACGGTGGCAGGCAATACGTCGCTGCAGTTCCTGTGTTATGCCCTGTCTGTCATGGGCCAGGAAGTGAATCCCTGGCTTGCCCATGTCGACAGCAATGCCCAGGGATACTCAGTCGTCACCGCATCGACGGCGAGCCTCACCTGCGAATTCCGTCATGTGAATGCGGCGTTCGTAACGGGAGGCGTGGGCTATGCGCCGGGTGTAATCGGTGGCACTACCGACACTCGCTCCGTGGTCAGTCGCGTGGTGACGGCAACGGTAACGGCGGGCTCTGCGAGTGTGGTGATCAGTTGATGTTGCACGTCCCCGGGTAAATTCCCCGGGGTTATGCGGCGGGCCATTGAAGCGACGCAATGGCCCGGCTTATGGAAAAGTTGTCGTGACATCATCTTCAAAAAGATGTCGCGACAAGGTTCCGGCCAGACCAGGCCACTGCGTCCGTCAACATGATGATGAAGCGGGCAGGGCAGGGAGGTACACGGGATGGCTGGAACCCGATTTTACTCATGATTGGAGCTCCGACATGAAATACAAGAATATTCGGTCCCTTCGCCTGGCTCCCCGAGCGGCTGGCTTCGCTCTTGCCACGGTGCTTCCCCTTGCCGTGAACACGGCCTCGGCCTTCGAGCTGGATTTCGACTCCGTGAAGGGATCGCTGGATACCACAGTGTCTTACGGCGCCGCGTGGCGAACTGAAAATCCCGACCCGGCACTGTCGAGCAACTATCCGACGTATGCAGCAGCCGTCGCGGCCAATCGCCGTACCTTCATCAACAAGAATGACGGTGACGCGAATTTCGACAACAACAGCACGCCGGTAGCGAGTGTCTTCAAGATCACCTCCGATCTCGAACTGAAGTACGACAATCTCGGCATGTTTGTTCGTGGCACGGCATTCTATGACACGACCATCATGGACAATCCGCCGCGCGGGGCGAGTCCGAATTACTATCCGAATGCCTCTGATTGCAATGTCCAGACCACGCTGACCCCGCAGAACTGCGGCTGGCCAAAGGCGATCGACGATCACTCCGGCAGTGACATGCGATTCCTTGATGCCTATGTGTATGGCAATTTCAGTGTGGCGAACCATCCTCTCAATCTTCGTGCCGGCCAGCAGGTGGTGAACTGGGGCGAAGCACTCTTCCTGCAGGACGGCATCAACAGCGCCAATCCGGTTTCCCTGTCAAAGCTGCGTCTGCCTGGCGCGGAAGTGAAAGAAGCGTTGTTGCCGCTGCCCATGCTCTACGGATCGCTCGGCCTCACCGACAATCTCACGATGGAAGCGTTCTACGAGTTCGACTGGGACTATTCCGAAGCGGATGATGCCGGCACGTTCTATTCGACGGACGACTCGTTTGCCGGCCTTGGCGCCGACCGCATTCTCGTCAGCGTTCTCAATCCGGTCAGCACGCTTACGCTGGCACAGCAGGGTGCCACGCTCGGTGCCTACAATGGAAACGGGTCGACCTGGCTGACCAACAAGCGCATTGGCGACAAGCCGGTAGACAACACGGACCAGTTCGGTGTGGCGCTTCGCTACAGCCTGAACAACACCGAGTTCGGCCTGTATTACATGAGCTATGACAGCCACAAGCCGGTCGCACAAGCCATTACGGGCCAGGCAAATGGTTATCAGGCCGGTGACGCGAAGACCGTGTCGGCGGTGAATGCCTGTGTGGCGGCCGGCGGGCTTGCGCAAACGTGTATTGCCACAGCCAATGCCTACAACTACATCGATACCACGCAGTACCAGCTCGTTTATCCCAATAACATCAACCTGTACGGTTTCTCGTTCTCTACCACGGTGGGCGACCTGTCAGTGGCGGGCGAACTGGCCTACCGTCCGAATGACGTCATCCTTGGTGAATTGGGTGACAACCTCGTGGCCTACAACACGTTGAACGCGGCTTATACCGGCAATGGCATTGCGATGCCGGCCGGGACCATCCTCAACAACGGTCAGTCCATCGGTCCGCGTACTGTTGTGAAGGACTGGGTCGAGCTCGAGACCTACAACGTTGACTTCACTGTCGTTAACAACTTCGGTCCTCGCCTCGGCGCCGACAGTTCGATGGGGATTCTGGAACTCGGCGGCAGCTACATCCCGGACGGAGAGAACAAGATGTATGCGTCTACCGCATCCCTCCTGTATCTCCCGTATAGCCAGGTCCCGGGCGGAACCAGCAACTCGGCCTGTAATGCGCCGAAATATGACCCGAACAGCTGTCTCTCGGAAGGCCCGCGCAACGACTATCTCGATCGCTTCTCCTGGGGCTATCGGGCAGTCCTGACCGGCACCTACAACGATGTGTTCTCGGGTGTGGCCCTGTCGCCGGTCCTGCGCTTTGCGCACGACGTGCAAGGCAATTCGAACCGTACCGGCAACTTTTTGCAGAATCGGAAGGCAGCCACCGTTGGTGTGAATGCCCTGTACAACCAGGCAGTGGAAGTGGGCGTTGCCTACAACGTGTTCTGGGGAGCAAAGGAAAGCAATCTGTTGAGCGACCGCGACAACGTGACGGCCACCATCAAGTACTCTTTCTAAAGGGGCTGTCGCGCTGACCACCGGCGTGGAGGGGTTCAGCCTCCGCGCCGAAACTGACTACGTGATCAATCCATGTTGCAGAGGTTTTACATCATGACGAACAAGCTCGCCTTGATTGGCGCTGCCCTTGCGGTCTCGCTGGGGGCCACATCGGTCCACGCAGCGGTGTCCGCTTCTGAAGCTGCCAAGCTGGGGTCTACGCTGACTCCGCTTGGTGGCGAAAAGGCTGGCAACGGCAGCAACATTCCTGCCTGGAATGGCGGACTTAGCAAGTCGCCATTTCCCAATTACAAGCCCGGAACCCACCGGCCCGATCCGTTTGCCAGCGACAAGGTGGCATTCACGATCACGGCGCAGAACATGAACCAGTATGCGGACAAGCTGACGGAAGGGGAAAAGGCCCTGTTCCGTGCTTACCCGCAAACGTTCAAGTTGAACATCTATCCGAGCCGCCGTACGGCTGCAGTGCCCGACTGGGTCGCTGAAAATACCCGCAAGTGCGCCACGACAGCCAAGGTGAAGGACTGGGGTATTGAAGGATGCGTAGGTGGAACGCCGTTCCCCATCCTCTCGGGTAGCCCGAGCGAACAGGGTCTGCAGGCCATCTGGAATCATATCCTGCGTTTCCGTGGCAATTACCTCGTCCGC
>DASSUO010000196.1:0-3009 GCA_035706925.1 Moraxellaceae bacterium
CGCCTTTGGTGATGACGTTGATTACACCGGAAAAGGCATCCGCACCGTACAGCGCAGAGCCCGGTCCGCGAATCACCTCGATGCGCTCGATATTGTCGGCGGGAAGTCCGCCCCAGCCGGGCCCCCGGTTACCGAGAAACGCCTGATTCATCGGCACGCCATTGATGAGCAGCAGCACATGCGGATTGTAGGTCGTATCGATACCGCGAATGCTCAGGATCGGCGTATATGCATAGGACGACACTGACACATGCACGCCGGGAACGCTTTCGAGCGCCTGTTCGAGACTGGTGGCGCCCATGGCCTCGATGTCGTGCGCGGTGATCACCGTCGCAACGGACGGTGCACGGTTAACGGCCTGCTGGCGCCCGGTGGCGATGCTCACCATTGGTACATCGCCATACGCTTTGCTGAGGTCGTCTTCCTCGGCGGTGGGTTCGGCGGATTGCACGGCCGCGGCCGGCAGAAGCAAGAGAAGGGCAAAAAACCGGGGATTGAATGTGTGCAGCGGCATGCTTGAGTGATCTTCCTGATAAAAACGCCGCGACCGGCAATCCCTGGGCGGGATTGCCATCCCTCCGGGCAGGACGGGAGTCAGGAGGCCGGGCCAAAGTACCCTGATACAAATGCCCTTGTATGGTACCTGCACACAGGCCCTAAACCATTCAGCGCTCCATCGAAAAGACGAACAGCAGCAACCCCTCCGCCGACCTACCCCGATCGTGGCATGCGGTTTCATTTGCGTTATCGTGGCCACACGCGAGGGGACGGTCCCTCGTAGTGAATGGCGGAACACGGCAATGCGTACAGCGCACCCGCCGGACGCTCCAGCGCCTCCAGGTAGCAGGGAGTCATTCCGGCCAGAAAGGTGGGAAACATGAACAGGTAGAACTCGTGAGGAGTGAAACCGATGTCGGCGGCCAGGGCCGTGATCACCGCCCCGTAGTTGATCGTCTTTTGCCAGCGGCTGCGTCGAAGCCACGCGTCCACCTCGAAGGCCAGTTTCAGATGTTCCCCTTGGTCCAGGCCGAGTTCACGGGCCAGGGCCAGGATGTGCGGAATCCGCTCGTCTCCGTTCGTGACCGGACGCCCGTAACCCGCAATGCTCCGGTGCCGCGCCATTTCGGCCAGGATGCACGACTCCAGCGTCTGTCCGGCCGCGATCGCCTCGCGCGTACGGATCAGGAAAGCGGTCGCCCGGATTTCAATGCCGCGCCCGTAGATTGCCGCTTCCGATACCGCCATGGCCGCCGAGAGACCGAGGATACCGGTGCTGCGCGTGCTGCCGGCAAATCCGGCGACACGATTGTTCCAGATGCGCACATCCGGATAGCTGGTATAGGTCCACATGGCCTCCAGCAATCGCAATTCGCCGGGTGAAAAATGATGCCCGGTGATGCTGAAAAGATGCAGGGCGATCCAGCTCATTTCCTTGAGTTCGCCATGCAGGTCATGCCCGCGAAAGACGGCATGACTGCCAGGAAAGCAGGCCCCCATGCGGCTGCGTATTTCGCCGCTATACACCGGCAGTGCCGGAGTGGAGAGTTCAACGCTCGTCATGCGACCCCTTCCTCCGGTTCAACGGTGATGTTCCCAAACGGAAAGGTCTTGTAGCCCCGCGCCCGCTGCTCCAGGGCGTGAACTGCCGCCCCCGGCAAGCGCAGCAGCAGATGCAGCATTTCCCCTTGTTCGGGCGTCAGGCCGAGATCCAGGTACGCGGCGGCCGCAACGCCCGTGAGTGACAGGGGCAACTGCACCGCCGCCTCCAGCACCGTGCGGTGCGTGGCAAGCCAGGCCAGCCATCCTTCTGGCTGGATGGATGCCAGTACGGCGAGTGTCTGCTGCACGGGCAGACACGTGCGCCCCCCATGAGGATCAAATCCGGCGGGATGGGACGGGGACGGCCAGGCACTGCTGGCGTCCGCCGGCGGCGTTGTCGCGAGCAGCGCACGCCATGCGTCGAGGTCACGGCCACACTTCGCCCATGCCTGTTGCGCCAACATGACCTCGCGCGCCCCCGACGAAGCGCCCGCACCCACGGCGAGCGCCGCCATGAGACAACTGGCGGAAGGCGACCCGCCAACACCACCACTCATGGCGGCATGCACGGCCGGATCTCGCGGACCTGCATTGGCCAGCGCCACGGCCAGTGCCTCCAGCAGGTCGGACTGCTCCGGAGAAGGCGCCTCGCCGCGAAACAGCAGGAACACCATGTCGCTCCACCGGATCCGGCCGACCAGGCCACCGAAAACGTCATAGCCATGGCACCAGGCCGCGCGCGCCACCAGGGGACTGTCCGGCATGGCCTCTTCTGCCCAGATGGCAGTGTGGATGGCTTCCGGTGCTCTGGGCTCGCTCATGGATTCTCCCGTTACAGCAGACTCATGCCACCATCGACAATGATTTCTTCGCCCACGACATAGGCGGAGTCGTCGGATGCCAGGAAAAGGGCCACACGGGCCACTTCATCGGGTGTGCCGAAGCGACCGCTCGGAGAGCGTTGGGCAATGCCGTTCTTGATGTCCTGCACCATGCCGGCCGGTAATCCGACGCGATCATAAATGGGGGTGTCGATCGGCCCCGGACTGATGGCGTTGACGCGAATGCCGCGGCCGACAAGCTCCAGTGCAGCGGCCTGCACCAGCGACCGGGCGGCCGCCTTGCTGGCGGCATAGACACTGAAATGCGGGCTGCCGAGCCGGTTGGTAATGGATGTCGTGACAATCACCGATGCCGGACTGGAAAGCAGCGGCAAGGCGTGCTGCAGCGTGAAAAAAAGGCCCTTCACGTTCACATCCATGATTTCATCGAAGCGCGCCTCGGAGACTTGCGCGATCGGCAGCGCGCCCGAAACGCCGGCATTCAGGACGAGCACGTCCAGCCCGCCGAACTGTTCTTGCACGTGCTGCATCAGCGCCGGCAATGCGGCCACCTTTCCGGCGTCGGTTTGCAGCACCAGTGCCTCTGTGCCGAGGCGTTCACGCGCACGGACGAGGCCCGCCGCCTCGC
>DASSUO010000197.1:0-8970 GCA_035706925.1 Moraxellaceae bacterium
CTCGCCAAGACGCCAAAATAAGGCCGTTCGCCCAGGATTACTTCCGATGAAAAGATTGATGACGCTCGTCACGGGCGGGATTCTGCTTGCCGTTTCGCTCGCTACTCATGCAGAGCAGATTCGTGATTATTACGCTGAGCCTGGCATTCAGGCCTTCAAGGGATATGAGGGCGATTTCTGGAATGAAAACATCGATACCTTTGGCGGCACGGTTCAGCCCTCATTTGTCGATGGCGTTTTGCCTGGAAATGGTGGGCTGGATATCAAGATAACGCGTACGTATATCAGTCGGCAGGACAATTACATGCAGTATCCGGCCTTTTTCGGGCTTGGCTGGAGCATGCATTTCGGTCGAATCGTGGTGGCGGCAACAGACGCCGATAAGGTGTGCACTCAGCCGACTAGCTGGAATTATTCAACAGCAGACAACCCATCGCTGGAATTGCCCGACGGTTCGCGTGAGCTTCTCCTGGTGGATCAGGTCAGTAATGCAAGTGATGCCAATCTAATTACAAAAACGAACTGGCGCGTCACGTGTAAGCCGGAGGGCGGCTTCGTAGTCAGATCTCCGGACGGCCTCACGTATATCATGGATCAGGTATTTGTCGGGGATACCCAGACAAAGGCCTGGTATACGAGCAAGATCACCGACAAAAGCGGGAATACGCTGAATTTTACGTATGGCGTACACGATACCGCTGCAGGACCGCAAAGTTACTTGCTTCAGATCGATGCGTCTGACGGTCGCCAAGTTAAATATGACTATTCACCTGACGGATTCCTGACGACAGTCACGCTTAATACACTTGGCGGTACGAAGCACATCATTTCATATGAATATATGGATGCTACTGGTCAGGACAGCTGGACTTTCCCCGTTAAGAATCTCACCAGAGTGACATTGCCGGAGGGGCAGATATGGAACTACGACTATTATCCGCAAGCATATGACAGCGTTTCCGGGCAACTTCTTCCTTCCGCAAATCAGCTGAAGCGAATTACGCTGCCAACGGGCGTGTACGTTGACTATACGTACCAGGCGATCATGTTTCGCTTTGATCCGATGATTGTCGGAAGCAACGACAGAACCTTTTCCATTGCTACAAAAACCATGTACGACCTGAATCATCAGGCAATCGGGACGTGGACTTATACCTTCAATCCGGGGGCGCTGTATCAGAACTCCTCCGGATACGGCGGCATGGATCAGGTTCGCATTGATGGCCCCGAATCGTCCATCGAATACCAATACTATGGTCTCCATTACGTGGAGGGGACTCAGGATCTTTTGTGGGCAGTTGGTCTTCCTTACAAGCGGCTTGTATATCCCGCTGGTGGAATGATTCCATTGGAGGAGCGTGTCTTCGGCTATGACAAGCGTCCCGTTTCTCCAGAAATCTATTGGCATGGAAATGCGCTAGCCGCGCACGATAACAAGACTTACGCGGCATTGAAGACCAGCGAATACATCGCGCGTGACGGCATGAGTAGCGGAACAGCTACCTACTTCGAAAACTTCGACGCATTCGGAAATCCCCAGAGAGTCCGACAGTCGGGCGATACCAATGCTGCGCCGCAATGGAAGGTAACTGATACCGTTTTCCAGAACGACATTCTGAATTGGGTGATCGGGTTGCCCCAGACGGTAACTGAGGCGGCGTTGGATTCGCAGTCGACACTGGTGACGCCGATGGTGACGTCATATTTTTATGATGATCATAATCGTCTGACCAAGACGGATACCGGCGGTGTAATCAACCAGAAAACGTATGACACCGATGGAACGGTTCTGACGAGTACGGATCCGCGCCAGAAGGTAACGACTTTTAGCGACTACTATCGTGGTCAGGCACGCCAGATCCGGAATCCGGACGGCACCGTCGTCAATCGTCAGGTGGACGATTTCGGTCACATCACTTCGATCACGGACGAGCTCGGATGGACGCGTTCTTTCACCTATGACCAATTGGGGCGGCTGACGGGAATTGTCTATCCGAAGGGATCTCCAGTAAGCATCACGTATGGCGTAACGGACAAGACGCTCAACAGAGGAAGCTTTCAGGAGCATACAACTACGGATGGTTGGGGACGCGAGACGCAAGTCATCCGGGCGGATACCCTAGCCAATAATGCCGTTGAAATCGATTACCACTATAGCCCGGAAGGCCACAAGACGTTTACCTCCTACCCGAACTCAACGACGGGAACAACCTATCAGGTTGATGCTCTTGGGCGCGTATATACGGTAATCCACCCCGATGGGAAGTCCATCAGCACAACATTCCAGGGGCCGGAGCAAACCGTCACTGATGAAAAGGGAAATACGCGGGTTCTGCTCTATCACAATTACGGGACGTTTGACGGTGGCCACCTGGTAGACGTCAAGGAAAATGGCGTCACGGGTGATGATCCCGGCACTTATGACACAACCGTAACGGTCAATGTCCATGATCAGCCGACACAGATTTTGCAGGGCACTGTCGACGCTGGTGGCGTGGTTTCCGGTCATGCGCGTTCCTACGCCTATGACTCCAACTTCTACCTGTGGACGGAAACCAATCCGGAGACGGGGCTGACCACCTATACGCGTGATTTGGCAGGGAACATGCTCACCAAGCAGGTGGGGTCGCTGCCTCCCATTTCATTTGTCTACGACGACCGCGGACGTCTCACCAATGTGAACTATGCGTCCACCCTTAATCCTGCGACAGATGGCCTGATGTCATCCGAAAGCGTCAGCTACGACTATTACGCTGACGGTAAGGAGCATCATGCCGTGAAAGGCGGCGTAGCCCGCGAATATCAGTACGACGAAAACGGCAATCTGACGACCGAAAAGCTGACGATTGACGGCACTACGTTGCAGGCCGGCTATGACTATGACGGTCTGGACTATATGCGCCAGATTACATATCCGTCAGGCCGTGTTGTGGACTATGCGCCGAGCGCCCTGGGTAGGGCGACGAAGGTCGGCAATCTTATTCCCTTGGTGCAGTATTACCCCACGGGCCAGATCAAAACGCTGACACATGCCAACGGCGTAACTACGACGATTCAGATCAATGGCCGAATGATGGTGAGCGCGTTGCAGACCTATGGCAGTCAGGGGGATCTGATCAATCGTACGTTTACGTATGATGACACCGAAAACATAGCGACCATAAGCGACCTGGTGACGCCGGCCAACTCGCGTTCGTATCAATACGATGAGCTGGGCCGTCTGCGTCATGCCGTGACCCCTTGGGGCGAAATGGACTATGGCTATTCCCGTAATGACGAGCTGACGCGCATTCAGGTCGGCACGACCACGACGTCGCTCAGCTATATCAACGGTCAGCTCTACACGCGTGGCGATCGTTACTATGGCTTTGATGCTATGGGCAACATGACCTCCAATCAGGTCGTCAACAGCCAGTTCCCGCAGGGTGGCGACAAATATTCCTTTGTATATGACCAGTCGGGCTCGCTGCGCACTGCAACGCGGGGCGGGTGGCTGACGCCGATGGCCTGGCGTTATGACGCCGATGGCATCCGTGTGGTGAATGACACAGCCGGCGGACCTACGACGTACTACTTCCACAACAAGGCCGGACAGCTGCTCGGCGAATACGGCAGCAATCCGGCCTATGGCAAGGAATCCATCTACTTGGGCTCGCAGGCGGTGGCGTCGGTCAAGACCAACGAGCCGCCGGTAGCCAATGCTGGCGCGGATGTCAGCATCATGACGGGGCAGCAGGCCACTCTGGATGGGGGTGCTTCCACTGACCCGGAAGGACGGCCGTTGACCTATGCCTGGACGCAGACTGCAGGCCCATCGGCCCAGGTGACGAGCGCCGGTAGTACCCTGCAGGTCACTGCTCCCAGTGTGACGACGGCCACTACCCTGACCTTCCAGTTGACGGTTACGGACGAAAAGGGCGCCACTGCGGTTGATTCCGCCAATGTGGCCGTTCAGCCGCATGTCGCGCCCGTGGCTGCGGTCGCCAGCCCGCCGGCGATCGCCATGGAAGGCGATGTCATTACGCTGGATGGCAGCGCTAGCACGGGCCAGGGGGCCTTGCAGTACAGCTGGTTGCAGGCGAGCGGACCGACCGGTCTGCTGATTAATGCCTCTTCGGCCAAGTCCAACTTCAAGGCCCCACTGGTGGCCACGGATACCCCAGTGACACTGACACTCACCGTCACGGACAGCATCGGCATGACGTCCTCGACCACAATCACTGTCAGCGTACTGAGTGCCGCCACTGACAGTGATGGCGACGGCCTGCCGGACAGCTGGGAGAAGTACTATTTCGGGTCCATCACCACGTATAGCGGCAGCAGCGATCCTGATGGAGACGGCCTAACGCTTGCGCAGGAGTATGCGGATCGCCTGAACCCGCTGCAGGTGGAGCCGGCACCCGCCGCGGTGCCCTGGGTCATTACCAAGGGGGGTGATGGCGTGGTGGGACTCAGCTGGCCCAAGGTCAAGGGAGCGGCCCAATATCTGGTGTACTGGGGCACGACATCCGGGTTCACGCCCAGCACCACCAATATGTTCACGGTGACGGGAACCTCGTATGTGCAGACGGGTGTCCAGAGCAATCGTCACTACTACTATCGGGTGGCCGCCAAGAATAACTCCGGCACTTCGGCGAATTCCGCGGAATACAAGGCGGATACGGGCGCGCGCCAGTGGAGCACAGTCTCTCTTCTGAGGGGCGACAACGTGGCCGTGACGAATCGCTATGGCAGCTATGCAGGGGTGGCGCTGCAGTGTAATCCCTATGGCTATGACCTCGCGAGTACCCCGGCAAATGCGCATATTTTCAATGCCAGGACGCAGAGCTGGTACACGGTCAAAATCTACTTGCCCGCATCGGACTCCCAGTCGAATTGTGCCTCTTACAATCTTACGATTGACGACAACAATACGGTCGCCATCACGTGGTCTAACTCGCTCATGTCGATCGGCTATGTCGTGCTGACTGAGTCTTATTACACAGCCAATGCCACGGTGATCGCCTCTACCGCAGCTGCGCGGATTTGCCAGACGGACTGCATCCAGAGCGGTGACCCGGCGGTTCTCAAGGCTGGGTCGCGCGGTAATTTCCTGCTGTCCTGGGCCTCGTCCAACCAACAGGTGCAGGCGCTGTGCTTCGGTGACTCGTGGTCGTTGCCGGTGGCTCTGCCCACCAAGCTTGGCCAGACGGCCACCATCAATGCGAACCTGCTGGCAGATGGCCGCTTTGCCCACTCCTGGATGGAAATCGAGGAGGGCATTTACGTGGCCTCCGGCACCGGCCACTTGCGCTCGGGATTGATCAACTGCGACACGGGTTCCCGTGTGCTGCTTAGCGACGACAAGATCACTAGTGCCGCCCCCAACAGCGGCATGACGGCAAGTGCGTCCCGCATCGCGCTGTATTGGACGGCCAGCAGTGTCCTTTATTGGAAGGACTACACGCTGTCGTCGGGCACCTGGTCAACGGTCACGGCGGTTCCGCGTGCGGGTGGCGGCGTACCGCAATCCTTTGTGCAGGCGGATACATCGTCGCAGGGGGAGATCTTGGTATACAGCAAGACCGGTTCCAATAGCACGACGTACTATCTGAATACGCGCCCGGCTGGTGGCACCTGGACAGCCAGCGCCTTCACAATTGGCAGCGTCGGTGTTGACAGGGCATTTGCCATGGACAATGGCGAGTACGCGATCGTGAGTCAGTCGCTCTACAGTCTCAAGACGGCCAGCGGCGCCTGGACGGCCATGACCAATCGGACCACTGGCGGTCCCATCATGAGTGCCGCCAAGGGGCTGGCGGGAAATTTGGTGATTGTCAGCAATGGCGGGACCAACGGCCTGGGATTGGACCGGTTCGAATCGGTCTTCGTGCAAGATACGACGCCTCCGGTCACGACGAGCACGTTGACCAAGTACAAGTCCGGCGGTGCCAATTACATAGATATTACACTGAGCGTGAATGAGCCCTCGACGACCTACTTCCGCGTTAGCGGCGGGGCGGTCATCACGGCAGGTGGTGCAGCGAACTCCAACTGGCAGACCTACACCGGCAAGGTAACGGTCAAGCTGACCGGGACGGGCACGCTGGATTACTACTCGGTGGACACCGCCAACAATACCGAAACCACGCATACGGTGACGCTGCAATGACGATCGCGACGTTGATGATGAAGGCCATGCGGTGGCTGGCGGTGGTGGTGCTGGCGCTGGCCGGTACCACGGGGCTGGCTGCTGAGTACGTCACCTACCTGCACGCCGATGTGCAGGGTTCGCCACTGCTGGCAACGGACGAGCAGGGGCAGGTGGTCTGGCAGGAGGAGTACGAGCCCTGGGGCGCGCGCCAGGTCAAGGATGCCGCCTCGGCGACACCTGGCCGAGGCAGCAAGGTCTGGTACACCGGCAAGGAAGAAGAAGCCGCGCTGGGCATGTACTACTATGGGGCGCGCTGGTACATGCCCAATGTGGGGCAGTTCACGGCCACCGACCCGGCGACCGTGAGCCTCAACAACGCGCGCTCCTTCAATCGCTACGCTTACGCCAACAATAATCCAATTTCCTATGTTGATCCCGACGGAAGATACGCTGTTCTTGCTGCTGCGGCAGTTGCATATGCGTTCTTGACCTTTGTTGATTATGCGAATGCGCCGGGCCCCGGCGATCAGTTATACCGAGAAATTCAATGGACGCCGTTGCTTAGTGCAATTCCTGCGGGGTGGGTAAAAGGCGTTGGTGGCATAATCATCAACGCCAACAAGCAGAGGCCGCCATCTTCCGACGGCGCTGAGGTGGCGGTCGATGCGGGAAGAGCAGCTGCAAAGGCGCCAAAATCTGTTGAGGAAATTACTAATCCCCCTCAAGCGCCTGTCATTCCTCAAGGGTGGGAAAGCCGTGCCGGAAGGACTGGCGGAGAAATCTATTTTCCAAAAGGCACTGATCCCAGCAAAGGGGAGCATATCCGAGTGATGCCAGGAGGGTCTTCACCAGTGCCAGGCTTAGAGAACGGATATTGGCGTTGGGTAAATTCAAATAAGCAGCCTATGAACCCCGCAACTGGTAGGGTTGGTAAAGGTCAGGGTGATACGCATGTTCCTTTGCCGGCTAATTCAATGCCACCGACTCGCAGAACGGGTGAGTCTGAATAATTTGGAGGCTATATGTTCAGGTTGCCAGAGGATCTCAGGTTGGACTTTCTGGATGGGTGCTATTTGGAGTTAGTGTCTTTTGGTTCGCGCACCACGCGCCTTGTATTTTCGCGGCCTCAGCTGGCAGCTGGCGTGGCGCCTTACACGGTCTCGCTATGCATAGAGAAGGAGTTCTGCTTTCAGGTTGGAGACGCTCAGGGGTCACACACCTTTTCATTCGATGGAGAAAGTTGCTTGCTGCTGAAGCTTTTATCGGATGATGTAACATTGCTTGAGTGCACGGATGGTCGGTCCTTGAAGATATCTTTTTCGCCAGGCAGTTTTATTTTGGTTGGTGTCGATGAAGACTCGGATTATGAATCCTATTCCATCTACTTGGACTCGGGCGACGTTGTGGTTGTTTAGCAGCCTGCGGGGGGATAATGATTAATGATTCCAGGATTGGACATATGCGAGGATTCACGCTTTTAGAGCTCCTCGTGGTCATTGTCATCATCGGCCTCCTCGCCGGCATTGTCGCCCCTAGCCTGTTCAAGAACGTCGGCAAGGCAGAGATTACGACCGCTCGCGCCCAGGTCGATGCTTTGGGCAAGGCCCTTGATCAGTACCGCCTCGACACCGGCCACTACCCCTCCGGCCAAGATGGTTTGACGGCGCTAGTGACCCGCCCCGGCACCGAACCCAACTGGAACGGTCCCTACCTAAAAAAGGCCGTCCCGCTGGACCCCTGGGGCCAGCCCTACCAATACCGCACCCCCGGCGAGCACAACCCCGACTTCGATCTCTGGTCCTACGGCCCCGACAAGGCGCCCGGTGGCGACAAGGAAAATGCCGATATCGGCAACTGGTAAGTCGCTATGGCCCAATTCCACATCAAGGTCCTGACCGCGCAAGGCGAGTGCGTCGAGCGCACCTTCGCCGCCGCAACGGCCGATGAAGCCGGTGCGCTAGCGCTGCGTCAGGGCTTGCATGTGGTGGAGGTGCGCGGCGGGAGCCACTTTCCCAGCCTGTCGCCTCCCCGGCCCCGCTTTGACTTGGCCCTGTTTTCCCAAGAACTCCTGGCCCTGCTTCGCGCAGGGCTTTCGCTTATCGAGGCCCTCGAAACCCTCGACGAGCGCCAGCAGCAAGCGGCCGGTGCATCGCCCCTGATCGGCACCCTGGTCCGTCGCATGCGCGAAGGGCAGTCCTTCTCGCAGGCCCTGCAGGCCGCGCCCGCCGAGTTCCCGGATCTCTTTGTCGCCTCGATGGCCGCCAGCGAGCAGACCGGCGAAATGGTGGGCGCCCTGGAGCGCTATCTCCGCTATCACGAGCAGGTCACGTTCATCCGCCAGAAGCTCATCAGCGCCTCGGTCTATCCGGCACTGTTGCTGGTCGTGGGCATGGGCGTGGCCCTCTTCCTGCTCTGCTTCCTGGTGCCGCGCTTCAGTCACATCTACGAGGGCCTGGATACGCAGTTGCCCTTGGCGTCGCGTGTGCTGCTGGCCTGGGGCGGCTATGCCAGCGCCCATGTGGTGCTGGTGTCGGCGCTTGCGGCTGGCCTGCTGGCCGGGGCCTTCGTGCTCTACCGCAGCGGCCGCCTGCAGCCGGCGCTGCTCTCGCTGCTCCAGCGCAATCGCTGGCTGGCCGGGCGCCTGCAGCTGCTGCAGCTCTCGCGCTTTTACCGTTCGCTCAGCCTGCTGCTGCGCGGCGGCATCCCGGTGCTGAAGGCGCTCGGGATGACCGAGCGGCTGCTCTCCCGCTCCCTGCAGGCGCCGCTCCGGCTGGCACTTCAGGAGGTGTCCCAGGGGCAGGCGCTGAGCGATGCCCTGGAGCGCCATGGCCTGACGA
>DASSUO010000198.1:0-11103 GCA_035706925.1 Moraxellaceae bacterium
TCGCAAATCGCACTTTCCCGGTCAGTGAGGTCGTAGGCGCGCTTGAGCAGGCCGGTCGCCAGTCGGTGCTGTGCATACGGGTCGCTCAGGAAAATCGCCGCGCCGATCCCTTCATTGCCGAGCTCCCGGCAGCCTGAGAGACGGGAAAGCGGGACGACCGTGAGCATCACCACGCCATCGTCCTGACTGTCCGGACAGGCAAGGACCCCGCCCGCCGCATCTGACAAGGTCCGCTGGCTCGTGCGGATCGCTCCGTGCAGGAGGGCTTGCAGCTCTGTCTGCCGGGCGGGCGTTTGGGCACGCAGGTCATGGCGGGGACCCACCTGCAGCCCGTCGTGCTGGCGAAGCAGCGACTCGGCCCTTGAGTTGGCGTAGCGGACGCGTTGAGTGTCATCGAGCAACAGGACGCCGACCGTCAGGCCGTCGAGCAGTCGGTGCAGCGGCGTGTCCTGTGGCCTGGCATTGG
Source organism: Moraxellaceae bacterium (assembly GCA_035706925.1). GTDB lineage: Bacteria > Pseudomonadota > Gammaproteobacteria > Pseudomonadales > Moraxellaceae > UBA2031. The sequence goes on from DASSUO010000198.1 coordinate 467, forward strand.
CCAGCTGCCGATGAATTTGCAGGGAGCGGCGCAGGTGGGGCATGAGTCGCGAGACCGTGGCGATGTCCTCGTCTCCGAAGGGCGTACCGTCCGGTCCGCGATGAACGCCGACGACGGACCAGCGGAAGTCCGTTTTCTCGAGAAGACCCCCGCATTGGTACAGGATTCCCGTTGGCGCAAAGAAGTCCCGGTAGAGTGGCCCGGCGGCCCGCTTGTACGTTTCGATGTCCCCGAAATGGCGGTGATTGGCGACGGCCTGGCAGAAGCCACCCTCCTGCTGCAACCACTTGCCCGCGAAATCCATGTCGAGGGCGGCAAAGCCGCCGATCTGGTAACGCTCGAGGTCGTCCTGGGAGGTGCCGTGGGAGTGAAAGAGGAAATAGTCCGGATTGAGGCGGTCGAAAGCGAGGACATTTGCCTTCTCTGCATGGGTCAGCCGGGCAATCCGTTCGACTACGCCGTTCCAGAGACGGGGCTCCAGGGCCGCGTCATAGATGTCCCCGATGAGGCGGGACTCGATCTCGGTATCGTGGCTCATGGCAATCCTTGTCAGATGAGCTGATCTGCCCTCCATTTTTGTGACGGGGTTGGCGGTCGGCAATTTCGGTCGTCCGCAATTTTGGGCCCGTTTGTCGGATATATCCCTTTAGAGAGAGGAGGTGCCGGTGTGTACGGACGGGATGTGGCGCCGAAGGGGCGTCAAAGGAGATCAGTGACCAGTGGTGCCTGCCGTGAGCGCCGGCAGGAAGCACTCGGCCACCAGCAGGGGGTGCCCGTGGTAGACCAGGTGCGAGCGGCGGGCGAAGACCTTGCCCTCCGGCTGGTTCAGCAGGGTGATCTCGATGGGGCCGCGACGCAGGGTCGGATCCCGGAAAAGCAGGTGCCCGAGTGACCGGGTGCCCAGCCGGCGCAGGCGACGACCGGGGCCTGCCAGCGCCGAGACCGGCAGCACGCTGCGGGCCCTGACCCAGTCTGTCCCGCCGCCGACAAGCGCCACTTCCCGGATCAGGGCATAGCGCCCGGGCGCCAGGCCCATGCGGCGCGCTTCCTCGGGGGCCGGGCGCCCCCAGTATTGCGCGAGCAGCCGGACGTGAAAGTCACCACCGGCCTGCCGCACCAGTCGGGCGGTCAGGGAGCCGGGTTCCAGCAGCCAGTTCCGGATGGGACCGGGGGGGTGCAATTGCCAGTGCCGGGCGGGCGGGAGCCAGCGGCGGGGAGGGAGCCAGACGGACATGCGGACGGTCAGGGGGTGGTCGCGAGGGCCGAGCATGCCGTCCGGACCGGGTGAAGGCAAGACGAATACACAGGTGTCCCGGCGGTCACAAACTGGAAACAGAGGGACGGATTTGGCAGACTCCCCCTCCGTTCAGCGCGCCAGTTCCTGGCGCGTGTTTCAAAGCGCTCCCTTCCAGGACGGCGCCAGACGAGGGTGATATGAGAAAGTGGCAGTGTGTGGTGTGCGGTTTCATCTATGACGAAGCCGTTGGTATGCCCTGGGACGGCATTCCTGCCGGGACGAAGTGGGATGACATTCCCGCTGACTGGGTGTGCCCTGATTGTGGCGTCGGCAAGGAAGACTTCGAGATGATCGAGGTCTGAGTCGACAGGTCGCCCTGACCGGTGCGGCGTTGCCTCGTCGCGATACCCGGTGGGCGCACCTGGTCCGGCCACCGGCTCTTGCCGGTGGACACGACCCGAGGACAGGCCTGCGTGTAAGCAGGCCTGTTTTTTTGTTTTATGGAGAGCACGCAAATGAATACGCTGGTCATCGTCGGTACCGGCCTTGCGGGATATAACCTGGCCAAGGAATTCCGCAAGATCGACAGTTCACGGCCCCTGCTGGTCATCACGCAGGACGACGGGCGCAATTACTCCAAGCCCATGCTGTCGACCGGCTTTACCAAAGGCAAGTCGGCTGACGAGCTGGCGATGAACTCCGTGGAGCAGATGCGCGAGCAACTCAAGGCCGACATCCGCACCGGCGTATCAGTGAATGCCATTGACCGGGTGGCAAAGACGATTCAGGTCGAAGGCGACATCATTCCCTACGGCGACCTGGTGCTGGCGATGGGGGCGGATGTGTTCCGTCCCGCTCTCGGCGGCGATGCCACCGATCGCGTCTACTCGGTCAATGACCTTCAGGACTACGCCCGCTTCCGCGAGATCATGGCGGGCAAGAAGCGTGTGGTCATCATTGGCGGTGGCCTGATCGGCTGCGAATTTGCGAACGATCTTTCCAATGGCGGCATCCGCGTCGACGTGGTCGAGCCCGTTGGCCGCGTACTGCCGTCGCTGTTGCCGGATCGTGCGTCCGAGGCGGTGGCGAACGGTCTGGCGTCGCTGGGTGTGACGTTCCATTTCGGACACAGCGTGAAGGGAGTCTGGCGGTCGGGTGATGGCGTCTCTGTCGAGCTCAGTAACGGCGAGCGTATTACGGGCGATCTCGTGTTGTCGGCCATTGGCCTTCGTCCCCGTACCCAACTGGCGTTGCTGGCCGGACTCAAGGCCGAACGCGGCATTGTGGTCGACCGCTTCCTGCGCACGTCCGATCCCCACATTTATGCGCTGGGGGATGCGGCGGAAGTGGAAGGCAAGGTGTTGCTGTATGTGCTGCCCTTGATGGCGGCGGCGCGCGCGCTGGCAAAGACACTGGCCGGCCAGCCGACAGAAGTGCAGTACCCGGCAATGCCGGTTCAGGTAAAAACGCCCGTGTGTCCGGTGGTGGTGTCGCCGGTACTGCCGGGAACGCCCGGGAACTGGGAAATCGAGGCGGATGGCAACAACGTCAAGGCGGTGTTCAAGAGCCCCGAAGGACATGTGCTGGGTTTTGCGCTGACAGGCTCCAATGCAGGCAGCAGCGCGCTCAAGATGGAGCTGACGCGACAACTTCCGCCGATCCTGCCGTAATCAGCATTGCTCATGAAAAAGCCCGCTTCATGCGGGTTTTTTTTATGGCGGCGTGCGAGGGGGCCATCAGTGGGGTAGGCCCGGGCCTTGTCAGGCGCGCCCTCGCGGCCTATAACGAAAGCCTGTCAGCCAGGGCGTCATGCATGAAGTTCAAAATGCTCTTGTGGTACATGGCACGGCGCATGGAGTTGCTGTCCCGTACCCACCCCGAGTTCATTGCCAAGCTGCACGGACGCGATTTTGTCATCCAGGTGGCGACCGATGAGGGCGCACACCGCTTTTTCCGCATTCAGCATAATCGCGTGACGTCACGCAATACATTGCACAACAAGCCTGATGTTCATTTGCAGTTTGCCAGTGACGATATCGCCTTCCGCCTTCTGACGACAGCGAACGCCACTCATTTCATGGAGGCAATGCAAAAACAGGAAGTGAGCGTGACCGGGGACCTCGCTCTGTTGATGTGGTTCATGAGCATCGGGAAATATCTGCGGCCGGGTCGTCGCCGGGCGCATCCCCCCTCGGATTCAGGAAGCGCTCCCACGTCGCTCTGATGGTCTCGCGGCGCTGCGGAACCCGTCGCCCGGCGTGGCGAAACAACTGAAGGCGGGGGGACTTCTCCGGCTCTGCGAGTGGCACCGGGTGCCAGTTGTCCTGAAAGCCGGCGTCGGGAAAAATCAGACCTGTGCGTAGTGTTCGCGGGAGGCGATCCAGCGTGCGAGCAATGCTTCCGCCGCCAGCGGGTGGTGAACGAGCAGCTCGCGTGCGCATATTTGTACGGCAGGCAGCAACGGCGCATCGCGCATCAGGTCGGCAAGGCGAAATTGCACGGCGCCCGTCTGGCGTGTTCCCAGAACTTCACCGGGTCCGCGCAATTCAAGGTCCTTCTCCGCAATCCGGAATCCATCGGTGCTGTCCCGCAAAATGGCGAGACGTTCACGTCCGAGCGCACCCAGGGGTGTCTGGTACAGCAGGACGCAGAAGCTCTGCTCCGCACCACGACCGACGCGACCTCGCAGCTGGTGCAACTGGGCGAGTCCGAGACGTTCGGGATTCTCGATCACCATGAGTGTGGCGTTCGGAACGTCGACCCCGACTTCGATCACGGTGGTTGCCACCAATAGCTGGATCTGGCCGTCCTTGAAGGCCTGCATCACCGCGGATTTTTCCGCGGGCTTCAGGCGCCCGTGGACAAGACCGATGCGCAGTTCAGCGAGGGATGCCTGGAGTTCGGCAAAGGTGGCCTCGGCGGCCTGTGCCTGCAGCTGCTCCGACTCTTCGATCAGGGTGCATACCCAGTAGGCCTGTCGGCCGGTCAGGCATTGCGCACGAATACGTTCGACAATCTCGGCGCGTCGTTCACCCGGAATGACCAGGGTCTTGATGGGGGTGCGTCCGGGCGGCAACTCATCGATGACGGATGTATCGAGATCGCCATAGGCACTCATTGCGAGTGTGCGCGGGATCGGGGTGGCTGTCATGATGAGCTGGTGCGGGGCCAGCCCGGTATCCATGCCTTTCTGCTTCAGTGCCAGGCGCTGGTGGACGCCGAAGCGGTGCTGTTCGTCGATGATGACCAGGGCGAGGCGATGGAAGTGCACGTCCTGCTGGAACAGCGCATGGGTTCCGATGACGACGCGTGCCTCGCCGGAAGCAATGGCCGCATTCGCGTCACGACGCGCCCTGACACCTTGCTTGCCGAGCAAAATTGCGACGGGAATGCCTAGTGCATCGAACCAGCGGCCGAAGTTGGCGGCATGCTGTTCCGCAAGAATTTCCGTGGGAGCCATGAGCGCCACCTGGCATCCGGCATCCAGTGCATGGCAGGCGGACAGGGCGGCGACCACGGTTTTGCCGGCGCCGACGTCGCCTTGTACCAGTCGCAGCATCGGATGTGGCAGATGCAGGTCTGCCGCGATTTCATCCAGCACGCGTTTTTGCGCCCCCGTCAGCGGGAAGGGCAGGTGCGCAATGAAGCGCTGGCCCAGCGGCGAGTGCAGGGGCAGAGCGAGCGACGGCTGCGCACGCACCTCTGCCCGGCGTTTTTGCAGACTGGCCTGATGCGCGACCAGTTCTTCAAAAACGAGCCGCTGTTGCGCCGGATGACGGCCTTCCCGCAGCAGCGCGCGATCGGCATCGCGCGGGGGCGCATGCACGAACCGCAAGGCTTCCGGGAGGGACCATCCCTGTGTGGCCTGCCGCGGCAGCCAGTCCGGCAATCCCTCTTGCGCCATCCGTGTGAGGGCCATTGCGACGAGGCTGCGCAAACGCATCTGTGTAATGCCTTCAGTAACGGGATAGATCGGCGTCAAGGTGTCGGGTGGAGGTGGCAATTCGCCGGGTGACGCCTGGTATTCGGGATGGTACATCTCGAGGCCGCTTGCGCCGGTGCGGGCCTCGCCAAAGATGCGTAGTCGTGTCCCGCGAGGGAGACTGTCCTTCTGCGCGGGACGGAAATGATAGAAGCGCAGCGTGAGTGTGCCTGTGCCGTCGTGCACGCGGACGAGAAGAGACCGGCGTCGTCCGATGGCAATATCGGCAAGCTGCACATCTCCCTCGACAAGTGCCGTCATGCCAGGCCGAAGCGCGCCAATGGGAACCAGATGGCTGCGATCCTCGTATTGACGGGGCAAATGGAACAGCAGGTCCTGCACGGTGTGAATGTCGATTTTACGCAATGTCGCGGCAAGTGCCGCACCGACTCCCTTGAGTGCGGTAACAGGGAGCAACGCGATTGCGTCTTGCGGCACGGCAACCGGAGTCATGTCACAACGCCTGGGTGCCAGGCAGGTGAACGTCACGCAGGCTTGTCAGTAGCGCCTTGATTGCCTGCGGTCGGGGAAAGCGCCGGCGCCACGCGAGTACGATCTCTCGTGACGGCGGCGGCGACAACGGCCGTGCCACGACGTCTCCGCCATCGGTTAGCGCGCGGACCGCGCTGGCAGGCGCCAGGGTCAGGCCAAGTCCGGAGGCAACCATGTGGCGAAGGGTGGCCAGCGAGGTGCCGGGCCCGGCCGTATGGGTGGCGCTTCCTCCAAGATGAGGGCAGGCCTGCAGCACCTGGTCCCTGAAGCAATGCCCTTCGCCGAGCAACAGCAACTCGTCAGCCTTGAGGTCTGTTGCGCGAATGCTCTGCTGGTTGCTCCAGGGGTGACCGTCGGGGAGCAGCAAGAGGAAGTGTTCGTGATAGAGCGGCTCGATATGTGTCTCCGGTGCCTCGAACGGTTGCGCCACGATGATGGCGTCGAGTTCGCCTGTGGCCAGTCGTTCGCCCAGTACGTGTGTGTAATTCTCTTCGAGATACAGCATGAGGCCGGTGCCACCCGCCTTGACGGCACGCACGAGCGGAGGAAAGAGGTCAGGTGCGACCGTGAAGATGGCACCAAGCCGAAGAGGGTCGGCAAACTGGTCGCGGGCCGCACGGGCGGCACCGCCCAGCACATCCATTTCTTCCAGGACGCGTTGTGCCTGCCGGATAATGGCTTCGCCGCCGGGCGTTACGATGACGTCGTGACGATGGCGCTCGAACAGGACAAGATCCAGTTCGTCCTCGACTTTCTTGATTGCGATGCTGAGCGTGGGCTGCGAGACGTGACACCGTTCGGCGGCACGGCCGAAATGGCGCTCGCGGGCAAGGGCCACGAGGTAGCGGAGGTCGGTGAGCGTCATCGGAAACTCGTGCAGTCAGTCTGGGGTCACGCTATCGGAATGGGTGAATTATGGCAAACGTACTGATCGTTGGCTGCGGTGATGTCGGGGGCCGGCTGGCACGGCAACTGGCCGACGCCGGTCATGAGGTGCATGGCTTACGGCGTGCGCCGTTCGCGTTGAAAGGCGTCCATTGCCTCACGGGCGATGTCACTGATCCGGTGACGCTCAGCCTCCCCCCGCAACTGGATTATGTGTTTGTGCTGCTGGCGCCCGGCGAATCGGGCGAAGATGCCTACCGGCGTGTGTATTACGAGGGAACGCGCCATCTGCTCGCCGCGCTCGCGGGTGAGTCGTTGCGCCGGATTTTCTGGGTGTCCTCCTCCAGTGTCTATGGACAGGATGATGGAAGCTGGGTGAATGAAACCTCGTCGGCCGATCCTGCAAGTCCGACCGCATGCATTCTTCGCGCGAGCGAGGACGCTGTTCGTGCCAGTGGATGGCCGACTACGATCGTGCGCTTCTCAGGTCTTTACGGCAGTGGGCGTCTCCGCCTCGTGAACTGGGTGAAGAGCGGGCGGCCGGTGCAGGCGGCGCCGGTGCAATGGACGAACCGCATTCACGTGACGGATGCTGCCGGGCTGCTGGCGTTCCTGATGGCACAGGACATCGCCGGCGTTCCCCTTGCGGATACGTATATCGGTACCGACAGTGAGCCGGCACCACAACATGAGGTGCTGGACTGGATTGCGGACCGTCTGCAGGTGGCGCGCGTGCCACATGAGGCGCGACCGGATGCGGGATCGAACAAGCGTTTGTCGAATGCCCGTCTGCTGGCGCTGGGATATCGACTCCGGTTTCCTGATTTTCGCGCCGGTTATGCTGACGTACTGGCGCAACATCCGGAATAGGGTTTTTCCTTCCGGCAACGGCAACGGCAACGGCAACGGCAACGGCAACGGCAACGGCAACGGCAACGGCAACGGCTTTTGCGTTTGTCACGAGGACCGCTACTGTGCGGTCGTGATGCGGGAATTGAGACCTTCAGCTCTGACGGCGGAAATGAAGACGGGAGTGCAAGGCTCCCGTCTTCATTGTGTCTCTTGTGCGAGGAATGGCGTCAGTCCAGCAGCTCCACGACCCCGTCCATTTCCACCAGGGCGCCACGCGGTAGCGCCGCAACGCCGATGGCGGCACGTGCCGGATACGGTTCCTTGAAGTAGCGCGCCATGGTTTCGTTGACGAGTGCAAAGTGCGAAAGGTCCGTCAGGAAGATGTTCAGCTTGGCGATATCAGCGAGTCCGCCGCCCGCCGCTTCGCACACCGCCTTCAGGTTTTCGAATACCTGAACGATTTGCGCTTCGATGCCTTCCTTGAGTTGCATGGTGGCGGGGTCCAGTGCGATCTGGCCCGACAGGTAGACGGTGCTGCCGACCTTTACGGCCTGCGAGTACGTGCCGATGGCGGCGGGAGCCTTGTCGGTCTTTATGATGGCGCGATTCATGAGGGTCTCCACAAGTGTCGCGGGTAGGAATGCGGGGGTCGGATCAGGAGCGGGTGGCGATCAGACGGTGACCGTCATGCTCTCGGCGGGGCGCCGGATACCACCGAGCCAGATGCAGTACAGGAGGAATACCTGCACGACCAGTCGAAGGGTGAGTGCCACGGACAGCCAGGGCTGCGGCATCAGCGGGAATTGTTCCGGATGCAGCCACATGTTGATGTTGGCTGGCGATACGCAGAGCGTCAGCACGAACAGGCCGATCGCCGCCGGGCGACGCCAGCCCGCCATCAGGAGGCCCGCGGCGCCGAGCAGTTCGAATACGCCCGAAACTTGCACGGCCAGCGTCGGGTACGGGATGTAGGGCGGTACGATGCGGGTGAAGAAGGCGGCCGACACGAAATGGCCAAGTCCACCGAGCAGGAACCAGAGAAAGACAAAGCCGAGGGCTGCCGTGGGCGCATGGCGCTGAAGCGTGTTGCGGATGTTGGGCATGAGGACGGTCCGGGTTGAAAAAAACGGGGTCAGGCGCGTACGCGAATGATTTTTTCCACGCCAGGAATGGTGCGCATGCGTTTGATGATGCGTGCCAGGTGGATGCGGTCGCGAACGATGAGATTGATGTGCATGACGCCGTGGTGGGCGCCTTTTTCCTGCAGATTGATGCCTTCGATGTTGGCGTCGAGGTCGGTGGCCTGGCGCGCGATCTCGGCCAGCATGCCGCGCTGGTTCTGCAGTTCGATGCGCAGTTCCGACTGGAACTCGCGATCGACCTTCTCCGCCCAGCGCAGGGCCATGCACTTGTCGGGGTTCTCGCGCAGCTCTGCCAGGATGTTGTTGCAGTTGTCGCGATGGATCACGATTCCGCGCCCTGCAGACAGATGGCCGATGATGGTGTCCCCGGGCAGGGGGCGACAGCAGCGTGCATAGGCGACCACCAGGCCCTCGGTGCCGCGGATGGCGATACCGCGGCTGCTGGTACCGGGCTTGGCCTCTGGTGATGGCGTCGTACCTTCGGGGAGCAGGCGGGCCGCGATGATCTGCGCCACGCGATTGCCGAGGCCGATGTCCTCCAGCAGGGTGTCGAGGCTCGTGACGCCGAGTTCGGTCAAAACTGCCTGCAGTCGCTCGGGCGCGATGCGGGCAATGGCGGAGCCTTGCGTCGACAGCACTTTCTCCAGCAGGCGACGTCCGAGGTCAATGGCCTCCGAATGCTGCTGATCCTTCAGGAAGTGACGGATGCTGCTGCGTGCCTTTGACGTAATGACGAAGTTGAGCCACGCCGGATTGGGCCGTGCACCGGGGGCCGTGATGATTTCCACCGTCTGCCCGGTCTGCAGGGCCATCGACAGGGGCGCCAACCGGTTGTCGATGCGCGCGGCAACGCAGGTATTTCCTACGTCTGTATGCACGGCATAGGCGAAATCCACGGCGGTGGCGCCCACCGGAAGCGTAAGGATGCGGCCCTTGGGCGTGAAGACGTAGACCTCGTCGGGAAAGAGGTCAATCTTCACGTTCTCGATGAATTCCATCGAGTTGCCGGCGTTCTTCTGGATTTCGAGCAGCGACTTCATCCATTCGCGGGCGCGGGCCTGCGAGGTGTTGGTGAAGCCGTCGTTGTCGGTCTTGTAGAGCCAGTGGGCGGCAATGCCGTTGTTGGCCATGGCTTCCATGGCTTCGGTGCGGATCTGTACTTCGATGGGGACGCCACGCGGACCCTTCAGGACCGTATGCAGGGACTGATAGCCGTTCGCTTTGGGAATGGCGATGTAGTCCTTGAACTTGCCGGGGATCGGCTTGTACAGGTTGTGCACAATGCCGAGCGCACGGTAGCAGGCATCGACGTTCTCGGTGATGAGCCGGAAGCCGTTCATGTCCATGATTTCGTCGAAGCTTTTCCGCTTCTCGCGCATCTTCTGGTAGATGCTGTACAGGTGCTTCTCGCGACCCATCACCCGGGCGTTCAGGCCTTCTTCCGCCAGGCGTTTCTCCAGCGCCTCGCGGATGGTGGTGATCATTTCCTTGCGGTTGCCCCGCGCGGCCTTGACGGCCTTTTTGATGAGCGGGGCCCGCATGGGGTAAAGGGCGAAGAAGCCGAGATCCTCGAATTCCAGGCGAAAGTCGTTCATGCCGAGCCGGTTGGCGATCGGCGCGTAGATTTCCAGCGTTTCGGTGGCGACGCGGCGGCGCTTCTCGGGAGTCAGGACATCGAGCGTCCGCATGTTGTGGAGGCGGTCGGCGAGCTTGACGAGGATCACGCGGGTGTCCTGGGTCATGGCCAGGATCATCTTGCGGAAGTTCTCGGCCTGGGCCTCGGCCTTGGAGTTGAAGTGCACCTGCGTGAGTTTGGTGACCCCGTCCACCAGCTCGGCCACTTCCGGACCGAATTCGGCAGTCAGGTCCGCCTTGCTGATTCCCGTATCCTCGATGACATCATGCAGCATCGCCGCCATGATGCTCTGGTAGTCCATGTGCATGTCACAAAGGATGTTGGCGACGGCAAGGGGGTGGGTGATGTAGGGATCGCCGTTGCGGCGGAACTGCCCTTCGTGTGCTTTTTCGGAATAGAAATAGGCGCGCC
>DASSUO010000199.1:0-8389 GCA_035706925.1 Moraxellaceae bacterium
GCCACTGCCGCATGCAGACGTCGTGTCGACCCACCCGGCAGGGACGGTTGGCCGACGAGCCCGCGGCGGCGTGCCCGATCGTGCTGCCCACAGGTCAGCCGGCGTGGGTCGCCGGCCAGGAATGTGCCGGACCAACGTCCATCCCGTCATAGGCATCCAGGCCTTCCCGGTGAGCGAAACGGTAGAAGTCGTCATTGCGCTGGTCCAGGCTTTGGGGAGTGTGGACGCGAACCTCCTGCATATGCAGCCAGAACAGGTCCGGCTCGCTGGCGTCTTCCTTGTCGGCCACAAAGATGTCCACCGGATGCAGGCCCATGGCGACCAGCTCGGGAATGACCCGCTCCAGTGCGGTCGGTTCATGGTGGCTGAAGAAGTGTCCCCACAGCATGGGCTTTGACATGTCCCAGTCGGTGTCCTCGGCGATATTGGCGAACATCTCCTCGATGCTGTCGAGCGTGATGGATTTGTTCGGGACATCCTTGAACATGAACGTTTTCTCCGTCATCCGGGCCTGGGGGCACGATTCTTGTTATTTGTCCGGGCGGGTTCCTGTAGTGGCAAGCGCCGAGCGAGGGACCTTCCGGTTGCCGTCCATCTTGTCAGAGTCGCACAAACCAGGGAATGGCCATGAGCCCGACTCCGGCAGCAACCAGCAAAATGGGTGTGTCGACGACGTAGGGAATGACAATGAGCAAGGCGCCGGCAATGGCGGCCACGGGCGCACGCTGTTTCTTGCCATACATGACATAGGCAAACCCGATTGACCCGAATATCAGCCCCCACAGCAGTGACGCTGTATCCACCGCATTCTCCTTCGACGATATCCCCGGTCAGGCCGGTGGGTGTCGCGCCGATGCGTCCTCGGCGCATGCCTGGGTGCAGCATGGCGATCGTCGTGGCTACCACCATCACACGGGTGAAGTGTAAATGTCCCGGTCGCGGCCGAACCGTGATGCCAGCCAAGGTTCTTCACTCGGGAGACCCCGCAGATGACGTCCGGTCGCGAGGGCAGTGGTGAGGGTCGCCTCCGGCTGGGACGAGAGCCGCATGGCTGATCCAGCGCCACTGCGACGCGCATGGCGGTGTGTCATGCGGGGTATTGATAGTTCGTTGTATCTTCGATGGTCTTTACTGGGCGGATCTCGACAGAGGCTGTTGTGCTGAAGGTGAATTCCGGATTCTCTTTCGCAATCGCCACGGCTTCGGAAATGTCCTTCGCAAGAACGTGGTAGTAGCCCACCTGCATTTCGTGCATGCGATCGACGGGGCTCTCTTTCCATTCGTCCTTGCTGCGAAAAAGAACGACCCCCTCACGGGCAAGGGGTTGGGCGGCTTTCAATTGCCCCTGTTGCTTCAGTCGCTCGATGTAGCGTTCGCAGTGCATCAGGAAATGCCGGTGCTCATCCTGCGTCCAGCGATCCTGATGGTCGGCGCGGTTGTAAATCAAGAGCATGAACTCTTGCATGGTAACGCTCCTGGCGCGGATGGGAGCGGGCCCGGCATCAGCCTTGCCTTGCCGGCCATGGCCTAGCCGGCGGGACAGTTTCGTCACGACTGGTCGGGCCCGTCCGTGTCGAAAGCATGGCTGAAATCCGGCGGGCATCAAGGTGCCGTCAGATTGCCGGGCAACGCTTTTCAAATGGATCAGCTTTACGGTAGCCGGGCCGACCCATCCTTTTGATGTTCAGCTGGAACGATGACAGGCGCGGAAAGGTGAGGTCCGCCTGCGGCTCAACGGTTCACAAAATTGTCCAGTGCCTTGGCGGCGATACGGCTCGTTCGGTACACCACGTAGCCGGGCGCCGTGAATGAGAGGTCGATGGCGCCGTAGGCAAATATCCCTCCCGCCAGATACAAGGCCCCAAGGGCATCGCCCGGGCTGCGTGCCCCGCCTGTCAGGGCCGGTAGCGCCGTAAAGGGAAGGGCCAGGCACTGAACGTCGATGTCGATCGCCTTCGGAAATATTCTGGCGGGGCGGGTGGAGTGCTCCGTCACGGCAACATAGGTCGTCGTACATCCGCTCACCAGCAGGGAGATTGCCACTGCCGTCAGTGCCCTCTTTGCCTGCATGTTGCGCTCCCTGCTGCAATCGGTACGTGATGGAAACCCTGCGTGGCGCACAATGGACGCCCTTTCACCGGCGTGTGGGGCCCGTCACCCCTGCGCACCATCGCTTGTGCGAAACCATTGCCGGTGATGATAAGTGCAACTGGCCTGCAGCCATTTCAGGCAGCGTCACAAAGCGCTTTGCCCGCATCACCTGGCGGCAGGCGGTCGGAACTTCTTGCGGCTACTTTGCACCTTTTCACGAATGATGCAGCCATCGACATGATCGTTGATCAGCCCGGTAGCCTGCATGAACGCGTAAACCGTGGTGGGGCCGACAAACTTCCAGCCCTGCTTCTTCAGGGCATTCGACAGTGCCACCGATGCCGCGGAGGTCGATGCCGACTGGGGCGCCGCGACCTCCTCCGGCCGGGGTTCGAACTGCCAGACAAAGGCGGCGAGTGAGCCGTCATGTCGGGTCATTTCAACCGCGCGCTGTGCGTTGTTGATAACGGCCTCTATCTTTCCCCGGTGACGAACAATCCCTTCGTCCATAAGGAGACGGGCAACATCCTTTTCGGTGAATCGGGCCACCTTGTGGTAATCAAATCCCTGGAATGCCTTACGGAAGTTCTCGCGCTTGGCCAGAATGGTTCGCCAGCTGAGACCCGACTGGAAGCCCTCCAGGCATAATTTCTCGAACAGCCGGTAGTCATCGGCCACCGGGAAGCCCCACTCCGAGTCGTGATAGTGCAGAAAGTCGGGTGCGGCAGCGCACCAGCGACAACGGGGCTTGCCATCCGGTCCGGCCAGTGTGTCGCTCATGCAATGGTCCTCGGTGTCATGACAGGGTGCCTGTGGTAATCCGGACCTTGCCAGTGGCGCTGATGGCAATTTGTGGCGGAGTTCACAAGTTCTGGCGATTCTTGCAGTGCCCCGGATTATTGGGCGGTATTGCCCGACCCGGCGGGAAGGTCGGGCGTCGATGATTGGCCTGGCGCGGAATCAACCGGAGGATAGCGATACCAGTGTGTGCTCGAGCCCTTGACGGGAACAACGAGAATCATGAGGAGCCCTTCTGTGTGCCTTCGCTCCAGCAAATAGCCTTTTGAGACGGTGAAGCTTCTCGAGGTGGTCGAGAACTCCAGGCCCGAACTTGAATGGCCTTTGGTGCCCGAGCTTTTGACGGTGAGCCAGCCGTCTTTGCACTCATAGTCGCCCTCCTTCAAGGTCAGGCTACCCGAGACGGCCGGTGTTTCGCTTCCGGTTCCGGCGATCTGCCAGGTGGCGCCCGTCTTCTCTATCGACACATGACTGACCCGCTTTCCCTCTTTCGCTGCACAGGTGCCGGACTTGGGGCTGAACAGTTCACAGGAAAGATAGGAGTGACGCCTGGCATCAGGCGATTGGCCAACATTCATGTATCGGCCGGCGAGATCCGGGCAGGTGCCCTCGGGAAGTGCCGACGGCATGAGCCAGTTGCCCGCTGATTGCTGCTGGGTAATGCAGGAGGCTGTCATGGCGGCAGATGAAACCAGGCAAAACAGTTTGATCAGCGTGGTTATGTGGCTGTTTTTGCTCACGTTCCCTGCTCCTATCTCCCGGGCGGGAGGGCGATCACCGATGTGGCGGCTAATTGTTCTTATGACGCAGGGTAGTACCTCGAGATCAAAAGGGCGGAAAAGAGTGCGCAGACGCTCGCTTTGTATGCCCTTTTACAGAAGTAACGGATAACGCACAGGACCTCAAGTGGGGGCGCAAAAGACCTGGCCAGGCGGACGAATCTGTTACCTGGACAGGAGTTTTCGGGTCAGGTCGCCAAGCTCAATCAGAGCCTTATCACGGGGCGGCCTCTGCATGACGCTGCTTCGTTCCTTCCTGAAGTGACCTGCCGGAGGCGGGTGAGAGACCTTTCCGCACCGCAGGGAAGGCTGCCTGTTCGCATGGTTGGCAACATCGGGGCCCATCCCGGGTTTCGCGCTGAATGCCCTGATGGCAGTGACGCCGGCCGGCGTCACGTTGGTCAGACGTTGCCAGCGCCGGTGTATTGTCTGGCACGTGCGGATGAAGCCGGTAAAGAAGCTGGATCCGGCAATGAGATTCGTCACCCAGGGTGGAATGCTAGTGACGAACAAAGGTTCTCTTTTCGCCACTTGCCAGCGACAAGGCTTCGATTTTTGAGGGCGAGACCGAAATGATTTTGTCTGCGTCCCGCTTTGCGTCGGCAGGAAGCGGAACGCTCGCATTCGTATATAGCCAGTTGATTCGGTCGCCAACGAGCTCCCATTTTCCCGAATAGGTCATGACGGGATTCCCGTTGGCCTCCGCGCTACCGGAAAAGGTTCCATCGGCCGCCATCGTAAAGAGTGTGCGCACGGGCACGCCATTCCTGGCGCCTTCGATGGACCAGTTTCCAACGAGTTGATCAGCGGTGAATGCGGATTTGACCGCAGGGGGAGCGGATACCTGCTTCGCCTTCTTTGGCGACTGTGCGCTGTCGCCGAAGTGGATATGGCCGCTTTCGTCTTTCCATGTGTAGATGTTGTCTGCGAATGCGCTCAACGGGGCGAATGCGGTTAGCAGTACGAATGCTGGAATCTTCATCTCTTTTCCCTGATGCAAGCAGTTTCCGGTGGTTTGTCCGGCGCCATTTGAGGCGGCGAGCCGGCAGGGCCCTCCGCCTGCGGCGAATCGTTATCAGTGCCCCTGCGGCGATGCCTTGAGGGCGCGCAGCCGGCTGAAGTATTCGCGCAGAACGACACGGAGCCGGTTGGACTCCGGCCGCCCCCAGTCGCGCTGCAATTCGCCGGCCAGGCCGATGACCGAGATGGGGGCAGCACCCGCCTGAATCATTCGCTGCATCCCGGCCTCGTGCGCCGCGGTGCTGACGCCGCCAATGGCATCGGCAACAAAGTAGACCTCGAACCCGTCACGCAAGGCGTCCAGCACGGGAAAGGCGACGCATATCTCCGTCCAGAGACCCGCAATGATGAGCTTTTTGCGCCCGGTGGCCCTGACCGCTGCCTGAAAGTCCGGGTCTTCCCAGGAGTTCATGGTGGTGCGGTCAATCTCGGGGACGCCCGGCAGGGCATCGCGAAGCTCCACATTGGTGGCGGACATGCCGTGCTTCACGTACACGGTGCTGAGTACCACCGGGAGGCCATAGGCAGTGGCAATCTTGCCCAGCATGACGACGTTCAACAGGAGCTCGTCGTGAGAGACAGAGCCAACCCCGGCATATTGCTCCGGCTGATAGTCAATAAACGCAATGACGGCATTGTCGGGAGTAAGCAGCGCATCCTTTTTCGGGTCGCGGATGGGGATGACATCTGACATGGTGAATCTCCCGGTGATCGGGTGGGGTTGGATGGGCGTAACGGCACAATGCGCCACTAACGGTTATTGCAGCAGAAAATGGCGCCGTCTGCAGGCGGCGACGCTGCAGGTCACTCGTCAACATTCCACTGCGGGTTCCAGGCGACCTCCCACAGGTGCTGGTCGGGGTCCTGAAAGTACCCCGCGTATCCGCCCCAGAACGTGTCCTGTGCCGCCTTTACGAGAGTGGCGCCCGCTGCCTGTGCCTGCGCCATTACGGTATCGACTTCTGCCCTGGATGATACGTTATGCCCAAGGGCGAACTCTGTTGCACTTGTCGCTGCGACCGGCAGCCCGGTGTCTCGGCTGAGGCTTTGGCGGGGCCACAAGGCAAGTCTGAGTCCCGCCTGCAAATCAAAGAAGGCAACGGCACCAAACTCGAATTCCTGGCCGACGATTCCTTCGGTCTTTAGTCCCATGCCATCACGATAGAAGTGAACGGAGCGCTCAAGATCGTCAACCGCAACCGTGATGAGCGTAATTCGGGGCTTCATGCGGATTCTCCTTGGCAGGCAAGCTCTGCAGTCAGCGTTGCTGCTTTTTCCGGTGAAGGTATAGATCACTGCGGACCATTAACGAAGAACTGACTGCCGCCATGGGCGCCGACCAGCGCGTCTCTCTTGCCATGAGTGACCCTCTGGATCCGGCTGCAATGGCTTTACAGCTCAGGCATCACCGATGCCGCCTGACAGAGCAGGTCAGTCGTTGTCCTGCCAGGCATGAGTCCGTCGGCACGAGGTCACGTGTCAGGCCTCTTGGCCAGCGCGTTGATGAGCAGAAACGGAATAGGCCTTCGGCCTGAAGGTCAGGATCGGATCGTCGGATAGCCCGATGCCATCAACGACGCGTACGGGGTCAAAGACGAATACCGCGCCGTCTGCCTCCATGGCGGGGGTCAGGGCGGTGATTTCAAGATGGCCGACCACAACCGTCGTCGGGTCGGTCCACCTCGCCATGGGGTCGTGCGGGTTGTCAGCCGGGCCGGCAATTTGCACATGCAAGGCAAAACGGATGCGGCCATTCTGCAGGCGCTGCCGCAATTCTTCTTGAAGATAGTCGGGTCCCTGCTTTCTGGCGGCGAGCGGAGATAGTCGCGCCTGTTGTTCCGGAATCCATTGATAACGTACCCAGCGCTGACTGCCGTCCGCTGCGGTCCACTGAAACGCATGCACGGCGTAATACGGAATGCTCCCATAACTCGCCGGCGGCTTGATCAATGCCGGACCACTGGCAGCCATGGCGCCGGCTGCATCCGGATGACGCAGCAGGAAACGGGGAAGCCGCCACAGCTGGGCCACGCCGGGTTCCATGACCCGAACGAACTCGATGAAGGCGTCCGCATCATGCACCGGGAACCTCGGCGCCGATTGGGCAACGATGTCTGTCCGCTTGCCGTCCGGCAAATGAATGCTGACCGCCAGTCCGCGAACATCGGGAACATAATCCGGCACGGCTGGATCCCCCCCGCCGTTTGACAGTCGCACGGTGACCGGGAGCGTTTCGCCTTGATACGGCAGCGCGCGCGTCAGGGCCCTGGCTTCTGCCGTGGCCGTAAAATGCCCGGTACAAAACTGACCCTTTGCGTGCAAGGCACGAAATCCCGCGTGTTGGCCGAATCGGCGCTTGATCGCGGCAATGGCATCCTGAGGGCTGATCATGATCGGTTCCTTGCAGGTCTCTGGTATGTGAGGAGAGGCATCGGGATGAAGGTGTCGCGCTGCGGGCGGGTCATGCCGCCCGGTGGAGCGGGATGGTACATGTCCCGATTCCTGCTGGAGACAGTCAGCGCCGGAATGTAACGCACCGAGGCCGCTCAGGGCGTGATTGTGCGGAGAATGTTCTCATAATGTCCGAGATCTTCTGTTGAAAAGCAGCAAAAGATGACCTCTTTCAGAGAGGAGTCCTGCCCCCGGAATTGGCACACGCTCCGCACGGCGATTTCGGCAGCCAATGCGACGGGGTAGCCGAAGATGCCCGTGCTGATGCCGGGAAAGGCCATGGAGGACACGCCGTGCGCCGCGGCCAGCTTCAGGCTGTTTTGGTAGCAGCGGGCGAGCAGTTCAGGCTCGCCTTTGCCGCCACCCTGCCATACGGGGCCTACTGTGTGGATGATGTATTTGGCGGCCAGCCGATAGCCCTTGGTGAGCTTGGCTTCACCCGTCTTGCATCCACCGAGGAGCCGGCATTCGTGAAGCAGCTCAGGGCCAGCCGCCCGGTGAATGGCGCCGTCTACGCCGCCTCCGCCCAGAAGGGAGGAATTGGCTGCATTGACAATGGCCTCTACCTGCAGCCTGGTAATGTCTGATTGCAGGGCTTTCAGTGCAATGGCCATGAGGAGTCAGACACCTGCGGCGCAAATGGAGTGATTGGTGTTGGGGGCACCCGAGGGCCCAAGACCGACGGAGCGATGTCGCGTCAGTCTTGAGCCTGATGATCGGGATTACTCCGCTGTGGTCGGATCAATGATTTGCGTGACTTGTGAGATTCGATTGGCTGGAAAGCCTCCCGCGATTGCGTGCTCCCTCACCATGTCCTCGTTTGGAGCAATGTACACGCAATAGATCTTGTCCCCGGTGACATAGCTGTGCTTCCACTGGATGGCAGGCCCCATATTGCTGAGGACACCACAGGACTTCTGGGAAATGGCTCTCAGCTCTGCCGGGGACAGCTTTCCAGCGCCCGGAATTTCGCGCTCTATGACATATCTGGGCATGGGTACCTCCACTGACGTTCCAAGGGTTGTCGGATGAAGACAGGCAGGCTGTGAGCATCCCGCTCAGTCGCCTATGTCACTTGCTCGCCCACGCCGGGCAGCAGAATAACTATAGGTGGAATGGTCAAGGAATGCCTGCCAGGGCGGCAGAGTGTTTGTGGCGAAATAAAGGTTGAGCTGAGGGCTGCAACAAGCGCTTTGGAAGTGGGGGCATGCCACTTCAGGTGGTTGGCCTGATGAGTTTTACTTTTGATG
>DASSUO010000200.1:0-13424 GCA_035706925.1 Moraxellaceae bacterium
CATGGGCAAGAAGAAGCCCGAGGAAATGGCCAAGGAGCGCGTCAAGTTCATGGCGGGTGCCGAAGAGCAGCACATCGACAAGGACCTCGCCGGCCACATCTTCGACTTGATGGAAAAATTTGCCGGATACGGCTTCAACAAGTCGCATTCTGCGGCCTATGCGCTGGTGTCCTACCAGACGGCATGGCTCAAGGTTCATTATCCGGCCGAGTTCATGGCGGCAGTGCTGTCGTCGGAAATGCACAATACGGACAAGATCGTGACCTTCATTGAAGAGTGTCGCGAGATGAAGCTTCGTATCGAGACGCCGGACGTCAATCACGGCAGCTTCAAGTTCGTCACTCGCGACAATGGCAACATCGTCTACGGGCTGGGCGCCATCAAGGGCGTGGGCGAGGGCCCTGTCGAGAGTGTCGTGACGGCGCGAGACCAGGACGGGCCGTTCAGCGACTTGTTTGATTTCACTCGCCGCATCGACCTGCGCAAGTGTAACAAGCGCACGCTGGAGGCACTGGTACGCGCGGGAGCACTCGATGCGCTGGGGCCGCATCGCGGCGCGATCATGGCCTCGCTGGACGAGGCGGTGGCAGCGGCAGAACAACAGGCGCGCAATGCGGACGCCGGCATGGTCGACCTGTTCGGCGATGTGGTGGAGGCGGCGCCCAGTGGCGAATTTGTCGAGGCGCTCCCCTGGACTGACGACGAACGCCTGATGGCGGAAAAGGAAACGTTGGGGTTGTATCTGACGGGTCACCCCATCGACCAGTACGAGCCCGAGCTGAAGCGCTTCGTCGAGCAGCGCCTCGCCGACCTGCAGCCGACGCGCCGCGGAGTCACCACGACGGTCGCGGGGTTGGTGTTGTCATCCCGCATCCAGAAGGGGCAGCGCGGGTCGCGCGCCTTTGTATTGCTTGACGACCGCACTGGCCGGATCGAGGCGGCACTGTTCAGTGACACGTACGAGCAGTTCAAGCATCTCATCGTCAAGGACACGGTGGTGGTGGTCGAAGGTGAGGTGAGTCATGACGATTATGCGGGCGGCCTGAAGATGGTCGTGCGCAAGGTCATGAGTCTGGCCGAAGCCCGCGCGGCGCGCAGCCGGGGGCTGGAGCTGAAGCTGGAGGGGGCCCGGCTCGGGCAGCGCTTTGCGCAGGAGCTGCATGCGTTGCTCACCGCGCACCGTCCGCCGTCCGGCGGCGGCTGCCCGGTGCGGGTGCGATATCGCGCCCTGCAGGCCGAGGCTGTCCTGCGCCTTGGCGAGGGCTGGCGGGTGCAGGCGACAGACGAGCTGCTGAAGCGGCTGCGGCAGCAATACGGATCGGATGCTGTCGAGGTCCTGTACTAGCGGCGCTGACAGTACCCTGTCCCGGATCCGTACGGGGATGGCCTTCGATGGGCCGTCGGGTGATGCGGGCACGCTGTCCGCCCTGATTGACGAGAGGGCCTGGTGAATTCGGTGTGCCCGTGGGGCCACCGGTCGTGCCCGCAGGCATTCGGCGCCTTGTCCCGATGGCGTGGAGCGACTGCCCCCTTGGAAGAAAATGCCCCGGTAACGCCGGGCTGTCATCCTGGGCGAAAGCGCCATGTGGCGGCGGTGAAGGGGGGATTGTCAGTGTGGGCCAATGCCCGCAACTGATGAGGTGAAAGATTTCATGGCCGGAATGGTAGACTCCCGGCAACCGGTCGGATCGGGCGTTGCCCGCAGAGGATGCATGAATGAATCCGAACTATCTTGATTTTGAACAGCCGATTGCCGAACTCGAGGCGAAGATCGAAGGCCTGCGGCTGGTGGGCTCGGGCACGGGGCTCAACATCAACGAGGAAATTGGTCGCCTCCAGGACAAGAGTCTCAAGCTGACCGAGGAAATTTTCTCCAGACTGTCTGCCTGGCAGGTGTCCCAGCTGGCGCGTCATCCGCGCAGGCCGTATATGCTGGATTACATCGAACGCATATTCACCGATTTCGACGAGCTGCACGGTGATCGTGTGTTCGGCGATGATGACGCGATTGTTGGCGGGCCTGCGCGCCTGCAGGGCGAATCGGTCATGGTCATCGGTCATCAGAAAGGCCGTGACGTGAAGGAAAAGGTGCGCCGCAATTTCGGCATGCCCAAGCCTGAAGGGTATCGAAAGGCGCTGCGCCTGATGGAAATGGCGGAGCGATTCCAGATGCCGATCCTCACCTTTATTGACACGCCAGGTGCCTATCCCGGCATTGATGCCGAAGAGCGGGGCCAATCCGAGGCGATTGCGCGCAATCTTGCGGTGATGTCACGGCTTCGCACTCCGATCATTTCCACGGTGATTGGCGAAGGGGGGTCCGGCGGTGCGCTGGCCATTGGTGTGTGCGATGCCCTGCTCATGTTGCAGTACAGCACGTACTCGGTGATTTCTCCCGAGGGCTGCGCTTCCATCCTGTGGAAGACGGCCGACAAGGCACCGGAAGCGGCCGAGGCCATGGGCCTCACCGCCGAGCGACTCAAGCAGCTCGGCTTTGTCGACGAGCTGGTCAAGGAGCCCTTGGGCGGTGCGCATCGCGACTTCGACATCATGGCTGACAACTTGCGGAAGGCGCTCATTCGCCAGCTCAAGAAACTGCGTGCCATGGATTCGGCCCGCTTGCTGGAGCGCCGTTACGAGCGTCTCCTGAGCTATGGCACCGCCACGTCACCGATGGCCGATGAAGCCTGATGGCATCCGGCGCCGGTGGTTGCCGGCGCCTGTTTGTGCTTGCGCCGCTCCGGCCTCCGGTCAAGGGGGCTGACGCGTGACGATCACCTCTGTCGAGCCCTTGCCGCTGCAACGACTGCGGCAATTCCTTGAAAGCCGCCTTGCACATGAGCGTGTCAGGACGCTGGTCGTTGCCCTTTCGGGTGGTCTGGATTCGCGCGTGCTATTGCATGCAGCAGTACGAATCGCTCCCGCATTCGGAGTGGGTGTCAGGGCGATTCATGTCCATCATGGACTGAGTCCGCATGCTGACGCCTGGACGGAGCGCGTCGCGGCGTTTTGTGCGGAAGAGAATGTTTCCCTGACGATTTGCCGGGTTCGGGTGGCGCAGGGCGCCAGCCTCGAGAATGCGGCGCGCCGTGCGCGTCTCGATGCTTTTTCGACGTCGCTGGAGCAGGACGACGCACTGCTGCTGGCCCAGCATCGCGATGACCAGGCAGAAACCGTGCTGTTTCGTTTGATGCGGGGAACCGGGCTCACCGGTCTCGGTGGCATGCGCGCGGACACTCGACAGGCAGTGACCGGTGGTAGAACGGTCCCGCGTTGGCGGCCGTTCCTCGATCTCTCCCGCGATGAACTGGCGGCGTTTGCCGCGACGGAAGCGCTGCAATGGGTGGAGGACGAGTCCAACGCCGATACATCGCTGGACCGGAATTTCCTGCGGCACGAGATTTTGCCGCAACTGGCCCGGCGCTGGCCCGCCGCGGGAAAAACCCTCTCGGATACGGCCCTGCGCCTGCAAGAGGCGGACTCGCTGCTGCAAGAGTTGGCGGGTGAACTCATCGCATCGTGCCGCGCCTCGGGTGGTCGTCTGGACAGTGGGCCGCTTGCGGCAATGACCCCTGCGCAACAGCGTCTGGTCTTGCGATTCTGGTTGCGGGAGCAGGGCTTTCTGACGCCTGATGCGGCAGTGCTCGAGCGCATAAGGCTCGACATGATGACAGCGCGCGCTGACGCCATGCCCTGCGTGGCCTGGCCCGGTGGCGAAGTGCGGCGCTATCGGAGTCACCTGTATGTACGGCGATCCGCCTCGGCCCCGCCGGCAAACTGGAGTGCTGTCTGGGAAGAGGGCGGCGAAATGTGGCTGCCTGACGGACGTCGCCTGGTTCTGGAGGGAAAGGGGGCACCGCGGTTTCCCTGGCAGGTGCGGTTCCGGCGCGGGGGAGAGCGATTGCGTGCTGCGCCTGATTCACATTCGCGCGAATTGAAAACCTGGTTGCAGGAGCAGGGCATACCGCCCTGGGAGCGCAGCGAATTGCCGCTGGTGTTTGTCGGTGACGAACTCGTGGCTGTGGGTGATCTTCCCTGGCTGCATCGTCGAACCTGGCGCTTGCGTCTGTTGTCCGCAGCACCACCCGGCATCAAATGAAAAGGCCGCCATGTAAGGCGGCCTTTTCATTGCAGCGTCGTGCGCCTGCGAAGTCGTCAGAGCTTGCGCATGACCAGCGACGCGTTGGTGCCGCCGAAGCCGAAGCTGTTGGACATGACGGTGCGCAGGCCCGCGTTTTCGACTGTCTGACGCACGATGGGGAAGCCTTCGGCACCGGGATCCAGCGTTTCGATGTTGGCCGAGCCGGCGATGAAGTCGCCTTCCATCATGAGCAGACAGTAGATGGCTTCCTGCACGCCCGCCGCCCCGAGGGAGTGACCCGACAGCGACTTGGTGGAGGAGATGCGCGGCAGCTTGTCACCGAAGGCCTGCTGCGCGGCACGCAGCTCGACGATGTCGCCGGCCGGGGTCGAGGTGCCGTGGGCATTCAGGTAGTCCACCGGCGAATCGACCGTGGCCAGCGCCAGCTGCATGCAGCGCATGGCGCCTTCGCCGCTCGGGGCCACCATGTCGGCACCGTCGCTGGTGGCGGCATAGCCGATGATTTCAGCATAGATGTGCGCCCCGCGACGCACGGCGTGTTCGTATTCTTCAAGAATCACGATGCCGCCGCCGCCGGCGATGACGAATCCGTCGCGAGTGGCATCATAGGCGCGCGCGGCCTTTTCGGGCGTGTCGTTGTACTTGCTGGACATGGCGCCCATGGCGTCGAAAAGGCTGGCCAGTGTCCAGTGCTCCTCTTCGGCGCCGCCGGCAAAGACGATGTCCTGCTTGCCCATCTGGATCTGCTCCACGCCTGTGCCGATGCAGTGCGAGCTGGTCGCGCAGGCGGAGGAAATCGAGAAGTTCACACCCTTGATGTGAAAGGCCGTGGCGAGACAGGCGGACACCGTACTGCTCATGCAGCGCGGAACCATGTAAGGGCCGATTCGCTTGACGCCCTTGCTGCGGGCAATGTCCGCTGCCTCGACCTGGTTGGCCGTGGAGGGACCGCCGGAGCCGGCCACCAACCCGGTGCGCGGGTTGGACACGTGTTCTTCTGACAGTCCGGCGTCGGCAATCGCATTTTTCATGGCGACATAGGCATAGGCGGCCGTGTCACCCATGAAGCGTTTGTCCTTGCGGTCGATCAGTGATTCGAGATCGATGTCGGGACGGCCACTGATCTGGCTGCGGAAGCCCATTTCCGCAAAAACCGGATTGGCCCGGATCCCCGAACGCATGTGGCGCAGATTGTCGCTCACGGTGGCCTTGTCATTGCCCAGGCTGGAGACGATGCCGAGGCCGGTAATGACGACGCGACGCATAGGTTTACCCTCGATCATGGCAGCATCCCGCCGCCGGACGGTCATTCCGGATGCCGTCTGTTGGTGGTGCCTTTCCCTGGCAGGTCATGGCGCGGCGGCGCCATGCCTCAGAAATCCTCGGTACTGGTGAAGAGCCCGCAGCGCAAGTCTTGCGCAGAGTAAATCTCGCGACCATCGACCTTCATCACGGCGTCGGCGATGCCCACCACCAGCTTGCGCTCTACGACACGCTTGATGTCGATGTGATAGGTCACCTTCTGGTGGCGCGGAAGCACCTGGCCGAAGAACTTGATTTCGCCAGAGCCCAGTGCCCGGCCGCGGCCCGGATTGCCGCGCCAGGCCAGCCAGAAGCCCAGAAGCTGCCACATGGCGTCGACGCCAAGACAGCCGGGCATGACGGGGTCAGTCTCGAAATGGCACTGGAAAAACCAGAGGTCGGGGCGGATATCGAGTTCGGCGATGATTTCGCCCTTGCCGTGTTTTCCGCCTTCGTCGGTGATCAGATTCACCCGGTCCATCATCAGCATGTTGGGAAGGGGAAGACGGGCATTGCCGGGGCCGAACAGGTCACCGTGACCACAGGCCAGAAGGTCGTCACGGCTGTAAGAGTGCTTACGCATAAATGAAACAGTCCTTGCTCGAGTAGCGGGCAGGCGCGGGTTGGCGGAAATGTTGCTTTTATGTATCCCTTTCCGCCATCAGGAACCGGCCCGGGGATTCTAACAGGGCCTTTGTTGCGGTCCTGTGGCAGTTCCCCGGAACATGTTTCCAAATATTTACGGAAACATGACGGTGATCCCGGCACAGATGCGGGCTGGACTTGGGGGGTGGGCTGCGTATCATGGCGCCGTCCCGGGCGTCCGTCCGGGAGGGAAACGAGGCTGCAGTAGCCTGTATCCTGCGCAGCGGCCTCCGGTCGGTCTGCGCTCCCGACGTCCTTTGTCTGAACGGGACGGCCCGCCCGGCGGCGCGGTCCCGCGGAGTCCCTGATGCTGGCGGAACTCGGCCATTTTGCGCTGGTGCTGGCCCTGGCAGTTGCCCTGGTCCAGATCGTTCTCCCTCTATATGGCGTGTGGGCCCGGAACGGGGCAGCACAGGCGGTCGCCCGGCAGGCGGCCTGGGCGCAATTCGCGCTCCTGGCGTTTGCCTTTTTCGCGCTGACCTGGGCATTCGTCCACAACGATTTCACGCTCGATTATGTGGCACGCCAGAGCAACACCCGTCTTCCGGTCTGGTACAAGATGTCCTCGGTCTGGGGGGGGCATGAAGGTTCGCTCCTGCTGTGGGTGACGGTACTATCCGGGTGGACCGCGGCTGTTGCTGCCTTCAGTCGCAGTCTGCCACGTGCGATGGTGGCCCGTGTTCTGGCACTGCTCGGTGCGGTCAGCGTGGCGTTCCTCCTGTTCATCCTGTTGACGTCCAATCCCTTTGCGCGTCTGTTGCCGGACTTTCCTCCCGACGGCAATGACCTGAATCCGCTGTTGCAGGATCCAGGCCTCATCGTGCATCCCCCGATGTTGTACATGGGCTATGTCGGCTTTGCCGTTCCCTTCGCGTTTGCGCTGGCCGGATTGCTTGGCGGACGACTCGATTCCGCCTGGGCACGGTGGTCCCGTCCCTGGGCGCTTGCGGCCTGGTGTTTTCTTACCTGCGGCATCGCGCTCGGTTCGTGGTGGGCTTACTACGAACTGGGTTGGGGTGGATGGTGGTTCTGGGATCCGGTAGAAAACGCATCACTGATGCCCTGGCTGGCGGGGACCGCCTTGCTGCATTCGCTGGCGGTGACGGAAAAGCGTGGCGTGTTCAAGGCCTGGACAGTGATGCTGGCCATCATTGCATTTGCCCTCAGTTTGCTGGGCACGTTCCTCGTCCGTTCCGGCGTCCTGACGTCGGTGCATGCCTTTGCATCCGACCCCTCGCGCGGGCTTTTCGTCCTCGGCATCCTGGGTGTGGTGGTGGGTGGCTCGCTCATGCTGTTCGCGCTCCGCGCGCCGTTGCTGGCATCGGAATCGCGTTACCAGCTGGTATCGCGCGAGATGTTTCTCCTCGCCAACAACCTGCTGCTGCTGACCGTGACGACGGTGGTGCTGCTCGGAACGTTGTTCCCGTTGGTGGCTGATGCCTTCAATCTCGGCAAGATATCAGTCGGTCCGCCGTACTTTAATTTGCTGGCGGTGCCGGTTGCCCTGCTGCTGCTGGTTTTCCTGGGCATCGGCCCGCAGGCCAACTGGAAGCGCGATGACGCAGGCCGTCTGCTGCGTCCTTATGGCGTGATCGTGGCGGGTGCGCTGGTGCTCGGCCTTGTCATGCCGCTGCTGTGGTTCGGCACCAACTCGGTAATGGTGACGGCGACGGGAACATTGTGTCTGGCCGTCTTCCTGAGCCAGGTTCGCGACGTGCTGCAGAAGGCGGGAACGGCGAAGGCGGGCTACCTGGCCGGAGTGCGTCGTCTGTCCCGCAGCTATGTCGGCATGCAGTTGGCGCATGCGGGCCTGCTGGTGACGATGGCGGGTGTGGCGATGACGTCCCATTACAGCATCGAGCACGATGTCCGGATGGCGCCCGGTGATCACGTCAGCGAAGGGCGCTATACCTTCGTGTTCCAGGGGGTCGACGAAAGCACCGGGCCAAATTACACGACGCGCCGAGGCGAGTTTCAGGTACTGCGCAATGGTCAGGAGGTCACGCGACTTCGCCCGGAAAAGCGTCTGTACGACGTGCAGCGTAGCGTGATGACCGAGGCGGCGATTGACCCGGGACTGTTCCGTGACTTGTACATTGCCCTTGGCGAGCCGCTGGATTCCGGCCCGGCCGGCCAGGCATGGGCGGTGCGTCTTTACTACAAACCCTTCGTGCGCTGGCTGTGGCTGGGGGCCCTGCTCATGGCCGCGGGGGGAATAACGGCAGCCAGTGACCGACGCTATCGCCTGCGCAAGGCCGCGACTGTTCCGGCCGGTGCCGTAGAGGGAGCGTCATGAATAAATCCACCCGTATTGCGCTTTTCGCGCTGCCATTGATCGGCTTCATCGCGCTGGCTGTCTTGCTGGGCAGCCGGCTCGGGACGGATCCGTCGCTGTTGCCTTCGGCCCGCGTGGGTCAACCCATGCCGTCGTTCACTCTGCGCGCTCTGCAGGAGCCGCAGAAGACGCTGACGGCGGCCAGCTTCAAGGGACAGGTCGCCATTCTCAACGTCTGGGCGACCTGGTGCATATCCTGCCAGGTCGAGCATCCCGTTCTCATGGACCTGAGCCGCCAGGGGATTCCCATCTATGGCGTGAACTACAAGGACGAGCGCGAGGCGGCGGTCAAGTACCTGGAATTGCATGGCGATCCGTTCAGCGTCGTGGTGTCCGACGACAAGGGTGACCTCGGCCTTGACCTTGGCGTGTATGGCGCACCGGAAACCTATCTGATCGATCGCGACGGCAACATCCGCTACCGCCTTGTTGGTGTGCTGGACCCTGACAAATGGGCGAAAGACCTGAAGCCGCGATACGACGCGCTGCGTGCGGGGCGTCCGCTGCCGCCCGATGGAGGTGCCTGATGCGCCGCATACTCCTGCTGCTGTTGCTGGTTCTGGCCGGATCGCGCGCCATTGCGGCCATCGATGCCTATCAGTTTCGTACGCCTGAGGAGGAAGAGCGCTTCCGCACCCTCATCGAGGAACTGCGTTGCCCCAAGTGCCAGAACACCAATCTCGCCGGTTCCGACGCGGCGGTGGCCAAGGATCTCAAGGACCGGGTGTACCGGCTGATCGAAGAGGGCAAGACGGACGAACAGATCCGGCAGCACCTTGTTGAACGCTATGGCGACTTCATCACGTACAAGCCGCCGGTGCGTACCGGCACGCTGCTGCTCTGGGCCGGTCCCGTCGTATTGCTGCTGTGCACGGGTGCCGTGCTGGTGTGGCGTGTCCGGCGTCCGGCCGCCGCGCCGGCGCCGCTCTCCAGCGACGAGCTGGCACGCTTGCGGACGCTGCTCGATGATCCCGACTTCAAGGGCTGATGCACGATGATGACCCTGTTCTTTTCGCTGGCGCTCGCGCTTTCCCTTCTTGCGGCGGCATTCATTGTGCTTCCGCTCTGGCGCGGTTCGCGCGGCGATGCGGGCCAGGACTTGCTGGCCCTGAACCGTCGCGTGTTCCGCGAACGACTTGCCGAACTCGAGCGTGACCGGGCCGAAGGCAGGACCGACGAGGCGACGTTCGACGAATTGCGGACCGAGCTTGAGCGCAACATGCTGACCGTTGATACGCCGGTGGCGGAGGGCGCGTCGTCGAGGTTTTCACCGCGAGTGGTGAGTGTCGTGGTGGTACTGGCGTTGCCGCTGCTTGCGCTGGGTTTCTATCGGGGCGTCGTTGCCTCGCCCGCGCTCGGACACTGGTGGGAAATGCGTGAAGAAATGGGGCCGTCGGTGGATCGCCTGGTGCGGGGCCAGGCGCCGGACGAGGCGGATGCCCGTTCGCACACCATCGGTGATTTCGTGCGCGTGCTCCAGGACCGCCTGCAGCATGAGCCCGGGAGTGACGAAGGCTGGTTCATGCTCGGCGTGGCCTATATGCAGCTCGAGATGTTGCAGCCCGCCAGCACGGCGTTCGAACATGCCTGGCGGCTTCGGCCGACGGAGCCACGCTATGAGCTGCTGTATGCGCAGACCCGGATCTTCAGCAGTGAAGGTCAACTGGATTCCGTGACCCGTGGCTTGCTGGACGATGTTCTCTCGCGTGAGCCGGGACATGAGGGGGCGTTGGTGATGTACGGCCTGGCGGCCTACCAGAGCGGTGATTACGCCACGGCCGTGACGCGCCTCGAGCAGCTCCAGCAGCACCGCGCGGCGCGGCATGCGCCAGAGAATTCCCCGATGATTGCGCAGGTCGCGTCGACGCTGGCGGACGCGCGCCAGAAACTGAAGGCGGGCGTCAGCGGCAAGGCGGCTGTCGCGGCCGGCATCACGGTCAAGGTGCGGGTGGATCGTTCCGTTGCCGGACGCTTCGCGCCGGGCGACACGGTATATGTCTTTGCCAAGGCACTCGCGGGCCCGCCGATGCCGTTGGCCGTGATTCGCCGCGGCGCCGGCGAGCTCCCGCTGACGCTGGAACTGGACGACAGCCAGAGCATGATGCCGCAGCGGCCATTGTCCTCCGTGGCAGAGGTGGCGGTCAGTGCCCGCATCTCGCGTCACGGCAGTCCGGATCCCCAGCCAGGCGACCTGGAGGCCGTGGCAGTGCCGGTGCGCCAGGGCGGACAGCACCAGACCGTGGAGCTGGTGATCCAGAGTGTGCGCTGATCCGGTGCGCGGGCCCCGGAAGGGCCCGGCGCTTGGCGTGGCAGGGGTCGGCGGCGTATCCTTCCCCCTTTTCCGGCGCTGACTGCCCAAGACCCGGTGTCGTTTCCCGGGCCCGTCTGCTGTGCGGTTTCCATTTTTGACGTTTCGTGGAGTGACAAACGTATGCGCATCATCCTTCTGGGCGCGCCCGGCGCGGGCAAGGGTACTCAAGCCCAGTCCATCATGCAGAAATACGGAATTCCCCAGATTTCCACCGGTGACATGCTGCGAGCCGCGGTGAAGGCCGGTACGGAACTGGGTGTTGCTGCCAAGAAGATCATGGATGCGGGCGGTCTGGTGTCCGACGACATCATCATCGGCCTGGTCAAGGACCGCATTGCGCAACCCGACTGCACCAAGGGTTTCCTCTTTGACGGTTTCCCGCGCACCATTCCGCAGGCGCAGGCCATGATCGATGCCGGCGTGAACATCGATCACGTCGTCGAGATCAATGTGGACGATGCGGAAATCATCGAGCGTCTTTCGGGGCGTCGTGTTCACCCGGGCTCGGGTCGCGTGTACCACGTCAGGTATAACCCGCCCAAGGTGGCCGGCAAGGACGATGTTACCGGGGATGACCTGGTGCAACGCGATGACGACCAGGAAGCAACCATCAAGAAGCGCCTTGAGGTTTACCACACCCAGACCGAACAGCTGGTGGGCTTCTACCAGGCGCTGTCGCGCGCCGGAAGCACAACGGCACCGAAGTATGCCCGCGTCGAGGGAGTGGGACCGGTGGAGGAAATCACCTCCCGCGTCTTCGCCGCGCTGGCCTGATCACGCTTCTTATATAAGAGAGCGTCGTCACCCGCCCCCGGGTTCGACGCCCGAACACCACCGAACGCCGTGCCTGTTGCACGGCGTTCGGCTTTTCAGGCGCTGTCGCCTTCCGGGGGCGACGGCGATTTGCTTAAATCCGGGCCATCCTTTCTTGCCCGGAGCGCTTCATGCCGGATTCGTCCCGATCCCGTCTCGGTGTCGTACTGGTCAACCTCGGCACACCCGATGCCCCGACTCCCAGCGCGGTTCGTCGCTACCTGCGGGAGTTCCTCTCGGACACGCGCGTGATAGAAGTCCCTCGTGCGATCTGGTGGTTCATTCTCAATCTTTTCATATTGCCGTTCCGCCCGGGGCGCGTCGCCCGGGCGTACGCATCGATCTGGCAGGACGGTGAGTCACCGATGCGGGCGATTCTTGCCGAGCAGTGCTCACGGCTCGGTGTGCGTCTGAGCGCGACAGTGTCCGGGGCGGCGGTGCATGTGATTCCTGCCATGAGTTATGGCCGGCCTGCGCTCGCGACCGCCATGGACCAACTGGTGTCGGCAGGAATCGAGCGCGTGGTGGTGCTGCCGCTTTTCCCCCAGTATTCCGCCACCAGTACCGGTGCCGGTGTCGATGCGTTGGCGCGCTGGATGCTCGGACAGCGAAATCTGCCGGGTGTCACGGTGATCAAGGACTACCACCTGCATCCGCTTTATATCGGTGCGCTGGCCGATTCCGTACGCGAACACCGTGCGGTTCATGGTGCGGCGAAAAAACTGCTGTTCTCCTTTCACGGCATTCCCGAAGCCTATGCATTGAAGGGGGACCCTTATCCCGACCGGTGCCGGGAAACCGCTGCTGCGGTTGCCCGCGCGCTTGACCTTGACGAGGGGGACTGGGCTTGCAGCTTTCAATCGCGCTTTGGCCGGCAACCCTGGGTGCAGCCGTACACCGATGTGACGCTGGAGGCCTGGGGCAGGGAGGGTGTCGAGTCAGTACAGGTGATCAGTCCGGCGTTTTCGGCAGACTGCCTTGAGACGCTGGAGGAGCTTGCGGTGGAAAACCGTGAGCGCTTCCTGCACGCAGGGGGCAAGCGCTACCAGTACATTCCGGCCCTCAATGTGCGTGATGACCACATTGCCCTGCTTGCTGCGCTGGTCATGCCGCATCTTCAGGCGCATCTTCACGCCTGATCCCTGGTGTCCTTCTCGCAAGACCGGGCCAGATGGCCCGGTTTTTCTTTTTGGGGAGCGGAGAGGGGAGACTGCGGGCAAAAGCGACCGTGATTGTTGGGTTGAGGACGCGGTATGTCGGGGTCACTGGATTGCGCAGAAAGGAGTGGCAGTCAATGGCGTGTGGATGGCAACGACATCCACCAGGCGTTACCGGAATTCCCCGTTTTGGGGAGACGCTATTCGCATACTGGTAACACTTTCGCTTGCGGTGACGTGTTCCCGTAATGAGCTGTCGCTGCGGGTTCACGGCATCAGCCGACGTAACAAGGAGCCTGCGCACGGCGGGGTCGATCTCATGTCGAGATGGACAAAAAAGGACAAATCAATAACTTCAGGGCTGTGTTTTTCACCCGCAATACCCTGGCGTTTGACCGTCAATCGAGTCGGAGCGGGATTTCTCTGCGGAAAAATTCTCGTTTTCAGGGCCTGAGTGGCGCTTGTGAGTCCTGACGCATGCACATCGATTGAGGCACGCCCCTTCTGCTGCAAGCATTCCTTTCGGCATCCACACGGGTACTTGCGCAGGCCTTTTCGCCGCATCAAGAGCCATTCCGGACGCAAAAATACCTGGAATCCCGCGGTGCCCGGCTCAGGTGTGGCGAAGTGATTGCGCGCAGCGGGGCTGGCGAATGAACGGTCGCGCAAAGGGGATGAATTGCAGCTGCGCGCCATTTTCCCCGGCAAGTGACAATGACGATTGCACAGAATTGATGTGCTGAAAGCGAAAACGGAAAG
>DASSUO010000201.1:0-3138 GCA_035706925.1 Moraxellaceae bacterium
CCATGCCTGGGCCTGGGCGGCATCTATTTCCACGCCGGTTCCGGTTTCGTAACGCTTGACCAGGCTTTCCATGGCGGCGACATCACCATTCGAGGCCTTGATGTTCTCCTCGTATGCCTCCTTTCGCTGCTTGGCCTCGACCGCTGCCGTCATTTTCTTCTGCCACGCCCTGGCCTGTGCCGGGTCCTTGGCCAGTCCAGTTCCCGTCGAGTAATAGCTCACCACCTTCTTCATGGCCTCGATGTCGCCTGATTCGGCTGCACGCAGCTGCGCTGCCGCTTCGGCCGCCTCCTGCCG
Source organism: Moraxellaceae bacterium (assembly GCA_035706925.1). Classification (GTDB taxonomy): domain Bacteria; phylum Pseudomonadota; class Gammaproteobacteria; order Pseudomonadales; family Moraxellaceae; genus UBA2031. The sequence continues at coordinate 298 of DASSUO010000201.1, forward strand.
GAGCTTGCCTTCAGTGGTCAGGCGTGGAGCGGACAGCGTGACATCCACGCGCTGGGGCACGCCCTCTACCACCACAATCTGCGTGTCGAAAAACTGGCCGTAGTCGCCATTGATCTTCTGGGCGCGCAGCTTCACCGTGCCCGCGGCGACGGACACGTCCAGAGGGCAGGCGCCCTTGGAATGGCCGTTGATGAAGATTTCCGCGTCTACGTCGTTGTCGTAGCACTTGATGCGGAGAATGCTGTCCGCCGCGGCAGGGAAGGCCATGGCCATGGCTGCGATTCCGCACACGAAATGCATGGTTTTCACTGTAATGCTCCTGCTGCGGTTTGAAGTGGTGGTAGTCGAGGCTGGTGGCACCTGGAAGTCATCAGCGCATGACAACTGAATCAGAGGGGTTGCGCCGGGCCGACCTGGCGATCATGGAATCCGGGTGTGCCCATGCCGACGGACGAACAACGGCCTCGCTCTGGATCTTCATTCTTTCCGTGGAAACGCTCGGCATGTTGGTCAGGTCAACGAAGACCGCCGGGATGATGGTGGTCGGCGCGAAGATGAAGGACGAAATCATTGCCATTGCCGCAGATTCCCCTCCTGCGGCCCTCCAGGGCGTCATTGCCTTCTTGGCTTCGCGCCAGAAGCTGATGCTCTTCATCTTGCGCTGCCGTTCCCGCTCCCGGTTCTCGCGCGCCAGCTGCTCCTGGCGAACCCGGTCCGACTGTGCCGCCGCCTCCCCCTTTGCTCGCCACTCACGCGCCTGCCCAAGGTCACGGGGGACGCCGATTCCGGACTCGTAGCGTGCCGCCAGATCCAGCATTGCTGCGGCCTCGCCCGCCGCAGCCCTTGCCTTGAGGGCGTCCAGCCGTTGGGTCTCTTCCAGGGCCGTGGCGGTGGCCAGCCTGGCGCGCCAGGCGGCAGCCTTTTGAGCATTCCTTTCCACACCCCGTCCGGATGCGTAATAGCCGGCAATGATCTCCATGGCGTGCAGGTCTCCCGCTTCAGCGGCTTTCAGGCGCTGCTCGGCCTCCGCCACTTCCTGCCGATGCTGGCCCTCGGCCGTCAGGCGCGCGGCCGACAAGACGACGTCCACGCGCTGCGGAACACCCTCGGCAACGGACAGCGACTTGTCAAAGAACTGCCCGTAGTCGCCATTGATCTTCTGGGCCTGGAGCTGCACGACCCCGGCCTCCACCGAGAGGTCCATCGGACAGACGCCCTTGGGTTCGCCGTTAACCAGGACCTCGGCGCCAGCATTCCCATCCTCACATTTCACGCGGATGATGGTGCTGGCTTCGGTGGCCGAAGAGGCCGCCAACAGCAGCGCGGCAATCAGGTGATTGGCTTTTCTCATCGTATTCCCGAAACGGCCCGTGGCCAGAAAGGTGTCTTGAGGGGGCTGTTCAGTGCACCCGGTCCAACAGGGCGGCATCCCCCTTCCCCCTGTCCGTGCCGTCAATCCCTGATGCCCGGCCCGGCATTTTTCCGCTTCGTGCAAGGCCCGTTCTGGTCGCTGCACTTTTCCAGTTCTTCGACGTGGGGCCGCGCAATTTCCCGAGCAGTGCCCATCAGCGACGGGCCGGGAGCCACCATCAGGCCTGACGCCTTGCATACGGTACGCTGCTCGGTAGATTGACAGTCACATTGACCGGATGCGTTGCGCACCTGCGCTTTTGCCGCCTGGCAGGCGGCATCGGGATCAGCGGCGGAAGCAGTGGCAACGGCCTGTGTCAGCCGGCAGGAGTAGCCCCCTTCGTTGTCGGTGGCGGTGTAGTCCCAATAGCCGCCAAAGCAGGCTCCGAAGGAAATGTCGCCGGCAGCAGGGAGTCCGTAGGGATTGGCTTCGACCTGCCCCGGCTCCAGGGTAACGGCCTTGCGATAGAATTTTCCGTCAAAGCCGCAGTGACCCCGGCGGTCCTCCGGCGTATCTGCCTGATGGCACCAGAAAACGATCACCTTGAGGTTGCAGGTATTCCGCAGCGACTGCCCCTTTTCCGTGCGGCCCAGCGATATGCAGGAGGCAGCATTGTCGGCCGCGGCGATACCACTGCAAAGCAGCAGCAGAGACAGGAGATACCTCATGGGCTTCGATTCCCCTCCCGGGGCGGTCAGATGAGAGATGGACGTGTCAGGCCGGCTTGTGGCTCCTGACGGTCGCCGGAACGAATCCCCTTGGCCGCTAAGGAACGGTGCCGGCTCTTCTTATGCTGGCGCGCGGTGGCGGTCATCGGGGACCGGCGCGGCTCGCCGGCGGAGCCCTGTTGCAAAACGTATACAATATAACCATTGGGGAATAAAGACCGGAAACTACGCATGGCTTTGCACGAGGCCAAGCGGCTGACGCGAGAGGTGATTGGTACGGAATTTCCGGCACTGACACGCGCAGGCCGTCGCCGACATTTCGTAGTGGAGTTCGGCGAGCTATAACTTTTGAGGTAGATGGCTCATCCTTCGGGCGCGGGTCAGGAAAAGCGCCGCATCAGCGGATTCCGGCGTGGTGCGGACCTGACAGCCTCAGGATGGCCTTCCATTCGGCCGCGCTTACCGGCATTACCGACAACCGCGAGCCTTTCTGCACCAGGGCGAGCTCCGCCAGCGCCGGCGTCGCCTTGAGCACGGCCAGGGGGATCACCTGGTCGAATTTTTCCCCGAAGCGTACATCGATGCCGTCCCAGCGCGGGGCGTCGGCGGGCGACTTCGGATCGTGATAGGGCGATGCCGGATCGAACTGCGTCGGGTCGGGATAGGCGGCGCGGGCCACCGTCATGATGCCGGCAATGCCGGGCTCCGGGCAGCTGGAGTGATAGAAGAAAGCCTGGTCGCCCACCGCCATGGCGCGCAGGA
>DASSUO010000202.1:0-3006 GCA_035706925.1 Moraxellaceae bacterium
GCACGTGTACACTCTGCTACATGTATTGATGTCGTCGGGCATTTACTATGCGCCAACGCTGGCGGTCCTCAATCGCTCCGGCAATGACAGCTTCCTGGATCAGGGGGCGGTCAATCGTGTGCTGATCGACCTTCGTGGGTATCTGATGCTGGCTGATGACCTGTTTCCGGGGGCGCATCCCCTGCGGGATGATTTCCTGGCGATCGTTGCAAGAGAGCGGCCGCTCCTGCAATACGGGATTTTTCTGTCGTCGCATTCCACCGCAGCGCAGTGGGATGCTTCCCGTGATTACCTTGTACGGCTGGGGGCGTGGAGCGGCGGGCTGGCCTTTTTGCGTACCCTGTCTCCCTTGCTGGGCCCCCTCTATGACCACTTCATGTCGATCTACCGCCGCATTCGCTACGGTGTGCGGGCATGAGTGGGCGAAAAGAACGGCGGATCCTGCTTGTGTCGCTTGGGCGACAGGGAGGCATGCCCAAATACGCGCAGGCGATCGCCGCTGCATTCGAGAGCCTGCGAATGCCCTTTGAAAGCATCTGCTCATCGGGCAGCGAGCATCCAATCCCCGGAGCCTGGAAGATTCCCACCTATCGGGGAGTTCCTACGCTGTTGCTGTCGTCGCTGACAGTCCTGCCGCTGCTGCTGGTCCTGCTGACATGGCGGCGCCTGGCCGGCGGCTTTCAGGTCATGTACTTCCCCTATATTCACACGTGGACTCCGGTGCTGGTGATGTGGGGACGATTGCTCTCCTGCAGGACCGTTGTCACTTTCCACGACTACCGACCGCATTTCGGTGAGGCAAACGTGGCAACGCGTCTGATCCTTTGGCTGACGTCGCGGCTCGCGAGCCATTTCATATTTCTCTCATCGCACGTGCGTGAAGAGGCGGTGGCTGATCAGCCGGCCATCGGAGCGCGCTCGATGGTGTCCCCGCACGGGCTTTTCTCCTTGCCGGGGCTGCACCAGAAGTCACCTGACGAGTTGGCCGAGACGGTGGGCACACTCCTGTTTCTGGGGCGAATCTCGAAATACAAGGGCGTGGAGATGCTTGCCCAGGCATTTGGCGACGCAGCGCTACCCGATTGCCGGTTAGTCATTGCGGGTCGGGCCAATTACGAAATGAATGCGGCGATATTTCCGGAAGGCGTGCGCCTGATTGACCGATTTCTGGACGAGGAAGAAATGGCAGCGTTAGTCAATGAGGCGGACGTAATAGTGCTTCCCTACCTTGAGGCGACTCAATCCGGAATCGTCACCCTTGCCATCGATGCGGCCATACCCATTGTGTGTACACGGGTGCCCGGGCTTCGCGAGCAGTTGTCCGAGGAGGAGGCAGTGTTTTGTGATCCGGACGTCCAGTCGCTTTCTCAAGCCATTCGGCAGGTCGCCAGCCTTCCCGCAAGACGTCATTTGTGCGAGGCGCTGAGCGCGCGCAAGCGGACAATGGACTGGAAAGCGATCGCGGTAGAAATTCACGAACACTGTGTCGGGAGAATGGGTTGATTCGCTCGAGCCCGTTTCGTCTCAAGGTAATGTGTCGGCTGGGGATCGTCAGGATGTTTGGGCGTGAAGTGGGAGTCTGGCCATGATGCCGGCGGTAACGGTGTCACTGCTCGTTCTGGCGAGCCTGATGCTCGGCTTTTTGCGCGACGGCCTGGTTGCGTATTTTTTTGGCGCCGATTGGCATGCGGATCTGTATTTTCTTGCCCTCCTGATCCCCATCTTCATTGAGAACAGCCTGGCGGTTGGGGTCCGGGATACGCTCGTGGCAGCCTTCATTCGGGAGCGCGAGGGGGCGAGTGGCGAATACCGGCAGTTGGCCGGTCAAACGGGCGCGTTGGTGCTGGCGGCGGCCGCCATTTTTGTCGTGCTTTTCTATATTAGCGGCAGCTTCTGGGTAGACCGTTTTGGCGGTGTCTGGATGAAGGGGCACGGACAGTCCGTGGCACTCGCATATGACATCGGCATTCTAATGGTCGCCACGACGCTCTGGTCGTATTACCAAACCAGCCTGCTTCATGCGGAACGCTCGTTCGTTTGGCCGGCGTGGCGCAGTGTCGTCTTCAACATTGGCGGAATCGTCTTTCTAGGCCTCGTGTGGCGAAGTATCGAAGGGCTGCTCCTCGGGCTGCTTGTGGGGCAGATCGCCCACATCGTCGTACTCCAGGTCAAGATCGGCCCGGCCGGCCTGACGATGCCCCTGAGAGAGGATGCGGCACGCTGGAAGGGGTTGTTACCCGGCTTTCTGGTCATGGTGTCCGTCGCGCTTTTCCTGCAACTGGGAGTGGGTACCGAGCGGTTGCTGGCCAGCTGGACCGGTATTGGGGAGCTTTCCAGGTTGAGCTATTCGTTCCGGATCGCCTCAGTTCCAGTGACTCTTTTCGCTTTTTCGGTGGTCGGCATCTGCTATGCGCGATTTTCCCGGCTGGCGGTTGATGGCGTGCCGGCACAAATGAATGGCGCACTGGTCGATGCGCAGAGGGGGAGTCTTTTTCTTCTCGTGCCTGTAGCCGTACTCATTTACGGCTATTCAGATACGGTGCTGGATATTTTGCTGCATCGCGGTGCTTTCCATGCGGGCGATGTTCAGCGGACTGCAGAATTGATGCGGATTTATGCGATAGGCATGCCCGCTGCCGGATTATCGCTGGTCATCATGCGGTTCTTTGCCGCAATCAGGGAGTATCGAAGGCTCATGGTCTCGGTGAGCTCGGTTCAGGTCGTTATCTGCATCGCCTATGTGGCGGTGTATCGTAACGGCGTCATGGCCTTGGCATTGGTCACCACGATCGGCGCGATTGTTCAGGCACTCCTCCTCTGGATGTCACTTCCGCGCGCCATGCGGGCGCTGATGGGGGCGGCGGAGTGGGGGGCGTTGGCATTGATCATTGCGGCAATGGCCGGATTGATGCGAGCCGCAGGAAATGGATTGGTCGGTCTCGTTGTGGGGGGCGCGGCGGCAATCGTCCTGCCTCTGGCGGTGACAACGGCAATCGGCATCCGCTC
>DASSUO010000203.1:0-2941 GCA_035706925.1 Moraxellaceae bacterium
CGGGCCCTGCCTTTATCGAGGCCGATGGCTTCTCCCTGTGCGGACCTGAACCGTCGGCGAATCACACAACGTCGCATCACCCGAACGCCAGCGCTGAAGTCAGGCCGATGCAGGTAGGCACATCAGGCCACCACCTCATCCCCCTCAAGACCTGCACCTCTCTCCGCGGTAGCGCTACACTGCGCGGGCGAACAACAAGAACGGACCGGCCATGAGGGCCGGGACACTACGGGTAAGAGGACTCACCATGACACTGCTCCGTCGCATCGCTTTCGCCGTCGCCCTTGCAGGGGCGTCCACCTGTGCATTGGCCGACAAGATCGTCACCTACACTGTCGACCCCAACCACACGCAAGTCGCCTTCAACTGGAACCACGTGGGCTTCTCCACGCCGGGCGCCAACTTCACCCAGGTGACGGGCACCATCCTTGGCAACCAGGACCATCCCGAGCTGTCCTCTGTCACCATCACCATGCCGGTGAAGAGTCTCGACACCTTCGTTCCGCTGCTGAACCAGCATCTGATCGAATCGGGCGAATTCTTCAAGAGCAAGGAGTTCCCGGAGGTCACCTTCAAGAGCACCGGCATGCGCGACGTGAATCGCGATGCCGGCACCTTCAAGCTGGTGGGTAACCTCACCGTCAACGGCATCACCAAAGAAGAAGTGCTCGATGTAAAACTGAACAAGTCGGGCCCGCATCCTTTCTATAACGACGCGTTGGCCGCCGGCTTCAATGCCACCACCACCGTCAAGCGCTCTGATTTCGGCATCGACAAGTACGTGCCCGCGGTGAGTGATGAGCTCGCCGTGCGCATCACCGTGGAAGCGGTAGAAGCCGAGGGCTACAAGGCGGCCATGGAGCGCATGAAGCAGGCCGCCGAAAAGGAAAAGGCAGACAAGGCCAAGGCCGAAGCTGACAAGGCCAAGACCAAGGCAAAGGCGAAGTAACGAGCGTGGGCGGTCCGGCAGTGGCCGGCACCGCCTTCCTCTCACGCAGGATCCGTACATGAAGACGCGCATCACCGAACTCCTGGGCATCGAGCATCCGGTGCTTTGCCCGGGCATGACCTATGTCGCCAACGCCGACCTCGTGGCTGCTGTCAGCAATGCCGGCGGATTGGGCATTCTTGCGGTGGGCCATCTCGGTCCGGAAGAAACGCGTGCCGAAATCCGGCGCACGCGCCACCTGACGGACAAGCCCTTCGGCGTGGGCGTGGCGTTGCTCATGCCGGGTGCCCACGCCAATGCGGAAGTGGCCATCGAAGAGCGTGTCCCTGTCGTCAATTTTTCCTTGGGCAAGGGCGACTGGATCTGCGAGCGCGTGCATGCCTACGGCGGCAAAGTCATCGCCACCGTCGTCACCGAAAAGCACGCCAAAGGGGCGGAACGCGCCGGGGTCGATGCCCTGCTCGTCACGGGTCATGAAGCGGCCGCGCATGGCGGTGATGTGACGTCGCTGGTTCTGGTGCCGGCCATTCGCCAGGTCACGAGCCTGCCCATCATCGCGACCGGCGGATTCGGCACTGGTGGGGGCCTCGTCGCGGCGCTCGCCCTGGGGGCCGATGCCGTGGCCATGGGCACGCGCTTCGCGACGTCGTGCGAAAGCCCGGTCCACCAGCGCACCAAAAACCTCATTCTTGAGAAGAGCGCGGCCGACACGCTCTACAATTCCAATTTTGACTCCATGCCTTGCCGCGTGATGAAAACGCCCACGTCCGAAAAGCGCATGGCAAATAAGCTGACCCTGTGGCGTGCGATGTGGCGCGCGCTGGTCGCTGCGCGCGAAAGCGGGCGGCCGCTGCTGGGGCTCGTGGCTGAAGTCATGCGTAATGGCCTGGAGCAGACATTGAAGCTGGCCTACTTCGGCGCCGCCACTGGCGAAATCCGTCGTGCCATCATCGATGGCGATCATGTAAGGGGCATTCAGCTGATCGGCCAGGTACAGGGCCTTCTGCATGATGTGCCCACGGTGCAGGAAATCATGCAGCGCACGTTGGCCGAAGCCGACCTCGCGCTGGTCCACGTAAGTGCACAGATGGCCATTGCGCCGGCACATGCCATCGCACCGCCCATTGAATCCATCGCCTGACCTTGTGGAAGCCAACGACATGCAGACACTCGATGCCATCCTGAGCCGCATCTCCCAGGGCAAGCTGGCCGATCCCGCGCCCGACAACGCCGCGCTCGAGCGGGCGTTTGCCTGCGCCTTGCGCGCGCCCGATCATCGTGTATTGCGTCCCTGGCGCTACCTGGTACTGCGCGGCGAAGCGCTGCAGCAATTGGGCGATGTCTTTGTGGACGCGACCCGCGCCAATAATCCCGCACTCGACCCCGTTGAGGTCGAACGCTTGCGCAAGATGCCGCTGCGGGCGCCGTTGATCGTGGTGGCCGTGACCGTACACAAGCAGGACCCCAAGGTGCCGGAGGAGGAGCTGTATCTGTCCACCGGTGCCGCCGTCCAGAACTTCATGCTGGCACTGCACGACCAGGGCTTTGCCACCATGTGGCGCACAGGTCCGCTGGCCAAGGCGCCGCTGGTGCGTGCGGCGCTGGGCCTGTCCGGTCAGGAATCGATTTCAGGCTTTCTCTACGTCGGGACGGCGGCAGCCGAGCCTCGGCGCATCGTGCCACTGGCTGTGGACGAGTTCGTGTCTGAATGGAAGGGGTGATGTCGTCCGCGCCGATGGCGCGGGCAGAGACCTTGTTGGCGCGCATGCGCACAGAAATTCCGCTCACGGCGGCGATGGACCTGCGCGTGGCATCGTTCGACGGATACACGCTGGTGTTGCGCGTTCCGCTCTTGCCCAACATCAATGACAAGGGCACCGCCTTCGCCGGCAGCATCACCGCGCTGGGCAGCATCACGGGCTGGTGCCTGCTCACCTTGTGGAGTGAAGAAGCTCTCGGACGGTGTCAGGTTGCCATCGTCGAAGCCGGATT
>DASSUO010000204.1:0-6211 GCA_035706925.1 Moraxellaceae bacterium
AGCGCGATTTCGGCATCACCCTGCCGCGCTGGATGCAGGTCGAGTTGTCGCGGGTGGTGCAGGCCGAGGCCGAGGCCGCGGGTGGCGAGATCGACTCCTTCACGATCCGTCGCCTGTTCGAGCACCACTTCCTGTCGGTGCCTGAGGGCATGCGCCTTCGTACCTACGGCTTGAATCGCGATCACAATGGCGTGCAGGCAACGGTGGAAGCCGGGGATGAGAGCGGCACGCTGGTGTTGCAGGGGCATGGGCAAGGCGCGGTGGAAGCGCTGGCCGCCGCGCTCGCGCAGCGTTTTGACGTGCGCATCGAGGTCGAAGCCTATGAGGAATTCGCCGTGGAGGGGGGCACCGGAGCAGATGCCCTCGCCTGCCTGAGACTCGCCGTCGACGGCACGCCGTATAGCGCTGCCGCGCTCGCGGCCGACACCACGACAGCCGTGCTGCAGGCCGTCCTTACGGCAGTCGGGCGGCACGGGGTGACCGCTGCAGCGGTGGCGGAGCCAGCGTGAGCACCCGCCGCCGGCCGACTGGCGCGACACGGAAATGTGTTTCTGCGCTGTCGTGTTGCTCTGCCGACACCTCACCCGTTACCACGACACTGTTGATTGCATGCCGCTATGGGAGCGGACTGTCGTCGCCCGCAAGACCAACTCATCCATACTCGTGCGGGCATGCTGAACTGAATGATCTGAGTACCGGTAAATTCGGCAACCTTCTGGTATAAGAGAGTGATATCGAAAAGGCGTGCTGCTGTTGTGCGCGCCAATGGCCTGCGAGGTAACCGTGTCCCCCCGTCATGCCCGCTTTGTGTCATTCCTCTTTGTGGCCATGCTCTTCCTGCAGGCCATCCATTTCGGCCTGCTGGTGCCGCTGCTCACGGGCCTGGTCGTCTATGCCGCCGTCCTGCGGCTGGCAGCACGCCTCGTCCCCGACGGGGTCGAAATCTCGCGACGCGAAAAATGGATCTCGGTAGCCCTGATCGCGAGCGTGGTCGTCAGCCTGTTCATCGCCGCAGGCCTGGCCCTGCACCTGTTCCTGCGCAATGGCGCGGGCGTCCATGACCTGTTGCAGCGAATCGCCGAGATCGTGGAATCCGGCAGCGCATCCCTGCCGCCCTGGCTGGTCAATGCACTTCCGGCCCAGGAAAACCTGCTCGCCGCCGTGAGTGCCTGGCTCAAGGGGCATGCGGCCGAGATCGGCACCTTCGGCCTCGGCGCGGTCAAGACCGTGGGCTACATGCTGCTCGGTCTGCTGCTTGGCAGCATGGTGGCTGTCCACGAAGCGTCGGACGATCACCCCCACGGGGCCATCGGCTCGCGTCTGCTGGCGCAGGTCGCCCATCTGCGCGACTCGCTCTGGCGGGTGACGGTGGCGCAGGCAAAAATCTCGTCGGTGAACACGACGCTGACTGCCATCTATCTGACCATTGCCCTTCCGCTGTTCGGCGTCAGCTTGCCACTCACCAAAACCCTGATCGCGGTCACCTTCTTCCTTGGCCTGCTCCCCATCGTTGGCAACCTGATCTCGAATTCCGCCATCACACTGATCAGTCTCGGGGTGTCGTTCCAGGTAGCGCTGGCCTCGCTTGCCTTTCTGGTACTCGTGCACAAGCTCGAATACTTCATCAATGCCCGCATTGTCGGCGGACAGATCAATGCGCACGCATGGGAAATCCTGTTCTGGATGGTGCTCATGGAGCGCCTGTTCGGACCGGCCGGCGTGGTTGCCGCCCCGGTGTTCTATGCCTGGCTGAAGAGCGAGTGGCTGGCCTGGGATCTGCCGGAATCGGCGCCGCCGGAACCCACGTCCCTGCGCAGCTCCTGAGCCCGCCGGCGGGAGTCGACCCACGCCGGAAGTCGCATCGGTGGAGAAGGGCCCCTGCCCGCCACGATCTGGCCTTTGCGACCATTCCCTGCGGCAGGTCTCTCCCGTAAAACCGTCACCTCCTTCCGCTTCCCCTGCAGGACGACACCCAGATGGCCCACGACACCCTGCCCTACCGCAGCGCCCGCGACCTGGTCAGCGCCATGAGCGCCGGCGGCCTCAGCAGCCGCGAGCTGCTCGAAGCCCTCGTGACCCGCATCCAGCGCTTTAATCCGGCTGTGAATGCCGTCGTGGCCCTGGACCTGGAACGGGCACGGCTGGCAGCCGACGCCGCCGATGGGGCAGTGCGCCGGGGAGAGCCGCTGGGGCCGCTGCACGGCCTGCCGATGACCATCAAGGACACGTACGAAGTACCTGGCATGCCCTGCACGGCCGGTGCGCCGGTCTACCGCGACCATCGCCCGAAGCGGGCGGCATTCGCCGTACAGCGCCTCATCGACGCCGGGGCCATTCCCTTCGGCAAGACCAACGTGCCTTATCTCGCGTCCGACCTGCAGAGCTACAACCGCATCTACGGCATCACGCACAATCCCTGGAATCCGGACCTCACCGCTGGCGGCTCGTCCGGCGGGGCCGCCGCCGCTCTTGCCGCGGGCTTCACACCGCTGGAACTCGGTAGCGACATCGGCGGATCCATCCGCATTCCCGCACATTTTTGCGGCGTATATGGCCACAAACCCACGCATGGCATCGTGTCCCTGCGCGGTCACATTCCCGGGCCGCCCGGTACGCGATCGGAGCCGGTATTGGCCGTCGCCGGTCCCATGGCACGTACAGCGGACGATCTCGATCTCATGCTCGACGTGATTGCCGGTCCCGGACCCACGATGCAGCCAGGCTGGCAGTTGCACTTGCCGCCGGCCCCGCACGGCTCGCTGAAGGAATTCCGCGTGCTGCTGTGGCTGGAGGATGAACATTGTCCACTGGATCCGCGCATGGTGCCGGTGTACCGGCAGCTCGAGCAGGTGCTTCGCGGCGCGGGGGCGAAGGTCGATGTCGGCAGCCCGCTGGGCTGGAACCTCGACAAGCTGTATCCCACATATGTGACGCAGCTTAGCGCCGCCATCATGGTCGGCACACCGGGCTATCTGCGCGGGAGCATGCGTGCGCTGGCCCCTGCCGCAAAGCTGGCGCGCCGCGTGGTCGATGTCCCCCGCCACGCAGACCGTTTCCTCGCCGGTGCGGGCATGAGCCACTCGGACTGGATCGTCTCCTGCGAGAAGACACAGCGACTCAAGGAAAAGTTCCTCACCGTTTTCGACGATTACGACGTGATTCTTGCGCCGCCCACCCTCACGACGGCCTTTGCGCACGACCACGAAGGCCACCTCAGCCAGCGCAAGGTCGATGTTGCGGGAACCCGTCGCCACTATCTCGACCTGTTCATGTGGATTGCTCCCGCGACATTGCTGGGGCTCCCGGCCACCAGCGCGCCGGTAGGACGCACCGAACAGGGCTCACCGGTCAACATCCAGATCATCGGAGACCAGTACGAAGACCGCACCACGATCCGCTTCGCCAAACTGCTGGCGCCGCTCATCGGCGGCTTCGAGGTACCGACACCGCTGCGCTAGCCCCTGCACCGCGCTGACCACCGCACGCCCCACCCTCTGCGACCTAGACTGTGTGCAGCGAGGGCGCCGGTGTGCGGCTGCCTCGTCGTTATCCCGGACGGCACACCGTCCGGGGCAGGAGGCGCGGCGATGGAAAATCCAGGCAGATCCACGACTGCAGTGGTCCTGGCCGGTGCAGGTGCCCGCGGCGCCTATGAGGCCGGCACGCTGTCGCAGTTGCTGCCGGCGCTGGCGGCGAACGGCCGCCGCCCCCGCATGTTTATCGGCACCAGTGCCGGCGCCATCAATGCCGTGCTCTTTGCGTCCCTCGCCCACTTGCCCGCCGATGTTGCCGCCCGCGAGGCCCTGCGGCTCTGGCGCGAGGTCAGCCGCCGCGACGTCGTGCACTCGATCGTGGTCAGCGGCCTCAACGCACTGTTCCGCTATCTGGCGCAGCTCGCGGGCTGGCCGGTGGCCCTGACCAGCATGCTGGATGCCTCACCCCTCCAGAGCACCCTCACCCGCCTCGTCGACTGGGACCAGTTGCATGCCAATGCGGCGCGACCCGGTGTGCTGCAGGCGGTATCGGTCACCACGACGGATTGCGCTACCGGCCGTACCAAGGTCTTCGTCGAATGCCACCGCCGACGGCCCCTTCCCCCTGCGGACGACCGGCGCGGTATCGACTACATCCCGGCGCGTCTCGACAGCTCGCACCTGATGGCCTCTGCCGCCATCCCCCTGCTCTTTCCGCCGACGTACATTGCGACCCCCGACGCGGATCGCGGCTGGTACCTGGACGGAGGCGTGCGCCTGAATGCGCCGATCAAGCCCGCCGTGGCGCTGGGAGCGACACGCCTGGTCCTGCTGGCCACCGACGCGATCGATCGCGTGTCACCCTGTGCCGTGCGACTCGGGCCGCAACCGGATGTACGTGCGGCGCTGAGCGATGTGCTGCGCGCATTACTGGTGGATCGCATGGTGGAGGACATCCGCCGCCTCGGACAAATGAATGAGTTGCTGCAACGCCACACGCCGGGCGGAGGCGTGATCCGTTCCGCCAGCGGCAGACGCCGCCGGGTCATTCCCTTCGTATTTGCCGGACCCGCACAATCCGACGCCCTGTCGGAACTCGCCGCCCATGAATTCCAGAAGCGTTACGGCCATTGGCGCTGGCTGCGCCACAGCCCGGATTACCCATTGCTGCACCGTTTGCTGGGCGCTGCCGGCACAGTGAATGGCGACTTGCTGAGCTACCTGTTTTTTGAGCGCTGTTTTCTGGAAGCCGCCATCGAGCTCGGGCAACAGGACGCCCAACGGCTCATTGACCAGACCGAGCACCGCCTGCTCTGGCAGACGCGTATCGCGCCACCCACGCTGCAGGTGTGTGAATTTCCTCCTGTCGGTGCGGTTACCCACTGACGCGGCATCGCGGCGATCCGTCACCACGAGGTGCCGGCACGCGGGCCACACACTGGCGCTGCGCCCTGACGAGGTGAAGCACCATGTCGACATCCCTGTCGCGAACGATCTACCTCCCGATCGGCGGCCTGCTGGCATTGCTACTGTCCGCCTGCGCCAGCAGTCCCTTGAGCAACCACGAACGCGAGCAGCTTGCCGGCCGGACCTGCGTCATCACCGGCGCCTCCAGCGGAATCGGCCGCGGTGTAGCCCTCGCGCTCGCGCAGGCACACGCGAACGTGGTGCTGGCGGCGCGCAATACCGATGCCCTGGACGACGTTGCACGGCAGGCCCGCGCGGCAGGCGCGATAGCGCTGGTGGTGCCGACGGACGTCAGTCGCCCCGACGACGTCAAACGTCTGGCGGCCGAGGCACTGGCACATTTCGGCCGCATTGACGTGTGGATCAATGATGCAGGTGTCGGGCTGATCGGCCGGTTCGATTCCATTCCCGTCGAACACCAGGCGCGTGTCGTCGATGTGAACCTCAAGGGCGTGATTTACGGTAGCTACGCCGCCCTGCTGCAGTTCCGGCAGCAGCGCAGGGGCACGCTGATCAATGTCGGATCAGTGGAAAGTGAGGTGCCGCTGGCTTACCAGGCGACCTATGGCGCCACGAAGCACGCTGTCCTCGCCCTGGGTCGCGCCCTCAACGAAGAGTTGCGCCTGGATGGACTGAAGAATGTGCAGGTGGCGACGATCATGCCGTTCGCCACCGATACGCCCATTTTCGATCACATCGCCAACTTCAGTGGACATACGCCGCGCTCCATGCTGCCGGATCCGCCTGCCAAGGTGGTGAACACCATCCTGCACACGGTGCTGTCACCGCACGAGGAAGTGCCGGTCGGCTGGAAGGGCTCGCTCAGCTACCATGCCCATCGCCTGTTCGGTGATCTCACGGAATGGATGGCCGCCACCCTGTACCACCACGAGCAGATGGAACTCGCGCCGCCCGCGCCCGTGACCACCGGCAACCTTTATTCGCCAGCGCCGGGACTGGGCTCCGTCACGGGCACCACGCGCTCGCGCGTCACGGCAGAGGACGCTGCCCGCGATGGCAAGGCGACGCCGTCTCCGTCACCCGACTCCCGCCCTGCGCCGCCGTGACACAAGAGCCCGCGTGATCATTTTGGTCAGCAGGCGTGGGCGGGATGGTCATTGCGTGCCCCTCCGGCCCTGACAGAATTGTCCGCACCGTGATCGCTCACAGGGAAACTGTCATGACCGCCCGCCAGCTCCTGTCCAACGCCAATGGACGCATCGCCATCGTCGACGGCGTGCGCACGCCCTTTGCCCGTATCGCCACGCACT
>DASSUO010000205.1:0-3336 GCA_035706925.1 Moraxellaceae bacterium
AAAGGCTGGGCCCGGCGTCCGGCATCAGGGCCCGCGAGGATCGGATCGTGGCCAATGGGGTGAGTCAGAGGGTCGAGGAGTCGCTGCCCAAGGCCTTGTGCAGGAGTTGATGCTCTGCCGCCAATGGCAGGAGGCAGCAAGTAAATGGCGGTAGGCGGCAAGTGGAAGCGGTAAAAGCGAACCTGAATGGGCCTGGTTGAAACCGCCCGGAATTGAATCAGGCCCCGGACTTCCGCCCGGGGCCCGATTGTCAGGCGTCGTCCTGGGTGGCGGTCGGCAGACGGCCGGAGCGCTGCGACAGCCAGTCCTTGCTGATGGCCCAGGTGGTGTGGGCGGCACGCCCGCCGGTGAACACACCCGCATGGCCACCGGGAACAATGTGGAATTCCTTGTCGACGGAACCCACCACTTCGAGGATGGCCTGGGCAGACGGCACCGGCACGATCTTGTCGTTGTCCCCGGCAAAGGCCAGCAAGGCACTGGAAACATCGCGGAAATCCGCCTCGCAACGACCAATGCGGATGCGGCCCCGCGCCAGGCGATTGTAGAGCCCCAGCTTGCGGATCACTTCCTGCACAGTGGCGCCGGGATAGTCCGGCATGTTGGTGAACCATTCGTTCATGGTCATGTAGCGCGAGACGTATTCATCATCCGCCATATTGCGCACGAGTTCGAAATAGCTGGACACCGTGCCCACCGGATTCGTCATCTTGAACATGAACGACAGGCGCTTGCCAGGCACGTGGAAAAGCTTGCGCTGCATGCGGTCGATCTGCACACCGGTCAGCTTGCGAAACGCCCAGGCCGGCTTGGCCACGGCACGGTAGAAGCTGCCGACGAACCCCATGCGGTACATGTCGATGGGCGACGCGATGGTGACCAGATTGACGACCTTGTCGTCGCGACTGGACGCCAGGTACAGAAGCGAGAGCAATCCCCCCATGCAGTAACCGAGCATGGACTGCTCCTCACTGCCGCTGTGGGCGCGGATGGCTTTCATGGCCTTGGGGAACCAGTCCATCACATAGGTTTCGAGGGAAATGTCCTGGTCGCTTTCGCGTGGGACGCCCCAGTCAACGAGATAGACCTCGAAGCCATGGGCCAGGAAATACTTGGCCATGGAGCGATCAGCCATGAGGTCGAAGATCCAGGCAAATACGCCGAGCGGCGGCACCAGCACCAGGGGCGTCGCAAAGCGGCGCTGACGCACCTTCAGGGTCACCCCTTCGATCGTGACCGACTCTTCTTTCAGCGGCTTGTAGTGCTTCACGGTCATCAGGCCGTCGCTGAAGATGACTTCGTGCGGCGTCTTGTCGAGCTGCAGGTAACGCTGCTTGTTGACACGGCGCTGGATGGCGTTGTTGACGAAGGCGGTGCTGGTCTTGAAGAAGCGCAGGCTGCGCTCGAGGGTCGTGGTCATGCTTCACTCGGGATTGACCGGGCAGAGCGGCCATGCCCCACCCCTGGAACATCCATTCTAGGCGTCATGAGGGGCCGGCCCCAACCCCACGCACGCCAGGAATGCGGCGTTATTTATGACTGTACGGACACCGGTCGATAGGTGCAGGCGGAAGCCATGATGCAGGAACACCGGCGCATTGCCTTCGTCCTTCCTTTTGGGAGGGCGAGTGTCCGCTTCGGTTCTAGTCCTTGTGAAGCGGAAAAAAGCGGTGAAATGCCCAGGCGCAGAGCAGGAGCAGACACAGGCCCGCCACCAGGGTGGGCAAGAGCAGCTTCCAGGCGGGCGCGCCGAGGATGATCACGATGGGATGCGCGCCAGCGGGAGGATGGACGGTGTGCGTCACGGCCATGAGGGAGATGGTTGCCCCTACGGCAAGTGCGACGGACCACCAGGCGCCCGCAAACAACCACAGCGCCACAAAGCCGACCAGCGTGGCGATGGCATAGCCCACGTAGATGTTGCGCGGCTGCGCCAGCGGGCTGTCAGGCGCAGAAAACAGAAGGACGCAGGAGGCACCAAACGGAGCGAGCAGCAGCGGATGGTGCAGCCCCTGCCCTACGGCCTGAAGGACGAGGATGGCAAGACAGCTGCCGACGCCGGCCCAAAGCGCCTTTTGCCAGACGGCGGGCGACACTTCGGGCAGCAGTTCCATTTCGGCCAGCAGCTCTTCGGGTTCCTGCATCGTGTACCTCACGCCGGGGATCAAGCCGGCCATCGCACCAAAAGCGCGCATTTTAGGCGCCTTTTTGGTGCTTAGAAACGGATTTGATTGAGGGTGGCTATCAGCTCGTCTGATAACGGGGAGCGGGCTTTGGGCTGGGGCTTTGGGCTGGGGCTGGGGCTGGGGTCAGGGTCAGGGTCAGGGTCAGGGTCAGGGTCAGGGCCGGCAGGAGGCTGCCATCGCCCAAGCCGGCCTCTCGTCACAATGAGGAAAGAGAAGCTTTGCGCAGGCGCGGGTGAGCACGTATGGTTTCTTTCAGGATCATCGCCGACGCCGGCTCCCCGGAGCCAGGAACACCGCCATGAAACGACTGCTTCCCGCCCTCCTCCTCGTTGCCGCGCTACCGACCCACGCCGAAATCTACAAATGGGTCGATGAAAGCGGCCATACGCACTTCGGCGAGATCGTGCCCGACAAGTACAAGAAGTCGGCCAAGACAATGAACCCGAAGCCGCTGAATACCATCGAAGGCAGCAAACTGCGCACGACGACGGGTGCACCGGGCGGCGGCAAGGCCGGTGATACCGGAGGTCCTGCAGCCCCCCCGCCCTCGTCGAATCCGGCGACCTCCCCGCCACCCGCCACGCACTGAACGCTGCCCCATCGGGCGAAATCAGGGCGGCGGCAACGGCACGTTGCTGCGCAAGGCAAGTTCATCCGGCGGGACCGGTGCGGGCCGTGTCACCCTGTCGTGGTTGCGCTCCGCCAAGGGCCGCGTGAACTCGGTTGCCAAAGCCGTGAACCGGGTCTGGAACGCCGCCAGGGTCCACTGACCGAAGATCGTGTGTCCGCCTTCGTAGCACTGCTCCTGGTATTCTTCGTTCGTCGTCACATAGCCCATGTAGTCGTTGCAGTAGCTGCACAACAGAGTCTGCGTGATGCCCATCGGGGCCAGTCGCGCCGCTACCGCGCCACGCAATCGTCGTCCTGCCACTGTCGTGAACTCACCCGGGCAGCACACCAGCGCAAGTGAGCCAAGGCGCACGATCTGTAGCGGCAAAACCGTCGGCACCAGTGGACTCTCCCGCAAGGCACCCACGCTTGCCTCGCGCTTCAGCTCGGCAACAAGCGGATCGGCGATTGCGGGCAGCGGCAGGGAGTCGATCGGAAAACCCAATACCGTTTTTGCGCCCGAGTCCAGCAGGATGTCCTT
>DASSUO010000206.1:0-9665 GCA_035706925.1 Moraxellaceae bacterium
GACGAGGCCATGAAGGCGCAGGCCGAAAAAATCGTGTACGACATTGCCGAGGTCAAGCGCATTCACAACGAGCTTACGGTCGGCCCCTCGAGCTACTACCTGGAGCGCAGTTCGGACGGCCTCATCAGCACGCAGATTCGCGCCAAACTGACCGTCAAGGAGGGATTCCCGTCTTCCCAGAGCAAGGTCTTCACCGTAGGTGGAGCCGTCTATCTGATGGGTAAACTCACGACCGTCGATGCGGATGCGGCAGTGGACGTCATCAAGCAGGTATCGGGCGTCAAACGCATCATCAAGCTCGTGGACTATCTCCCCGCCACGACAGCCCCTGCCGCACCGACGGCCACTCAGCCCTCCCAGTCACCTCCGTCGACCTGATGCTTCAACAAAAAAAGGGCCCTGCGCGGGCCCTTTTCTTTTCGTCACTCACCTATTTGACGACACGCAACGTCGGGCGTCCGCCACCAGGCTTTGGCGGCGGCTCATCATCACCGCTCACCCCCTCCGTCGGCGCGGGAACGGCTGCAAGGACCGGCCCGCTCGCCTCCGCATCGGCCGATGGCGTCGCAGATTCCTCCTCCGGGTAATCGTCTTCATCGAAGAACATACCCTGACCATTTTCCCGCGAGTAAATGGCGAGTACGGCGCCCATGGGCACAAAAATCTGCATGGGCACACCACCAAAGCGGGCCGAAAAGGACACTTCCTCGTTACGGATGAAGAAGTCCCTGACGGCCCCCGGCGCTACATTGAGAACGATGCGTCCTTCCTTCACAAACGCGGCTGGTACCTCAACCGAAGGCCGGGCGGCATCCACGAGAAGAAAGGGCGTTTGCTCGTTATCGATCAGCCACTCGTAAACCGCGCGGACAAAATAGGGGCGACTCGGTTTCATGACGGGATTCCTCCATCCGTCGGCCTTCTATCGGGCCTGCCGGGATTGTGGCAAGGGGACGCGCCATAAAGCAAAAGGGATGGCCATGCCATCCCCTCGACCGACGCCAGGCGACCGGTCGGACCGGTCGCACACATCACGCGTTGCGCAGGTCCCGCTCAGCGTCGGACAAACTGGCAAGGAACGACTCGCGATGGAACATGCGCTCCATGTAGCGCAGCAGGTGCTTGCACTGCTTTTCCGGAAGCTCGATCTGCATTGCCGGCAAGCGCCACAGGATCGGCATCAACACACAGTCTGCCAGAGAGAGTTCAGGCCCCATCACAAACGGACGGTTGTCCTGCATCAGCATCGCGAAGCTCAGCAGGTGGTCACGAAACTCTT
Source organism: Moraxellaceae bacterium (assembly GCA_035706925.1). GTDB lineage: Bacteria > Pseudomonadota > Gammaproteobacteria > Pseudomonadales > Moraxellaceae > UBA2031. The sequence continues at coordinate 1,280 of DASSUO010000206.1, forward strand.
TGCGGGACTTGGCGACCGCCGCTTCCTTGCTCTTTGCAGAGAGGATGGTATCGACATGCGGACACCACTCGAACTCGGCACGACGCACGAAGAGTCGCGTTTTTGCCCGATCAACGGGATACACCGGCAACAGCGGCGGATGCGGAAAACGCTCATCCAGATACTCCATCATGATCATGGTATCCAGATAAAGCGTCAGATCGCGATCCACCAGCGTCGGCAGGGAGTTGAACGGGTTCAGGTCGGCCAGATCGTCAGGACGGCTGTGGACGACATCAACCGAGACGCCCTTTTCGGCGAGCACGATCCGCACACGATGGCTGTAGTGATCGGTTCCATCCGAATAGAAGGTCATCGAAGACCGGCGGGTAACCACGCCCATGCTTGTACTCCCTCAGACACCCGGCGCACTGACCGGGCCGCTAACCCAGGGGCGCCAGCTGACCGCCGCCCCAGACAAAACGCCCGGGGGTTGCCCGGGCGTGTACTGCAGTAGTTATCCGCAGCGTTACTTCACGTCCTTCCAGTATTCCTTGTTAAGGAGCCATACCGGCACCATCAGGATGGCAAGGAACAACAGGACCCACACACCGATATGCTCACGCTCGGCACGACTGGGCTCGGACGCATACACCATGAAATTCACCAGGTCACCGACGGACTGCTTGAACTCTTCCGGCTTCATGTCCTTTTCCATGTCAGCCAGCACATGGGGCATGGCCACATCCTTGAAGACCTTGTTGTTCACACCCCAGGGGCGCTTGTCATCCGGATAGAAGTTCAGCAGATAGCTGTACACCCAATTCGGCGAGCGCAAACGGGTCTCCAGCGTGAGATCGGGAGGCGGCGCACCAAACCACTGCTGCTGGTCCTTGGGCGGCGTCCTCGTCGTGATCTGGTCACCGATCTTGTCGCTCGTGAAGTTCATGTACTCCTGCACGAGCTTCGGATTGATGTTCAGGTCCGTCGCCATGCGGTCATAGCGGACGAAGCGGGCCGTGTGGCAACCCAGGCAATAGCTGATGAACAGCTTCGCGCCATTTTGCAGGGAGACCTTGTCCTGCTGGTTGATCGGAGCGACCCAGCAATTACCCAGCTCACCGCACTCGGCACCGACGTTTGCCTTGGCCACCAGCGGTGCCAGGGCGAGAAACACGAAAAGGAACAGCTTTTTCATCAGTGGGTCCCTCCGGTCACACGCTCAGGCACCGGCTTGCACTTCTCGAGGGAGGTGTAGACCGGCATGAGGATGAAGAACAGGAAATACATCACCGTCAGGATCTGGGCCAGCTTCGTGTTGTTGATGCCGATCGTGTGTCCGTCGGCGGGCTGCACGCCCAGATACCCCAGGACCACGAAGGACACGACGAAAATGGCCAGCCACACCTTGCTCATCCAGCCCTTGTAGCGGATGGACTTGACGGGACTGCGATCCAGCCAGGGCAGCACGAACAGGATGGCGATCGCACCGCCCATCACGATCACGCCCGGGAAGGCGGAAGCGAACATGGACGGTGTTGCACGCAGCATCGCGTAGAAGGGGGTGTAGTACCACACAGGCGCAATATGCGGAGGTGTCTTGAGCGGATTGGCTGCTTCGAAGTTCGGGCGCTCGAGGAAGTAGCCGCCGCCATCCGGAAAGAAGAAGATGATCGCGGAGAACACCATCAGGAACACCACGATGCCTACCAGGTCATGCACGGTGTAGTAGGGATGGAACGGAATGCCGTCGAGGGGCTTTCCATCCGGGCCCTTGTTCTTCTTGATCTCGATACCGTCCGGATTGTTGGAGCCGACATGGTGCAGAGCCACGAGGTGGACGAAGACCAGCGCACAGAGCACCAGAGGAATCGCGACAACGTGAAGGGCGAAGAAACGGTTCAGCGTGGCGCCGGAGATCAGGTAGTCGCCGCGCACCCACTCGACCAGCGTGCTGCCGACCCAGGGCACCGCCGATGCCAGGTTCACGATCACCTGCGCACCCCAGTAGGACATGTTGCCCCAGGGCAGGACGTAGCCGAAGAAGCCTTCTGCCATCAATGCGAGGTAGATCATCATGCCGATGATCCACAGCAGTTCACGCGGTTTGCGATAAGACCCGTAGATCAGCGCACGGAACATGTGCAGGTACACGACCACAAAGAAGGCCGACGCCCCCGTGGAGTGCATGTAGCGCAGCAGCCAGCCAAACGGCACGTCATACATGATGTAGCCGGCGACCGCGTCGAAAGCGGCATCCGAGCTCGGCGTGTAGAACATGGTCAGCCAGATGCCGGTCAGCAACTGATTGACCAGCACCACCATCGACAGCACGCCGAAGAAGTACCAGAAGTTGAAGTTCTTCGGCGCGTAGTACTCGGACATGTGGTACTTGTACGTTTCCGTCGCCGGAAAACGTGCATCCACCCAGCCCATGAAGTTGGTCCAGAGCTTGTTCATTACGCATGCTCCTTGTCGACGCCGATCACCAGGACCTTTTCGGCCTGGTAGGAGTGCGGGGGTACTTCAAGATTCTTGGGAGCGGGAACGCCCTTGTAGACTCGTCCGGCGAGGTCGAACTTGGACCCATGGCAGGGACAGAAGAAGCCACCCTGCCAGTCAGCTTCCACCTTGGCCTTTTCCGGCTCGAAGAGCGGGGAGCAACCAAGATGAGTGCAGATTCCGGTCAGTACCAGGTACTCAGGCTTGATGGAACGGGTGGCGTTCCGGGCGTAGGAGGGTTGCTGCGACTCGTTTTCCGAGTTCGGATCCAGGAGGCGGGGCTCGATGGTCTTGAGGCCAGCCAGCATTTCCGGGGTACGGCGAACCACCCATACCGGCTTGCCACGCCACTCGATAGTGACTTTCTGACCCAGCTCCAGCTGACTGATATCCGCCGTTACCGGTGCACCCGCTGCCTTGGCCTTGGCACTGGGGGTCCATGACTTCACAAACGGAACGGCCACGCCTACCGCGCCGACGGCACCCACCACTGTGGTGGCTCCGATCAGCAACCGGCGGCGACCCACATTCACGCCGTCAGTACTCATCAACGTACTCTCCAAAAAACGCCCGGCGACCGGCGAAGGCCCGGACGAGCCTTTAAAAAAAGCTTGCGGATGATAAATAAATCACCCACAGCTTACAAGGTCGGAACTTTTTAGCGACAAGAAGAAACACCCTGATCATGCAGGGTTTTTCTCCTTTTTGGAGGGCAGTCGGGAGAAAAAATTTGCCCCCGGAGGTCCAGGGGCAAATTTTTGAAGTGGCTGGGGAACTAGGATTTGAACCTAGACAGACGGAGTCAGAGTCCGTAGTCCTACCGTTAGACGATTCCCCAACATTCGGACAACCAGGAGGAGCAAGCGAACCTGCTCCACCAGGAATCAGCGCTTGGAGTACTGCGGACGCTTGCGGGCCTTGCGGAGACCGAGCTTCTTACGCTCGACTTCACGGGCATCGCGAGTCACGAAGCCTGCCTTGCGCAGCGGGGAACGCAGTTCTTCGCTGTTTTCGATGAGGGCACGAGTGATGCCATGACGGATGGCGCCAGCCTGGCCGCCGATACCGCCACCGGCCACAGTCACCTTCACGTCGAACTTTTCGAGCAGCTCGACCAGTTCGAGGGGCTGGCGCACGATCATGCGAGCGGTTTCACGACCGAAATAGGTTTCGATCGAGCGGTCGTTGATGGTGATCTTGCCATTACCAGCGCTCAGGAAGACGCGGGCGGTAGCAGTCTTGCGGCGACCGGTGCCGTAGTTGGTCTGTACAGTCATGGCGTTCCGACTCAAATCTTAAGTTCTTGCGGCTGCTGCGCGGCGTGGGGGTGCTCTGCACCGCCGTACACCTTCAGCTTGCTCAGCATGGCACGGCCCAGGGGACCCTTCGGAAGCATGCCCTTCACGGCAATTTCGATGGGCTTTTCGGGCTTGGCCACGACCAGCTTTTCGAAAGAGATGCTCTTCAGGCCACCCGGAAATCCGGTGTGGTGGTAGTAATTCTTGGCCTGGGCCTTGTTGCCCGTTACGTGGATCTTGCCGGCATTGATGACAACGAGGTAATCACCGGTGTCCACGTGCGGGGTGTATTCGGGCTTGTGCTTGCCACGGAGGCGACGAGCCAGCTCGGTGGCCAGACGACCCAGGGTCAGACCGGTGGCATCGACCACAAACCAGTCACGCTTCACCGTTTCCGGCTTGGCACTGATAGTCTTCATTGCATTAACGCCTGTAAACAAAGGGCTGCGGGCGGGAGTGCCGCCAAAGAGGACGCGCATCTTACCCAAGCGCCCTGCCCTATGCAACACGTAATTCACCGCGGACATCATCTTCCCGCCGGCGCCAGAGGAAAACCGGGGCCTCAGGCACGACGGGCGGGCTGACATTATAGCCGCGACAGCCCCGTCAGGGGAAAGTGCCGCCCCCACCCCCTCAGGCCAGCCAACCCGCCCACAGCGCAGGGCCGTTCCCGAGGCATTCTGGCGCGCTGCGAAACACCGCATCCACACCGGACAAGTCAGGCCAGATGCTCCCGCGCAAGGTACTCACGGGACTGCATTTCCAGAAGACGGCTCTTGGTCCGCTCTATCTCGAAGTTGAGGCGGCCGCCCTCGTACAGACCATGGATCTCGGCATCTGCCGAGACGACGAGCTTGACATGGCGGTCATAGAACTCGTCCACCATATTAATGAAACGCCGGACCGCATTGTCGTTCCGCACATCCATCACCGGGATCCCCGACACGATCACCGTCTGGTACTCGCGCGCAATCTCGATGTAATCACTGGCCGCACGCGGGGTCTCGCACAACTCGCTGAAGGTTACCCAAAGGACGTTCTCCGCGTGGTCGCGCACATGAATGTCGCGCTCATTCACCACGATGACCCCCGCCCCTTTGCCAACGCCCCCGGTCAATTCATCAAAGCAGCGCTGCAGAGATGCCTCGGCATCGGGCCCGTCCGGTGTGTAGTAAAGTGCTGCTTTCTCCAGCACGCGCAGGCGGTAATCCACTCCCGCATCCACGTTCAGGACATCGCAGTGACGCTTCAGCGAGGCGATTGCCGGAAGAAAGCGCTCGCGCTGCAGGCCGTTTTCATACAGCCGGTCAGGCGGAATATTCGACGTTGCCACCAGGGCCACACCGCGCGCGAACAGCTTTTCGAACAGCCCGCCCAGCAGCATGGCATCGGTGATGTCCGTGACAAAGAACTCGTCGAAGCAGATCACCACCGCCTCTTCATGCAGGCGGTCGGCGACGATATCGAGCGGATTCTTCGTTCCCCGCAAGGAATTGAGCTCCTTGTGGACGCGCTGCATGAAGCGGTGAAAGTGCATGCGCTGCTTGCGACGGAACGGCAGCGCATCAAAAAAAAGGTCCATCAGGTAGGTCTTGCCGCGGCCGACTCCGCCCCACATATACAGTCCCTTGACCGGCTCCGGCTGACGACCGAACTTGAATAGCCCGAGGCCGCGAGCCTCCCGCGCCTGCTCGTAGCGTTCGGTGAGCTCGTCCTTGACGCGCTGGAGATGGCGCACCGCCGTGGCCTGCGCCTCGTCGTGCTGGAAGCCGGAACGGCGAAGATCGTGTTGATACCGCTCAGAGGGCATGGGAAGAATCCGCTTTACTGACCAGGGAACAAACGGGCGGCCAATTCTGCCTTGAGCGAAGCCAAACGGCCATGAAAGAAATGACCCGCCCCCTCAAGCCACACCATCACCGGCGGCGCCTGCCGGGAGGCCACCCACGCCACCACCGATGCCGGATCCACCACATCGTCTGCGCTCCCCTGAACCACCACCGTCGCGGCTGGCGGCTGCAGTGCGTCGAACCCGGCATACCTAACCGGGGGCGCGATCAGAACCAGATGATCCAGCACCAACCCGTCCGGCAGGCGTCCGGCGGCCGCGGCCGCCACCCAGGCACCGAAGGAAAAGCCGCCCAGGAGCAGGTGACGCGCTCCCTGCCCTTCTACAAGCCAGCGCAGGACGGCCAGCAAATCGTCGACTTCCCCGACGCCATCGGCATGTATTCCGGCACTGCCGCCGACACCGCGAAAATTGAAACGGACAACGGCGAGCCCCTCGTCTCGCCAGGCTCGACACAGCGTAGTGACCACCTTGTTGTCCATGCTGCCGCCATGAAGTGGGTGCGGATGGCAGACCACCGCCACCCGCCCATCACCACTTCCCGGATGGAAGCGGGCTTCGATCGGGCCGGCAGGGCCTGGCAGGGTTACCGGCAGCTCACCAGTGACGGACATCAAGAATTCCTCGCAAAGACTGTTTCGTGGAGCGGAGACAAACGCATAGACTACTGCCGTGGCATCAAGACTGTCGCCCGCCGGGGCGGCAAGAGGAGACTGGCATGAGCTGGCTGCTGTATCTCATCGTCCTCGTGGTGGGGGCATTCGGCGGTTTCGTCCTGGCCCGGGCACGCAACCCCGACAACCGGGTACGCGAACTCGAGGACCACCTGCGCTCGCTGCAAGGCAAATTCGATGCCTATCAGGAGTCCGTGACCCAGCACTTTGTGAGCACGGCCCAGCTTGCCAATGTCGTGACACAGGGATATCGCGAGCTGCATGACCACCTGCAACAGGGTGCGCGAACCCTCTGTGCCGAGGCCCGGCGCCACGGCAGTGCGAGTCCCGCAGAAGCATTCGAACGTCTGGATGCGCCGCGGGCGCTGCAAGGATCGCTGGTGGACGACGCAACCTACACGGTCGAGCCGCCCAGGGACTATGCCACCAAGAAGCCCCTTGAGCGCGGCACCCTGGATGAGGGCTTCGGCTTCCGGGAGTAGGATCCTCACTCTTCGGGACCACACCGCCCGTCGCCAGCCCGCACCTTTGCGGACCCGGACGCATCGCCGGCCGACTACCGCACCCGCCCGCCCATTTCGCCACTCACGTCCGGCGGCTGCCTGACGGCTCGGCGCTCCGGGACCCCGCCTGAAGGACCTGCACCACGACCAGGAAGAGATCGCAGCCTGCTGTCGACGTGCGCGATCCACCGCCAAACCTCCCCAAAAGAGGTAGACCATCCCTTACCCCCCTCATCATATTGGCTGAAAAGCCCGGAAATGCGGGGAGCCGCGCCTATATCCGACTGCTGCTTTTGGGTATTCTTCGGCAGCGAGCCGGAGTGATGCGCCCGCTGATGCAACGATCAGCGAGTGACGGCGGGAGGCAGGCATTTTTCCAGCGCAGGAAAGCGAATGCCGTCTCCGGCACTGCAAAACAACAAACAGGTAGCTAAAAACATGAGCCAAGAAGGCAATACCCTCGGCCCGAAGTTTCTTGGGCGATCCCCAACCGAATGGCTACTCAGCCTTCCCATCTTTGCACTGCTGCTGCTGACCCTGGTCATCGGCACCGGGGAATACTTCCACGGACAGTTGCTGCGCATGGGTGAATCCATGTTCGGCGACCAGGCCGCCGGCGTGCAGTACTTCATGATGCGCGCCGATCCGGACAAGCCGGATTGCGACCCCAACCCCAATATCGATGCCGCCGTCCAGAAAGAAATGAATAGCGGCGCGGGCGGGGACGCCATCGACGCGCTGTTCTCGGACGAAAAGAAAGACCCGGCCGCCATCAAGGCCTCGATCGTCAAGGCCGCCGAGCTGTGCCAGGAAAAGCACAAGATGTATCAGGCCATCGTGTCCCACACGACGACAACGGTGAAGGTCTACCGTGCCATCGAGACATCATTCTTCTGGCTGTTCCATTTCGGTACGGAAAACCGTCCGCTGCTGCTGTTGCTGATGGTGTTGCTGGCCTCCTTCAACACCACGCTGGGTGAGCACCACATCGCACTGCGTCCGCCCAAGACCCGTGTCGACTTCCGCGTCTACTCGGTGATGATGTCGGCGGCCAACCTGATGCTGACGTTCTCCAGCGTCATGTACCTGAAGATGCAGCAGGATTCCGGCATTCCCATCGACAAGCCGTGGATCTACTACATCTGGATCGGCATGTTCAGCGTCCTCTCGCTGATCAGCCTGAAGCAGGTGGTCCTCATGCCGGCCCGCGCCACACCGGGCGGTTCCTTCGGCATGGCCCTGCTGTCCATTCCGCTGTACGCGTGGATGTCGCTCATCGGCGGCTCCTACTTCCTGCTGCACAAGCACTATCCGGCGCAGGCCATCTACCTGAACCAGATGGTGGAGCTCTCGGGCATCTTCCTGAATCTCGCGCTGTTCATCTGGGCCGGCATGCTGCTCAAGCAGACCCAGGTGGTGGACCGCTTCCTGGACATCCTGCGTCCGTGGAAGTTCTCTCCGGAAATGCTCACCTACTTCATCCTGCTGGGTGCTGCACTGCCGACCGCCTATACCGGCTCTTCCGGTATCTTCGTGATCGCCGCCGGCTCGCTTATCTACAAGGAAGTGCGCCATGCGGGT
>DASSUO010000207.1:0-15507 GCA_035706925.1 Moraxellaceae bacterium
CCGTATCAGACTGCGGCGGAAAGCGTGGGCCTGCGGCGGGCCGGCACCTCACTCTGGCGACGAGGCGCGTCGGTGCAACAGAAAATGTCGATTCACCGCCGGCCTCGGATCGTGAGGGTCCAGTCGCATCGCGCGGGTAAACGCCTCATCGGCACAGTCGGGTGCGCCGGCAAGCCCACAGGCCACGCCCAGATTGTTCCAGACGCGCGCCTTGCCGGGTGACTGCTGCGACGTACGCGCCCACAAGGCAAGTTCACTGCGATAGTCTTCGTTCCGTATCGCCAGGGCGACCGTAAACAGCAGCACTACGCCGGTGCCGATGACAGCGCGCCAGCGAACGGACTGCAGCAATAGCACGCCACACCATAACAGCCCGAACAGGGCCGCATACAAGTGACGCTCGCTGGCCATGTCCACCCGCGGCATCAGGCCGTTGGTCGGTAGCAACAGCAGCGCATACCAGAGGAAACCACCGGCCAACCAGGAGCGCCGGCGCAGCACCAGCAACAATGCGATGGCGAGGCCTGTGACAGCGACAAGGGCTTGCCCGGCCAGCGCGGTCGTCCACACAGCAGGCACCCGGAGATCCGGATCAATGTTGGGGCTCAGCGAAAAAACCTGCCCCAGCAGATAGCCGTGCGCGACAGTCTGGGCGCGCAGTTGCACGTCCGGAGAGCGAATCGAAAAGCTGGTGTCGATCATCCCGCGGTAATGCGGCTCAACGAGGAAAATCCCGAGGGCGACGACAACGACGAAGAGGGAGGGCGCGACGGCCTTCCATACCTCGCGCGCCGGCGCACCACGCAACCAGAGCGACAACGCAAATACCGCAGGAAAGACCCAGGCAGTCTCGCGCACTGCCAGGGCCATTGCCGTGCACAGGGCGGCCCAGAGTGGCGATTCGGCTCGCGCATTGGCGAGAACCAGCAGCCCCGCAAACAGGAACGTGGTCGACAGTGTCACGGAGCGGCCGGCAATGTACGTCACGGCCTCTGTCTGTACGGGGTGCAGCAGCCACAGCGCAACAAGAAACAGGGCGACGGGTGACGCGAGTGGCAATGTCCGGCGTGCCAAGGCCAGAAGCAGCGCACCGTTCAATAAATGCAGGAGCAGATTGAGCAGATGAAAGCCGAACGGTGCAGGGGAGAGCGTCCAGTTCAGCGCATAGGTCAGCTTGAGTAGTGGTCGCAGGCCCGGCATTGACTGCCACCATGCGGCGAGCGAATGCACCGGCGCATGATTGACGATCACGTTGTAATCGTCGAACTGGAACGGACCGGCCAGGGACGGCAGCCATGCCAGTCCGATGAGGCTGAAAACGACAAAGGGCAGCCAGCGCTGCCCTTTGTGGAGAAAGTTCATCCCGATGCGGTTCAATGTCCGAACAGGCCCCGCAGTTTGTTGATGCCGTCGATGGCCTGGTTGATCTTGCTCCCGCTGCCCGGGGCCTTCTCACCCCCCGTCACCACGACCTTCTCGGAATAGCGCTCACACAGCGGGCCGTATTCGCTCATCATGATCACACTGTAGCTGCGTCCGGTGCAGTGCTCGCTGGCCAGTGACTCCGCCTCACTGCCACAGAATTCCGCCACCGATCCCCACAGGCGCTTTTCCTTCGCCGTCGAACAGGCCTTGGCCTGAAGGGCGCCGGCATCCATCGCACAATAGGTGGCGAGGTCACGCCAGTCGCCGTGCTGCTCCTGGTAGGTGCGCAGTCCTTCGGGATCCGCCACGAGCTTGCCGAGATCAATTTTTGCCTTCTTGCAGATATCCGCCTTCAGGGTGGGGCAGGTACTCGCCATCTGGTCGGCGACTTGCCAGGCCAGGCTCGTGGCCATCTGCTGGCAGGTCTGTCCGATCTGCGACTGCTGCTGCGCGGCCATGGCGCGGGCTTTGGTGACGGTGTTGTCACTGGCGGCGCAGGTACCGATCTTGCGGCCCGCGTAATTGATCGTCATGTCCACGGCTTCGCCACGCATGTTGCCGGTGGCATGCAGCATGCCCTGGTAGGCATCGCTACCCTGGCGCGTAATCTCGCCATCGCCCGTCATCTGCTGCGGCGCGGCACACTCGATATGGAATCGGCTGGTGGCGCCGGTCGTGGTGAAGTTCTTCACTTTGCAGCTTTTGTCGGCAGGAACCATCTTCTCGCTGTTCTGCTCCCCGGGGGCCAGGCACACGACCTGCTTTGTGGGCGGCATCTGGAACGGCATCCCCGCCATCTCCATCGATGTCGTGACCTCCCACTTGTCATCTGCGGAGGCCGTGCCACCAAGGCCTGCCAGGCAGGCGCAGAGCACCATCATGCGACGCATCATCATCGTGAATCCCCGGAAATTGCCCGGCACCAACCTGCAGGCGCCAATCCGCCGAAGCATGCCATCCGCGATACGTTGTCGCCAACTCCCCCGGGCATGGCGGCATGCACCTTGCGCCTGTGCCGATCCCGCTTCTCGACGATGCGCGTGCAGAGGGGTTCGTCTTTGTCGGCGGGCCTGCCAGAATCAATGGCATCTGCGTGCCGAGGCCCGTCCATGGAAAGCCCCCTCCCGCTCTTCAATCGTCGCCTGTTCATCATTACGTCGCTCGGCGGCCTGTTGTTGCTTGCCTTCATTGTCCTGCAGCCCTTCCTCGTCCCGCTTACCTGGGCCGGTATCCTGGTCTATGTGACCTGGCCGCTATACCTGCACCTTCGCCGGCGCTTCGCAGGCAGTCCCAACCTGTCGGCCTTCGTCATGACCCTGCTGCTGTCACTGGTGCTCATCCTGCCGGTCGTGTGGGTGCTGCTGATGCTGCGCAGCGAGGTGAGTGCGATCTACCAGACCCTCATGGCGCAAGTCGCACAGGGGCATATCGAGCTTGCCCCCGAACTTCGGCGCCTTCCCTGGATCGGCGAACGCCTCGGCGCCTTCTTTGATCACCTCAATGCGGACCCCTCCGCCCTTCAAACGGAGATCCGCAATGCCACCAACTGGATGATGACCCACGGCACGGACTTGCTCGGCGGCGTCGGGCGCAATCTGGCCAAGATGGCGTTCGCCCTGCTGTCCGCGTTCTTCCTGTACCGGGACGGTGAGGGATTCATCCAGCAGGTGAGGGAGGTGACCGGGCGCATGCTCGGCCACCGCGCCGATGACTATGTCGATGCGATGGGCGCCACCACACGCGCCGTCGTCTACGGGATCGTGCTTACCGCGCTCGCCCAGGGTTTCCTCGCCGGCGTGGGCTATGCCGTGGCAGGCGTAGATGGCGCCGTGTTCTTTGGCGCCGTCACTACCCTGATTGCGATGATTCCCTTCGGGACTCCTTTCGCGTGGGGAACGGTCTGCATGTGGTTGCTGATGCAGGGGCAGGTCATGCCGGCGCTGGGGCTGCTGATCTGGTGTACGGTGGTGGTGAGCTGGGTCGACAATTTCATCCGGCCCATCGTGATCTCCAGCGCGACTCGCATTCCCTTCCTGCTCGTGATGTTCGGCGTGCTGGGGGGCCTGGCCGCCTTCGGCATGGTTGGCCTTTTCCTCGGACCGGTTGTGCTCGCGGTCATGGTGGCCGTGTGGCGTGAATGGCTGGAGGACGCGCGCCAGCATTCATCCGGTGCGGACACGCTCGCGGACGACGACGCCCCGAAGGGTTGAGGCCGGCACTACGGGATATGCCCGTGCCACGCCTGCATGAAAAAAGCCCGCGAACGCGGGCTTTCCTGTCTGGCGACGCTCAGCGCTCCTTGCGGAAATCACTGGGGGACTGGCCTGTCCACCGCCGGAACGCCCGTGAAAAATTCGACACGTCGTTGTAGCCGAGACGAAAGGCCACTTCGCTTACGGACAAGCCCTCTTCGCGCAACATCTGGGTCGCCCGCATCTCAAGCACATGATCGACGAGCGCGCGAAAGTTGCGTCCTTCTTCCTGCAGCCGGCGCTTGAGCGTACGGGTCGACACGTGCAGGGATGATGCCACCTCCTCCAGCGTGGGCAGGCGGTCATCGCTCTGGACCAGCAACGTGCGGACACGTGCAGTCAGCGCATCCTCGCGCGTCGTGCGGCGCGCCTGCAGCTCACGCTCGCAGGCCTCGCGGGCCATGGCGGCCGCACTGGGATTGGCAAGACGCAGCGGGGCCTGCATCAAGGCAAGCGGTACGCGAATGGCATATTCAGGCTGACCGTAGCGCACCGGCACTGGCAGGCGGGATGCGTAGCCGGCGTAATAGGCGGGCTCTGCTCCCTCCAGCCATACCTCCGTGCCGGTCAGAGGATGATCGAGCAGCTGCGCCGTCATCACGACAATGCCCATGAGCAACAGCTCCATGAGATACGGCCGCAGCGGGTCACTCGCGCGCAGGTAACTCACGTGTAGCTGGACGGAATCGTCCAGAACGGTCGCCTTGAAGTTGATGGCGGGGGCACGCAATGTGCAGTAGCGCTCGAGCGCCTGTGCCACCTCGAGCAGGTTGTTGCTGGAAAGCGCAATGAGACTGATGGGGCCGTGCAATGTGACCGACAGGGCCAGCGCATAGGCAAAACCCAGCCCCTGCTGGCCCCCGCGACTGAACGCATATTCGGTCGCCGCGCGGGCCGCCATGACGGGAACGAGGCGGTCCGGCTCCAGCAATTGCTCCCGGGTCAGGCCCAGCAAATGATGGAGCTCGCCGGGTGCAATGCCGAACGGCTCTGACACCTCGCAAAGTAACTGCAGATAAATCGCCGGCAACAGGGCCGTGCGGCGGGATGTGCTTTGGACCTGGCTCACAGCGCCGGCTCTCTCCGGACCACGGTGGGCCCACTATACGGATTGGGGACACCGCAGGGAATGGTACGTACGTCCCGGGGATAGCCGGACCCGCGACTCGGGATGGCCCGGCGGCACCACGAATTGGCCTCCGGCCACGAGTGCGGACCCGGCATCTGGGCCATTCTCGGAAGCGTTGCCCGCCCCGAGGACCGATCCGTGAAGCTGATTCCGTTTTCCCGCCACCGCAAGGCAGTGCGCCCGCGTATCCGTCCCCAGCGCATGGGCTTCGATTTCCAGCCTGAATCCGTGCCGCGCTACTGGTTCAATAATGACCCTGTGCTGACCCACTTCCTGAACGCGCTCTCGCTGAGCTTCCCCGACGGCGAGCAGTTCTTCGTCGACTCCGTACGCCATTTCCGTGATGTCGTGACTGACCCGGAGCGACAGAAAGACATTTCCGGGTTCATTGGTCAGGAAGCCATGCACTCGCTGGAGCACAAGGGCTTCAATGCGATGCTGGCCGCCCAGGGCTATGGCGAGATCGCCGACAAGGCCGGAAGTATCGCCCGCTACCTGTGCAATGAAGGCCGCAAGCGCTTTTCCCCCCGGGCACAGCTCGCCGTTACGGCCGGTCTGGAGCACATCACCGCCATTCTCGCCAACGCGATTCTTCGCCAGCCCGGACTGCTGGATGAGATGGACCCGTCCGTGCGCATGCTCTGGCTGTGGCACGCCATCGAGGAGACCGAACACAAAGCCGTGGCCTTCGACCTCTATAAAGACATCGACCCCGGCTATCGCATGCGGGTGAGGGCCTTCCTCACCGGATCACTCGGCCTGCTGGTCTTCAGCTCCACATGGACCTGGCGCTTCCTGAAGCAGGACGGCATGCACCGAAAACCGCTGACCCTGCTGCGCGGCGGCGCGCGCCTGGCCCGCTTCCTCGGGGGCGTCGTACCGGATTATCTGGACTATCTGCGCCCCGGCTTTCATCCCTGGGACGATGACAACAGCGCCCTGATCGACCGCTATCGTGGGGCCGTCGATTCGGCTATCGCGCCACAATTCCGCAAGCCGGATCCACTCGCGGCCTGACATCGTCCGGAGGGCTACCCGGCTCCACTGGCGCCGAATACCCTTTGCCGCCTTGGTCCTTGGTCCTTGGTCCTTGGTCCTTGGTCCTTGGTCCTTGGTCCTTCAGGATGGTGACTCTTGCCCTTCACAAACAGCCACTGGTCGGGACGAAAGACCGGTCGGATCAGGTTGTCCCACCGTTGTCATGCCGATGAGGCCGCATTACTGCGGCGAATGGGCCCCCATTCACCGAAATAACAGGCAAATCCGGCAAACCCGTCAATGCGGCCAATAGCCGCAATCGCATATAAATCGCCTCCTCAAGAGACCGGTCGCCCCGAGCGGCCATCCTGATGCGGCGATTTCCGCCTTCACCTTCCAGCGACGAGGTTTGCGATGCCGACTTACAAGGCCCCGCTGCGCGACATGCGCTTCCTGATGAACGAAGTCTTCGACTACCCGAAGCACTACAGCCAGCTGTCCAACGGCGGCGACGCCACCCCGGACATGGTCGAAGCCATTCTCGGCGAAGCAGCCAAGCTGTGTGAGGAAGTCCTTGCTCCCCTGAATCACCCGGGCGACCTGGAAGGCTGCCACTTCGAGAACGGCGAAGTCCGTACGCCCAAGGGCTTCAAGGAAGCCTACGACCAGTACGTGGCCGGTGGCTGGCAGGGTCTGTCGCACCCGCAGGAATTCGGTGGTCAGGGCCTGCCCATGTCCATGGGTCTGTTCAAGTCCGAAATGATGGGTGCAGCCAACTGGTCGTTCACCATGTATCCGGGCCTGTCGCTCGGCGCCATGAACACCATCATGCAGCACGCTACCGACGAGCAGAAGGCGATCTACATGCCGCCGCTCACCGAAGGCCGCTGGACCGGCACCATGTGCCTCACCGAGCCGCAGTGCGGTACCGACCTCGGCCAGGTGAAGACCAAGGCCGAACCGCAGGCCGACGGCACCTACAAGATCACCGGCACCAAGATCTTCATCTCGGCCGGCGAACACGACCTGGCCGAGAACATCGTCCACATCGTGCTGGCCCGCCTGCCCGATGCCCCCGCCGGCACCAAGGGCATCTCGCTGTTCATCGTGCCCAAGTTCACGCCCAAGGCGGACGGCAGCGTGGGTGAGCGCAACGGCGTGGCCTGCGGCTCCATCGAGCACAAGATGGGCATCCGCGCCTCGGCCACCTGTGTCATCAATTTCGACGACGCCACCGGCTACATGATCGCCAAGCCCAACAAGGGCCTGGAAGCGATGTTCACCTTCATGAACACGGCGCGTATCGGCACGTCCATCCAGGGCATCGCCCACGCCGAGCTGTCCTACCAGGGCGCGCTGGCCTATGCCAAGGAACGCCGCTCCATGCGTTCCGTTTCCGGCAAGAAGGAACCGGACCAGATCGCCGACGCGCTGATATGGCACGGCGACGTGCGCCGCATGCTGCTGACGCAGAAGGCCATCGCCGAAGGCGGCCGCGCCATGATCTATTTCGCCGCGCAGTATGCCGACCACATGACCAACGGCATCATCGAAAACGACCAGAAGAAGTATGACTACTGGGACGACAAGCTTGGCTTCTTCACGCCGATCCTGAAGGGCTTCCTGACCGAGCTGGGCCTCGAAGCGGCCAACCTCGGCGTGCAGGTGTTCGGTGGCCACGGCTACATCAAGGAACACGGTATGGAGCAGATCGTGCGTGACGCGCGCATCTCCACGCTGTACGAAGGCACCACCGGCATCCAGGCGCTGGACCTGCTGGGTCGCAAGACCCTGCTGATGACCCGCGGCAAGTGCGTGCGCGAGTTCACCGGCCAGATCCTGACCTTCTGCAAGGACAACGCCCTGAACAAGAACATGCGTCCGTTCGTGTGGCAGCTTTCCAAGCTGGCCGCGCAGTGGAACATGCTCACGATGCGCGTCATGCTGACGGCCCGCAAGGACCGCGAAATCGTGGCCTCTGCCTCGAGCGACTTCCTCATGTATTCCGGTTACGTCACCATGGCCTACTTCTGGGCCCTGCAGGCCGCCGTGGCCTACGAGAAGCTGGCCAAGGGCGGCGCCGAAACGCCGGAGTTCTACAAGGCCAAGATCCAGACGGCCGAGTTCTACTTCGATCGCCTGCTGCCGCGCGCCAAGGGCCACGCGGCCGGCATCGCCGCGTCGCCGAAGTCGCTCATGCAGATGGACAACGACTCCTTTGCGATGATGTAACAATCTGCCGCCCTGCACTGGCGGCCTGATTCACCCGTGCAGGGATGCACAACCTGAGGCCGGACATATGTCCGGCCTTTTTTATGGGCATTTCATCTTTGGCCAATGGTACGGGGGCACTTCCACACCGGCTGTCTATCCTTGGTCTGCCAGGTGGTTCGCAGAATTACCCCGGCGGCACTCAAATCACGCGAACCGGATACAGAGGCTTTCACAACCTCGACAGGAATCCGTGAACGTCTTGGCCACACTTGCCAAATAGTGATTACAGGAAGCTCAGCCATGAAACGTATTTCGTTCATCCTTCCCTTGCTTGCTGCCGGCGTTCTGACGCTGTCCGGCTGCAACTCCGGCAGCACTGCCGGTAACGGTACGCTCAGTGTGGCCATGACCGATGCGCCGGCGTGCGGCTTCGATCATGTCTACGTCACGGTCGACAGGGTGCGCGTCAACGCCAGCTCGACAGCAACCGACAGCAGCAGCGGCTGGCATGAGGTGGTGCTGGCTTCGCCGCAGAAGATGGATCTGCTTGCGCTCACCAATGGCGTGCTGACACAACTTGGCCAGACCGGCCTGCCGGCCGGCCACTACGAGCAAGTCCGTCTTGTGCTGGTGCCCAATACCGGCGGCGCGCTCAACAATTCCGTCGTTCCCACCGGCGGCGTGGAGCAGGCGCTATCCACCCCCAGCTCGACGCAAAGCGGCTACAAGGTGATTGGCGACTTCAACGTCAGCGCTGACCAGATCGTGGATCTGGTTCTCGACTTCGACGCCTGCCATTCGATTGTGCAGAAAGGCAACAGTGGCTACGCATTGAAGCCGGTTGTCACGGCAACCGTGCAGGCCATCAGCGGACAAATCGATGGCTACGTTGATACGTCCGATGCCGGCGCCTTTGTATTTGCCGAGCAGAATGGGCATATCGTGAAGGGTACCGTTGCCGACAGTACCGGACACTTCGTGTTGTCGCCGGTGGTCGAAAGCAGCATCAGCGGCAGCTATGACGTCGTCATGGCGAAGTCGGGTGATGCCAGCACCATCGTGCGTGGCGTCACGGTCGTCGCATCGTCCACCACCACACTGTCTACCAGCGGCCAGCCCTTCCTCCTTGCACCGTCGCCCGAGCATTCAGCCAGCGGTACAGTGAGCCCGGCGAGTGCGGATGCAACAGTCGATGCCCTGCAGGCCTCCAGTGGAGGCAACTATGTGATCGCCAGCACCAACGCGGACATCACTACGGGCGCCTACTCGCTGACACTGCCCAACAGTGCGCCCATGATCGGTGACTACGCCGGTACACTGCCGGTAGCCCTGATTCCCGATACCACGGCAGAAGGGTTGTATACGGTACGCGCCACGACCGCACTGGGGGTGTCGCAATCGCAGAACGTCAATCTGCTGTCGGCCGACGCGACGGGAGTGAACTTCCTGTTCTGACACGTGGGGTAAAAAAAAGGGCCCTGACGGGCCCTTTTTTATTTTTGCTTCTCAATCCTGGATTTTGTCGACCGTCTGCGAAATGGTGGCTTCGACACGACGATTCGCATTACGTCCCGCTGCCGTCTTGTTGTCGGCAATCGGTTTGTCCGGGCCGTAACCCTTTGCCGTCACGCGCTTGCCATCAACACCAAACTTGCCGACCAGGTGTTCCCGAACGGCATCCGCACGTTGCTGCGAGAGCTTGCGATTGGCCGCGGCATTGCCGGTGTTATCGGTATGCCCCGCCACTTCGACCGAGGTCTGGGGATACTGGTTCATGAAGTCCGCCAGTTTCTTGATCTCCGCATCACCGCGCGCATCAATCTTTGACGAGCCGGGCGGGAACTTGACGTCGATAGTCATGGTGACGGCTTCCTTCAGCACGACGTAGCAACCATTGGCATCGACCTTGGCACCTCTACGCGTGCCGGGACACTTGTCCAGCGCGTCGACGACACCGTCGCCGTCGCTGTCCCGTGTCATCGATTCATCCACGGCAACCACGGCAGGAGCGGGGGGCGGCGTCACAACGGCCGGCTTCTCAGCCCGTCGCGCCGGCATCGGCGCCGGGGCTACATAGCCGTCACAGCCAACCACATGGGCATCTGGCGTCCAGTGGCTGGTGCGCCAGCATTCGCCGTAGCTGTTGCGCCAGATCTCGCCCCTTGAGTTTTCCCAATAGGCGTCCTGGGCGAGAAGGGAGGCAGGGAGGACCAGCAGGGTCAGGGCAATCAGTCTCTTCATCACATATTCTCCTTGTGGCGGGAGCCAGGCATCGGCACGAGTCCCGTGGTGTCCCAAGCATAGGTCATCTGTTCGCGGGTGCAGGAAACCGGGGCGCGAAATGGATGAGCTGCAAAGTCGAACGTTCGGCTGGGCGGAGGTGGGGACACTTCATATACTGCTTGAAACCGCCAGGACCACAGCCCATGACTTCAACTTCTCCGGCCGCAATCATCGTCGGCGCCTCCCGCGGGATCGGTGCCGCTCTTGCGCACGAATTGGCCGCACGCGGCTACCGGCTCGGACTGTTGTCGCGAAACCAGGAACTGCTCCAGGTGCTGGCCGGCGAGTTGACGGCCCTCCATCACGGCCAGGTGGAATTCGGCTTGCTGGATGTCACCGACCAAGCCGCCGTCGGTCCGGCGCTCGACAAGATCATCCGCCGGCTGGGTGACGTCGACCTCATCATCGCCAACGCCGGCATCAGCGGCGCACGCAAGGCCGGTGACGGCAACCTCGCGAAGGACCGCCGGATCATCGAAACGAACCTCATGGGCGCCATCGCCGTGATCGATGCGGCGGTCGCCTA
Source organism: Moraxellaceae bacterium (assembly GCA_035706925.1). Taxonomy (GTDB): domain Bacteria; phylum Pseudomonadota; class Gammaproteobacteria; order Pseudomonadales; family Moraxellaceae; genus UBA2031. The sequence continues at coordinate 10,808 of DASSUO010000207.1, forward strand.
CTTCCGCCAACGGGGCAGCGGACACATAGCCGCCATCTCGTCCAGCTCGGCGTACCTGGGCATTCCCGGCAGCGGCGCCTACTCGGCCAGCAAGGCGGCGCTGACCAACTACCTCGAAGCGCTCCGCATGGAGCTGGCCGACAAGCCGATCACCGTCTCGATCGTGCATCCCGGCTTCGTAAAAACCGACATCGCGCCGCACATGGAGAAATACCCCTTCGTGGCGGCGCCCGAAAAAGTTGCGCGGGAGATCGTGGAGGGCCTTCTGCGGCGCCGGAAGAACCTCATCGTGCCGGCGCTGCCCTGGCGCCTCCTGTTGCCCGCGTTGAAGCTGCTGCCGGACAAGGTCATGCGCAAAGTCTTCTGATCAGGGGTAAAGCCGCGACTTTTCCCATCGACCGTCCATGTCCAGACGGTACAGGACGCGGTCATGCATGCGTGACGGCCGACCCTGCCAGAACTCGATGCGGTCCGGGACCACGCCGTAGCCACCCCAGTTGGCCGGCCGTGGCACACCGCCGACATACCGTGCCGCAAAGGCGGCAGCGCGGGCGAGGAGGGTACGCGTACTGTCGAGCGGCTGACTTTGCAGCGATGCCCAGGCACCCACCCGGCTTTGATAGGGGCGCGAGTCAAAGTAGGCATCCGACGTGGCCGACGGCACACGCTCCACCTTGCCTTCGATGCGAACCTGCCGCTCCAGTTCCGGCCAGAAAAGCGTGAGAGCAGCGTAAGGGTGCGCGGAGAGCTGCTGCCCCTTGCGGGACTCGTAGTTCGTATAGAAAACGAAGCGACGCTGCTCAACCCCCTTGAGCAGGACGAGTCGGGCCGAAGGTCGGCCATCGTCACCCACGGTGGCCACATTCATGGCGGTAGGCTCGTTCACCTTTGCGGCAATGGCCTCGTCCAGCCAGCGACTGAACTGGGCCAGTGGGTCATCCAGGCAGTCTTCGGGGGACAGGCTGTGCCGGGAATAATCCTGGCGGATGGCGGCCAGGTCGCTGCGCTCGGTCATGCGAGACTCCTCTCATCTTCATCAAGTGTACCCAGCCTGTCGTCAGTCGGGCAGCGAAAGCACCCGGTCGGGCCACGGGTCGGCCTCATGGGCCCTGCCTCATCAGGGGTAGTTGCGGTATCCTAGCCGCCAAATGGTGCCCTCAGGGACAGAAGCAGTCGGGCCACCAACGTGTCATGCCACCGAAGTGTCGGACCACTGAAATGTCAGGCTGCCGATCCGTCGAACCAACGACGTGTCGGGCCTCGCAACACCGTGTCATTCAAGGATTATCCATGACTCCGCTCACCCCCCTCGACCAGTTGTTCCTGTTTCTGGAAAAGCGGCAGCAGCCGATGCATGTGGCCGGCCTTCAGCTGTTTTCCTTTCCCGAAGATGCCGGCCCCCGTTACATCCGTGACCTGGCGGAGCAGATGCGCTCCTACGACACCCCCCAGTCACCTTTCAACAAGCGCCTTGTGTACCGTCTCGGTCAGCCCTTCTGGGATGTCGACACCCAATTCGACATCGATCACCACTTCCGCCACGAGGCCCTGCCCAAGCCCGGACGAATCCGCGAACTGTTGTCGCTGGTGTCAGCCGAACACTCCAACCTGCTCGACCGCGAACGGCCGCTGTGGGAGGTGCACCTGATCGAGGGTATCCAGGGCAAGCGCTTCGCCCTTTACTCCAAGCTGCATCACTCCATGGCCGACGGCATTGCCGCCATGCGCATGGGCATGCGCGCCCTCTCGACTGATCCGGATGTCCGCGATCTTCCGCCCGTGTGGGCCATGGAGCGGCGCAAGCATACGATGACGCTGAATCCCACGGAGGTGGCCTCCGGTCTGGCACGACTGACGGCCGGCCTCAGCAAGCAGGCGGCCACCATCCCCAACGTCATCCGCGAGATCAAGAAGGTCTCCGACAAGGCCAAGCGCGACCCCAATTACGTGTCCATCTTCCAGGCACCCCACTGCCAGCTGAATGAAAAGATCACGGGTTCGCGCCGCTTTGCGGCCCAGTCCTATTCCCTGTCGCGCATCCGCACCATCGCCAAGGCTTTTGACTGCACCCTCAACGATGTCGTGCTCGCCATGTGCGGCAGCGCACTGCGCGACTACCTCATCAGCATGCACGAGCTACCGGACCGCCCTCTCATTGCGATGGTCCCGGTGTCCCTGCGTCGCGATGACTCCGACGACGGTAACCAGATTGCCGTCATCCTTGCCAACCTGGGCACCCACATCGCCGACCCGGCCAACCGCCTCGAGGTGATCAAGGCCTCCGTTCAGGAAGCCAAGTGCCGGTATCAGCAGATGACGCCGGAGGAAATCCTCAACTACACGGCCATCATGCTGGCGCCCACAGCCGTGAACTTGCTGACCGGCCTCGCACCCAAGTGGCAAGCCTTCAACGTCGTGATCTCCAATGTGCCAGGTCCAAAGGAGCCGTTGTACTGGAATGGCGCCCGCCTTGAAGGCATGTATCCGGTGTCGATTGCCCTGGACCGCATCGCGCTCAATATCACGATGACCAGTTATGTCGATTCGCTGGAATTCGGCCTGATCGGGTGCCGTCGTACGCTGCCGTCCATGCAGCGCCTGCTCGATTATCTCGAGAACGGCATTCGCGAGCTCGAAGTGGCGGCGGGCATTTGCGGGGTACCTCGTCGACTCGGCCTCTGAGCCCGACCGGCAAACGAAGGCCCGCCTATGCGGGCCTTTTGCTTTGCCACTTCCGTACGTCCTCGTTGCGGATTTCGGGACCGGTGCAGTCGCCCGATCTCCCTGCACATCGTGGGATTGACCAGAAGTGCTCTCACGTCATGAGTGTGACTTTGCACATGTCACTGCAGAAGAAGGCATATCCTCTCTCGTCACGACAGCGGCTGATGCGGCGAGCGCGAGGCGAACCTCGTCAAACCGCTGCAGCCGCTTGATGCGCGCAAACAGGTCGCGCGCTTCAGGCCAGTCACGCACCAGCATCGCGAGCCACTGCTTGTAGCGGCCGATGGCACCCCGCTCGGTCCAGACGGCTCCGAAGCGCTCCCCGTCATCCTGCCGGCCCGCCTGCTCCAATGCATCGAGAAACGCCTGCTGCAGCCCAACCAGTGCCGGCCAGTCAAGCGAGAACGCCTCACCGCGCACCTGTCGCGCAAGCGCCGGCAAAGTCACCGCCCCCCGACCCAGCATGAGATCCTGACACCCGCTGGCCCGCCGGCAGCGTTCCGCATCGTCGGTGCTCCATATCTCGCCGTTGGCCATTACCGGCAATTTCACGACGGCGCAGATGTCGGCAATCGCGTCCCAATGCGCAGGCGGTCGATAGCCGTCTTCCTTGGTCCTTGCATGTACGACCAGCGCCGCCGCACCAGCTTCGTCAATGCCCCGCGCATTGTCGAGCATGTGGTCCCGGTCGCACACGCCGAGGCGCATCTTCGCGGTGACGGGTACCGACGCCGGTACCGCGCGGCGAACCGCTGCCACGATGGCATGCACGGTCTCCGGCTCGTCGAGAAGTACTGCACCGCCTCGATGCCGGTTCACCGTCTTCGCGGGACAACCAAAGTTCAGATCGATGGACGGCGCGCCAAGCCCGGCGGCGAGCGCGGCGTTCTCGGCCAACACATCCGCCTCACTTCCGAGCAACTGCAAATGGACCGGCGTGCCGGCACGAGTCCGGCCGCCCATCCGCAATTCAGGACAGGCTTGAAGGAAAGTGCGAGCGGGCAAGAGACGGTCCGTCACGCGAACGAATTCCGTCACGCAGGCGTCATAGCCGCCAATGCGGGTCAACACGTCCCGCATGTGAAAATCAGTGAGCCCCTCCATGGGCGCGAGATGGATCTTCATGCGAGGGAAAATGCAGAGAAGGGGAGGTTGACGGAGCGTTCCGGGGCCAAAAAGCGGAAAGGCCCCGAAGGGCCTTTCGTGCTTACTGCAGCATGACCGGAATGGCCCGGCGGATTACTTCGAGGAAGGGCTGCGGGTACAGACCCAGTGCGAACATCAGCACCGTCACACCGAGCACCATCACGCCGCCCGCGCGCTCACCCCAATCGAGCGGCGCCTCGTAACGGGACATGCCCGGCGCCGGCAGGAACATGGTGATCATCACGCGCAGGTAGTAATACAGGCCGATGGCGCTACCCACCACCAGCAATCCCACCAGCGTCCACATCGTGGCGCTGACACCGGCGGCGACGATGTAGAACTTGCCGATAAAACCTGCCGTTACCGGAATGCCGGCGAGCGAGAGCATCATGCCGGTCATGACGGCCGTCAGATACGGCCGCTTCCAGAACATGCCACGATAGTTGTGGAGCGCGTCAGCATCGTGATCCGAATAGGGGCTCGACATCAGCGACACCACGCCGAAAGCACCCAGGGTGGTAACCACATAGGTGATCAGGTACACGCCCATGGCTTCGGGCGTCGCCACCGGCGCCACCACCGGAATCAGCAGATAGCCGAAGTGCGCGATGGAGGAGTAGGCGAGCAGGCGCTTGATGTTGGACTGCGTCACCGCCAGCAGGTTGCCGATCAGGATGGAAGCGCCGGCCAGCACCGCCAGCACGTTGCGCAACAGATCCGAGTCCAGCGCGCCGGTCTCGTACATGAAGCGCATCAGCACGGCGAACACCGACGCCTTGCTCACCGTGGCCAGGAAGGCGCCGACCGGGGCCGGGGCGCCCTCGTACACG
>DASSUO010000208.1:0-4159 GCA_035706925.1 Moraxellaceae bacterium
TCTTTCCACCGCGCAGACGAAGGCAGGCCTCGGCTCAATAACCGATGCCCATTTTCTTGCGGAGAAGCAGACGCCGCTGATCTTCAGGGCACTAAGAGACAGACCAATGCCAACGACCGACACTAGCAAAGCCTCGGCATCGCCATAAGTTCGGCAATTACCTAAGCCCCCTGGCCGTAAGCGACGCTACTTGTCGCTTGCCGCCTCGGGCCCTGTAACATCCGGGACTGTCTGAGCATTCGCCTGCATGGCCTTGACTGCCTCCCTGCAACCCGTAAGAAAGAAGGGACGTCCGGACTTCGGGCACCCTGAAGCACTGGAGATTCGCGAATCAAACGCCCACTTGTAGCCGTAGGCGCAGTCATCGACACATCCTGGAGGCGGAATCTGCTCAGGTGATTCCTCAGGCGTGGCCTCCCCTTCGTCGTCGCTATTGGCAATAGACGAGGACTGACCGTCGACGTAGCTGATCGAGTCATCCTCATTAAGGATAGGAATCTTTCCGCGGGCGGCCGCCCAGTGCTCTCGGGGATCTCGAACCCTGATCCCCCGTTCCTTCAGGATGCGTGCCTTCGGGCTGGAGGAGCAGACAATTTCCAGAATGGTTTCCCCGATGGAGTCGGGAATGACCGGCTCAAATTGCGGCAAGTCTGCCGGCGTCGTGGATACAAGTTTTTCGCTTTCGTCATACGCAGCGCTGTAAAAATTCGCCGATTCTCGTTCTGCGCACCGGAACCCCGTCAGCACCTTCCTGTAGGTGCTATCGTTCTTGACGAACATCCCCCAAATCTTCTTGTGGTTTTTCGCTGCACGAAGAGTCGATATATCCAGGTAGACATATGTCCCGTCAGTCGCCTTGCTAATGAGATACCACTCCGACGCAAGCGCACGGGAAGGAAGAAACGCCATTGCGGCGACAACAAGAATCGCCGTCGCCCCAGCGATCGGCAGGGCCTTCGCCAAGCGCCAGGCAGCTCCCGGATTTTTCTTCATATATGCCTCATATTCAGTAGTCCGCTTTCCTAAGACCCGGGAATGGCCCCTTTTTTAACCTTGCCCATGTAGGTGAGGGAGCTGGCCCAGGCCTTGATCTCGGCCTCGCCCACCTTGTGGCCGGTGCGGGCGCGGTAGGCCTCCAGGATCACCTCTTCGATGTCCCGCTGCTGCACGTCGTGCAGGAACTGGGTTTTCTGGGCCTGGTAGATGATCACGGGGGCGCACGTCCTTGTTTTTGTTCGGGGGCGCTTGAACGGGAGGGCGTCTAAAAGGGGACAGATCTATTTTTCTGCGAAAAATAGATCTGTCCCCTTTTAGACGCCCTTTTAGCCGCTGGCCGGGCGACTCCTGCCCGGAAAGGCTTGAATGTAGCACCCGCTAATGGGGGTAGGAATCCGTAAAGGCCGCAGGCGGGGCGGGGGTTGTCAGGGGAGCCGGGAGGGGCAGTCAGAAGAGCTCAGGCGCGGTGAGGGTGGGCGGCTTCAGCGGCCTGCACGCTTCTCCTACACATGCCACGGCCCTGCTGGAGGATACTGTCCGCATGAGCAGCCCTCCCGGGCCGCCTTTTGCCATCCATATCACTAAGTGATAGGCTTCGCCATGACGAGAGTCTTCAAGACCCGCCATTTCGCCCGATGGATGCGCAAGACCGAACTGACGGACGCCGCCCTGTGCAGTGCCGTGCGCGAGATGGAGCGGGGCTTGGTCGACGCCGACCTCGGGGGGCACGTCCTGAAGAAGCGGGTTGCCCTGCCCGGCCGCGGCAAGAGCCGGTCGGCCCGCACACTGGTGGCAACCAACAGGGGCTCGCGCTGGTTCTTCGTGTTCGGCTTCGAGAAAAGCGAGCGCGCCAATATCTCCGCCCCGGAGCTGGAAGCCCTGCACCTGCTGGCCGAAAGCCTGCTGAGCCTCTCGAGCCCTGATCTGGACGCCCAGGTGGCCCGGGCATCCCTGGAGGAAATCTGCCATGACTACGCCCGCGAAAGCCAAGGCCACTAGCCGCCTGCTGGAGGCCGTCCACGAGACCGCCGCCGACCTGCACGAGGCCGGCCTGATCGACCTGCGTCGCCTGCGCCAGTTCGACGCGCTTTGCCTGGCGCCGGTGCCGGATTATTCCGCGGCCGAGATCAAGGCCCTGCGCGCCCGCCACCGGCTGAGCCAGACGGTGCTGGCGGCGGTGCTGAACACCAGCGCTTCCACAGTGCGGCAGTGGGAGATCGGCGAGAAGCATCCCAGCGGTCCCTCGCTCAAGCTGCTGGACCTGCTGGATCGCAAGGGGCTGGAGGCGCTGATCTGAACGCACAGCCCCGAGGCCAACGCAGGAGAATGACATGATTCGCCACCCGCATATCGGCAGCTCCCTGGACGACCTGATGCAGGACGACGGTCTGCTGGAGCACGCCACCGCCCTGGCGGTGAAGCGCGTCATCGTCTGGCAGATCGAGGAAGAGATGAAGGCGCAGGCGCTGACCAGGACGGCCCTGGCCGCGCGCATGCATACCCGCCGCGCCGCGCTGAACCGCCTGCTGGATGAGACCGACACCAGCCTGACGCTGACCACGTTGGCGAGCGCGGCGGCGGCATTGGGCAAGAAGCTGCGGATCGAGCTGGCCTGACGCTGACGAGGAATGCCCATGACCTGTCCCAACTGCGGTTCTGCGAAACTGGTGCATGACACCCGCGACCTGCCCTACACCTACCAAGGAGAGACCACCACGATGCCCGCCGTGACGGGCGACTGGTGCCCGGCCTGCGACGAGGCGGTGCTGGCGATGGACGAGTCGCAGCGCGTGTCGCAGGCCATGCTGGAGTTCAACAAGCAGGTGAACGTGGCGGCCGGGTTCAGGCAGGCACGGAAAGCCGGCCGCCTCCAGCCAGGAGACCCCCAGGACAAAAAAGCTCGATGATGTGCTGACGACCCCGCCCCTGCCGCACCAATGCTCGATAACAACTTACCCATCGCCCGTCGCATTCAGTTGCGTCTGACCTTGGGAGGAAAGGCCGGCGCAAGCCGGTCGTGTCGTTTCTGGAGCCCGCAAATGCGCACCCTCCGCAAACACTTGCCCGACTTAGCGGCGATGCCCCGCTGGCACCGCGCGCCGTAAGCTGGCCGCTCCCCTCGCATGGCACAAGGAGAGTGCGCGATGAAAATCCTGAATGTTCTGCTGGCCTCGGCCCTGCTGTCGGCGGCCGTGCCGGCGCTCGCCATCAACGAAGGCTTCGAGACCGGTGATGTCACCGACCTGGCCTATTCCCTGCCGTCGGGCGGCGGCGTCACCATCGTGACGTCCTTCGCGGGCAACACCTCGACGTACGCGCCCGTCAGCGGCCAGTACTTCCTGGACCTGAAGCCGTCCGACCCCGGCCTCTACACCAGCGCCTTCCACTACCACACGCTCAAGGCCGGCGAGACGGTGACGGGCGCGGTCGCCTTCGTCTCGCGCGATGCGCTGCCCGGCAACGACAATGCCCAGGTCCTGGTGCGCAGCGGCTTCAGCTTCTTCGGGCCGGTGGTCGCGACGCTGTTCACCACCGATGTGGCCGCGACGGGCGCCAACACCGACGGCCCCTGGACGCCCTGGTCCTTCACCGCGCCGGCCGACGGCAATTACACGGTCGAGTACCGCGTGGCCAACAGCGGCGACGCCACCGATGACTCCCACCTGCTGGTCGACGCCGAGGAGCTCGACATCGACATCAAGCCGGGCAGCGTCCTCAACGCGATCCATGCGACGGGACCGGGCCTCCTCCCGGTCGCCATCGTGTCGTCGCCGGGCTTCGATGCCCGCACCATCGTCCGCTCCAGCATCCGCTTCGGCGGGCAAGGCACCGAGACCTCCGGCCCCTCCTTCTACAAGGACCTGGGCGGCGATGGGGATACCGATCTCATCGCCGTCTTCAAGACCAACCAGGCCGGCATCGGCTGCGGCGCCCGGCATGCCTTCCTCACGGCCCGCACCACGTCGGGCCGGGTGCTGAGTGGCTCCGACCATGTGTTGGTGCTGGACTCGATCTGCGACTTCTAGGGGCTACCGCGGCGACCTGGCGGGCCGCAATTTGAGTGGTCACCACCGGCATGCCTGGCTGACGCCAGACCCTCGGGGGCGGGTGACCTGCATCCGCACCGAGCCCGCCTGGAAGCTGTCGCCAATGCAGACCCTTG
>DASSUO010000209.1:0-4711 GCA_035706925.1 Moraxellaceae bacterium
CGCGAGGCATCTTCGCCGAAGCGGCGACGCTTGGTCTGGACCTGCACGGCGGGCTTGCTGGCGTGATCGCGCTGCGGGCGCTCGTCGCGGAAGCCACCTTCGTTACGCGGTGCAAAGCCGCGACGTTCGCCGCCATAGCCATGGCCGTTGCCATTGAAGCCACCCTGCGGGCGAGCCTTGCGCGGGCCGCCTGCGTTGCCGGGCTTGCCACCCTTGCCGCCGAGGCCGGTGCGGGCCATGAAATCGCGACGCTGGTATTCACCGAAATCGCCTTCGATGCGCGGCTGGCGCTCGTCGAAATCCTGGCGATTGCCGATATTGTCGTCGTTGCGCGGGGCGCGCGGGCCCTTGTCGAACTTGCGGTCATCGCGCTGGAAGCTGCGCTGCGGACGCTCGCCGTCGAAGCGGGGCTGGCGATCACCGAAGTTGCGCGGCTGGCGGTCGCCAAAATCACGCGGCTGACGTTCGCCGTCAGGGCGCGGCTGACGATCGAAGCTGCGCGGCTGACGCTCGGAGAAGCCCTCGCGAGCGGCACGCGGTGCAAAGTTGTCTCCGTTCGCGGGACGGTCACCAAAGCCTTCGCGACGGGGCTGCCGTTCACGATCGCTGAAGCGCTTTTCGCGGTCATCGCGGGCAGTACGGTCCTTGTGACCCCAGCGCGGCTTGTCGTGGCCACGGCGGGGACGATCGGGGTCGTAGCGCTTCTGCGGCTCCAGGCCTTCAATCGTCTCGATGTCGATCTTCTGCTGCAGGAAGTGCTCGATGCGGCGCAACACGCTGCGGTCGCGCGGACCCACCAGCGAGGCGGCGGTGCCGGAGCGGCCGGCGCGGCCCGTGCGGCCGATGCGGTGCACGTAGTCTTCCGCATTCTTGGGCAGGTCGTAGTTGATCACGTGGCTGATGCCGGGGACGTCGATGCCGCGGGCCGCGACGTCGGTGGCGACCAGTACCTTGGTGCGGCCGGTGCGCAGGCCGGTCAGGGTGCGGTTACGCGACGTCTGCTTCATGTCGCCGTGCAGCGAGTCGACCGGGAAGCCGAACTGGGCCAGTTCGTCGGCGAGGGCGTCGGCGTCGACACGGGTGCCGGCAAACACGATGGCCTGGTTCACATCGACGCCGGAGAGCATGTGCATCAGGAGCTTCTTCTTGTGATCCTGGTCATCGGCGAAGTAGGCCTTCTGCTCGATCGACTCGTGCTTGGTCTGGTGTCCGGCGATGTCGATGCGGTGCGGGTTCTTGAGCAGCGACGCGGCCAGCGAGGCGATGCGGTCTTCGAAGGTGGCGGAGAAGAACAGCGTCTGGCGTTCCGGCGGGCAAGCGGCAGCAATGGCTTCCACGTCTTCAATGAAGCCCATGTCCAGCATGCGGTCGGCTTCGTCGAGGACCAGCATGTCGAGACGTTCGAACACGATGCGGCCACGGCCGATGTGGTCGAGCAGGCGACCCGGGGTCGCGACCATGATGTCGTAGGGGCGAGCCAGCAGGCGGTTCTGCGCCGGGAAGGGCATGCCGCCCAGCACGGACACGGTGCGCAGCCCCTTGAGCTCAGAGCCGTACTTCTGCGCGGCGGTGGTGACCTGCTGCGCGAGTTCGCGGGTGGGGGTCAGCACGAGTACGCGCGGGCCGCGGCCAGGCTTGCGGGACTCGTCGGCAATCATGGAAAGCGCGGGCAGCATGAAAGCGGCGGTCTTGCCGGTGCCGGTCTGGGCCGAGACGATGAGGTCACGGCGCTCGAGGGCGGCCGGGATGGCTTCAGCCTGGACGGGGGTGGGTTCGGTATAGCCGGCGGCGGCCAGCGCGCGCTGCACAGACTCGTGCAGGTTCAGCGAGGAAAAGGACAAAACGTTACTCCGGGGCACATCGGGCCCTGATGGATCGATCAAAATGCAAGCCGGAACCGGGGCAAAAGAGCCCGGACGCAACTGGCGCGGTATCGTCGCCAACCGGATTTCACTGCGCGGGGGCAGGAGGCAAGGTCAGGAACGACGGGACAGTTCCTGAGCCTGAAAGAAGTGGTGGCTGTAGGAGCTTTCAGCAGGACGACAGCCTTGGGAGCTGGCCTGCGCCCGGGACGCTTCCCGGACAAGCAGAGGGCCGCATTGCGGGCCATGCCGTGGCGTTTGCCCGTAGAAAGCGGGGCACCGCCGGTTGTCTGGCACCTGTGACAGGACCGTGACAGCGCGCACTGTACACGTTGCCAGTACAAAAACCAAGGAGAATCATGCGTTCTGACGGATGGTGGCCTATCGAGGGGCGTTCAGCCCGGCGTGGAAGGATTTCCCGTCTCGCCTCGACACCATTTTCAGCAGCCAGCAGCCAGCAGCCAGCAGCTGGGGCATGGCGTCCGACGTTTCGAGAATGGAGCCCCGAGCTTTGAGCTAGGAGAGCCGAAGACAGGGTCACGGCGGGTCGATATTGCCCCGGAATGAACAGCCATCCTGACATTGCGAAAGGGGGCGGAAGCAGCGGCACTGCGTCAAACGTCGCGTAGTGCCGCCGCCTCCTGGCGGACCTTACTGCGGCGACAGTGCGCCACCTTCGTTCCGCACGTGGTCGCCCACCTGGACCGGGGGCTGCTGCTGGAACTTGAAGGTCTGGTTGCTGCCGTCGTTGAACTGCACCGACACCTCATAGTGGTGAGCCTTGCGGATCTCCTTTTCGGCGTAGTTGCCGGCCACGGCACCGCCGATGGCGCCGAGGATGGTCATCGCATCCTTGCCGCGACCCTTGCCGGTCTGATGTCCGAGGACACCACCTGCGAGCGCGCCACCCACTGCGCCGGCGCCGGACGCCTGACCCGGATCGGTCACGTCACGTACGGCGGTCACGACACCGCAGTTGCCGCATACCGGAGCGGCCGCGGATGCCACGGTCGTTTCCTGACGGTGCTCACGGTGATGATGGACCACCGGCTTTGCTGCCGGCTCCGGAGCAGGCGCAGCTGCCGGGGCGGGCGCGGGGGCTGGTGCTGCGGCCGGCGCCGGCGCAGCAGCTACCGGTGCCGCAGCGGGCGCAGCTGCCGGCGCCGGGGTGGCGGCGGCCGTCTTGTCCTTGTCACCGCAGGCAGCGAGGCCTCCGGCGAGGCTGGCAATCAGCACGCTGAGGGCGGCCATGCGATGGGTCGGATTGAGGGGCATGATGTTCTCCTTCTTTTGCATCAATGTCGTGGCGGGAAATCTTCCGGAACGGCAGGGCGATTTCCATGAAATGCGTCCCGCTGCTGCGGTGTTATGTACCTGTGCGGTCATCGGGGGCAACCCCCCTTTCCTGTCGGGACAGGGGAATCACATGATGGCCGTCAGGCAATGAGCCCATGCCATTCCGCACGGGCGTGATGAAAGGCCCTGAATTAAAAGACAGGCCGCCTCTTCACTGACCTTATTAACGACGGACAGCGTAAATGGTGGACCAAATCCTGTAATGGGCAAGAAAATTGGCGCAAGAAGCATGTTGCCGCGGGCAAAAAACAAGCGGTTCGCACGACACGCCGGCCATGCGAACCGCCGGTATTCGCCCCGCAAGGACCAGTCTTGCGACAGCGCTACCGAGTCTGTCAGCGGTTGAAAAAGCCCTTGAGCAGCGACAACCCTTCGCTAGCCAGCTGGCCCATTTCAGGCATCTGGCCATTCGGCGTCAGGTGATCCACCAGTCCTGGCAGGTGTTGCGCCAACAGGGCAGAGACCTGTTGGGGGTCGACACCGAATTTTGCAGCCAGGTCATTCAGGCCGTGCTCGCCGAGAACCTGGGTGATCTGCTCCGCAGAGACTGGCTGATTCTGTCCTGTGCCGATCCACGAGGCCGCCACCGATCCGAGTCCTGATTGCTCGAATTTCTGCACGAGCCCTTGCAGGCCTCCCTCCTGCGTCAGAAGGTGCTGCGCCATGCCTGAAATGTCGGGGCTGCCGGATCCCCCGCTGATGCCACCGGCCAGATTGCTGAGTTCGTCGAGAAGTCCCATGTTCATTCTCCGGTAGGGGCGGGCCTTACTTGCAGGCCTTGCCGTGATCGGGGCGTCCACCGGCCGCAACGGCCGCCGCTTCGCTCATGTATTGCCCCTGTTTGGTTTTGCCGTAATAGCGGCTGCCGGGGCAGTGATAAATCTTGCTGTCGCTGTTCATCCAGACCTGTCCGGCACCGCCGGTAGCGGCCGCAGCGGCAGGCATTGCCGCCGGCATGGCCGGGGCCGTTGCCGGCATGGCAGCGCCGCTCTTCTTGGTCATGGGCATCGGCTTGCTGGCAGGCATGGCCGGGGTGGCCGGCATCCCGGTGGCCGGCATCCCGGCCTTCGCTGGTGCGGCAGGCATGGCTGGTTTGGCCGCGGGCACCGGTTTCGCCGCCTTGGCGGCAGGTGCGGCGGTTGCCGCAGCCGGTGCCGCATACCACTCCTTCAGACCCTTGTGGCCCTTGCAGGCGCCGCTGCGCGAGCTGCCCGTGTAGTAGCTGCCATCGTTGCACAGGCCAGTTGCCCCGGCGGGGGCAGTCGCAGGAGCAGGTACGTCGGCCGACTTGGCGGCAACAACGGCTGAGCTGGTAATCATTCCGGCAAAGACGGCCATTTTCAGAAAGGTCTTCATGGATTTTTCCTTATCGGTGGAAGTGATGTCCGATCGAGATGACCGGAGGGGTAAGCAGGCCCGAAGGAAGGAGGGCCCGACTGCGCCGTCCGGATCATCAATCTAGTACATATAACTGATTCCAAGGAAATACGGTC